>CAZFVK010000124.1:0-1005 GCA_964522475.1 uncultured Candidatus Saccharibacteria bacterium | reverse complement strand
GCGCTTTATATGCAGTGCTTACCTTGCACAGAGCCGGCTTTCATACGCTGCCGCGAGCGCGTCGAGGAAGGTCGAGAGCAGGCGGTTCATCTCCGTATAGTCATAGGCCAGCAGCGCCTCCTCGCTCTGGACAAAGCGGCCGCTGACGGGGATTTTCCCGCCGACGTCGGCCAGTCCCGCTGCCACGATCTCATGGGAAAACTCCATGTGGGTCTGAAAAGCGTACGCCCATTTTCCGTAGCGCACGATCTGGCGCGGGCAGCCGTCGCTCTCGGCCAAAATCACGGCATCCTGCGTCAGCCCCGGCATATCGTTGTGCCACTCGCCGGCGTCGAACACGGCGGGAAAAGCCGCAAAAAACGGGTCGGCGCGCCCGGCCTCGGTCAGCCGTGCCTTTACGGGGCCGATCTCGCGCTCCGGGCTGTGCTCATACGGCGCGCCGAGCGCCTCGCCCAGCAGCTGCGCGCCGAGACACACGCCGATCACGGCGCGCCCGGCTTCGAGATACGCGCGGATCAGCCGCCGCTCGGCGGCGGCGTCAAAATAGGCGCACTCCTCTCTCGTCGTGGCCGGGCACTGCCAGCCGCCGAGCACGATCAGCCAGTCCGCTTCCGCCTCCTGCGGCACCGTCTCACCGAGCCAGCAGCGCGTGATCGAAACGCCGTGTCCGTTCCGCCCGGCCCAGTTCAGATACTCGCCGCCCTCGACCCAGGGATCCTGTTGAATGAAATGAATGTTCATGGCCTCGCCTCCCGGTGTTTTTTCTATCATATCACAGTGAGGCAGAGAAGAACAAGGAGGAAGGATCATTGTTATAAAAAGGGTGGGATTCCCCGACATAAAAAGGGTGGGATTCGACCTCCGCTGCGGCGGAGGCCGGGTCGCGGCTCTGGAGCGCCCCCGGCGCTCCATTCACTACCGCTCCCGTTCGAATCCCACGGGACTTTTCCAAAAAGAAATCAGCCACCCCTGACGGGATGACTGCTGCTTGTTGGCGGAGAAGGA
>CAZFVK010000123.1:0-1026 GCA_964522475.1 uncultured Candidatus Saccharibacteria bacterium | reverse complement strand
TCTTAATATGGTACTATAAAAGTGTAATTAGTAAATCCATTGATCAAGATTGAACATTACACTCTTTTTTATTAGAATTGTGGTAGGATTGGTTATCGTATCTTAATAGGAGTTAAAGTACTCGTTCGCAATAGTGATAACCAACCTCTACATTCTATATTCGTTTAAGTAAGTTGAGACTGAAATAATTCTCGTGTAAAGAGCCATAATGAGAGTATGTAAGAGAGTTGGAACCAATCAAAAGAAAGGAAGAAAATATGAAGTATGGAGTTGGAATTGATGTATCTAAAGGAAAAAGTACAGTATCAATTTTAAGTGTTGAAGGAGAGGTTATTGAAGAACCATTTGAAATCAATCATAATTTATCAAACTTAGATTTATTAAATGAAAAATTATCTACGTTTTTAAAAGAAGATTTGAAGATTGTATTGGAACAAACAGGAACTTATCATTTACCTATTTTAACCTATTTATTAGATAAAGGTTATTGTGTAATTGCTGAAAATCCTTTGAAAATTAAAAAATATTTAGATAGAAATTTAAGAAAAGCAAAAAATGATAAAAAAGATTCTCTAAAATTAGCTGAATATTGTTGTGATAATTGGTATAAATTAAAACCAAATACGATTGAAGAAGAAAAATATAAAGAACTTAGATTTTTATCTAGACAATATTTTACTTTCAATGATATCAAAGTTAAACAAAAGAATGATTTATCAAATTTATGTGATATTGTTTTTCCTGGATATTATCAGTTGTTAAATGAAAATAATTTTTTATTAGGAATAATTATATTCAAAAAATATAATAATCCTGAAAGTGTAAAAAATATTAAAGAAGAAAAATTTTTTAAAGAAATTGATAAAATTGCACAAAAAAGAGGACAATCAAAAGCAGGCAAAACTTTAGCTATAAATATCTACAAGCTAGCAAAAGAAACCTACTCTTTATGTCCTTCATCAAAAATTACACAACCTATCATTGATAGAAGTGTAGCTGCTTTAATTTTATCAATTGAAACAACCA
>CAZFVK010000122.1:0-1028 GCA_964522475.1 uncultured Candidatus Saccharibacteria bacterium | reverse complement strand
TGTATAGTATTCTAGAAACAGGCGAGAAGTATGCTAACGAGGTGGCAAATAAGAAACTATATGAGGTGCAGAAAGCGGTAGGACTTCGCTGACGCTTTGGGACTTCTTTTAGTTTGGGGTTTCTTTTCGGAAAAAGAAACCCCAGCAAAGAAAACCAGGATAAAAATTGAGTTGAAAGTGAATTCCAACTCAATTTTTGATTATAATATAGAAGTGAATGCTGATTTTTCTTTTGGATTATAATGTCGAAAAATCTTTTGGAAGTTGGCGTTCATGCTCTGTCTCGGGGCGCGTTCTATTAGGCGCCGAAAATGGTTCGTTCGCAGCACACTCCTTCGCGCCCGTCGTTACGGGGCTCAGTCGTTCCATCCGCTCCTCGTCAGTCGCGGAGGTCTGCTCGCGAACATTTTCTGGCGCAACTAAATACTACTATCGGGCGATACAGCGGACTGGAAAACCGTACTGACGGTAAGAGTTGTCGGCTGGGTAGACATTGCTACTATTGTAATACAGGCCGTACGCGTCAGTACCTGAGTAAGTAGTACCAGACCACAAGGCGCCGTAAGACGCCTGATAGTTGAAGCTGCCGCCATCGAAGTAGCCGCTCCGAGTAGTATAAATTGGCGATTTTTGCACATTGCTATACCCATTACTATTCCATCCCGTATCCTGATTCACCGTCCCAAAACTACTAGTAATACCTTGTTCTACTAGTAGGTAGCTTAGTGGGGCTTTTCTTGCAAGAAAAGCCCCAACGAAAAGAATTTAGTATGAAAATTGAGTTGAAAGTGAATTTCAACTCAATTTTTGATAATAATTGTTAAAGTGAATTCCGTTTCATTTTTTGATTATAGTACTAAAGTGAATTCTGATTTTCTTTTGGATTATAATTAATAATGTGGCTTCTGGAAAATTTTTGATTATATTATTAAAGTGATTTTTGATTTTTGCATCAGTCGTCTTGCTTGCGTGGTGGCTTGATTTATAGTATAATTTATTTATGATTAGAACTGGCAAGAAATTCAGCA
>CAZFVK010000121.1:0-1077 GCA_964522475.1 uncultured Candidatus Saccharibacteria bacterium | reverse complement strand
GCTCTGGTAAGAAGAAAGGCGTTATTGAGCGTCTTGTGAGCTTCTTCGAGAAATATTTCGGAGCTATTTAATATCAATGTGCAGTAATACAGTCAAGAACATTATTACTAATACAGAGAAGCTTATTAAAAAATGCTCGCCAGGTGGAGATATCTATGGATGTGCACCAAAAAGTGCCATTAACAAGTTAAAAACACTTCCATTTGATAGGCTATTATCTATGACTACCCATCTTCCTAAATTAGAGAATATAGAAAAACCTACAGTTGCCGAACAAATCATCGAAAAGGCTGTGGTTGGATCCATCATAGAGTTCTGGCTAACTACTTTCTTCTACATATACGCCGAAGATTACAACAATAACCCCATCAAAGATAGGTCCGGTAAAACAATTAAATTAAAAGATCTCAACTTTAGTTCAGCATCATCAAAGTCAAAAGATACTCTTTTTCTTTTCGATGATTTAGATCTAAATGAATGGGTAGAAGAAACTAGGAAACTCAGAAATGCAATCCATATAAAAGACAATATTGGCCTCAATGGCAAAAAATCTATTAAAGAAGATTTGGAATCATTAATGAACTTTTCAAATTTGATATTAGATCGAATACCAGAAATCGATTATTTAGAGGCAATTTCATAGATCCACCGAGCAAACATGCTCTAAGCCAAACTTTCGACCTAAATCTTCCCACATAGCGTCCGGTGCATCTTCGTCGAGAACACGATAAAGCGCATAGTCGTAATCGACGAAAATCTTAGCGACTTCTTGAGGATTCACCATAAGCTGACAGAAGTAGCCGGCTATGGTTTCACCTTCGACCATAATTGGGTGGTCTTGCCCGTTTTCATTCGCAACAGACTCATATTTCTCGCGCCACTTGCGAATCTCTTTTTGTACGACCGCAACAGCATCTTCTAACTTAATAGCCATGATAAACTCCTAAAATGTTTTGCGTATTTAAGCTTATTATCACGACAATTGCAAGTTCGAACTCGCCAAATAACAGATACGAAGAGCACCAAATACATATCTCCCCACTCTTCCAAAACGCTTATGCTTGGTGTTTTCGAACT
>CAZFVK010000120.1:0-1097 GCA_964522475.1 uncultured Candidatus Saccharibacteria bacterium | reverse complement strand
GTGTAGTGATGAATGCTACTGATCACCCACACGGTGGTGGTGATGGTGGTCGTCATGGTACTGGTAAAGCACCACGTACTCCGTGGGGTCAGCTAACACTAGGTTATCGCACTCGCCACAATAAGAAAACTAATAAAATGATCGTGCGCAGTCGCCACGAAGGAAAGAGGAAATAATGTCTAGGAGTATGAAGAAAGGTCCATTTGTGGACTTCAAACTAGCCAAGAAAATTGCCGCTCTCTCCAGCGAAGATCGCACCGTGATAAAGACTTGGGCGCGCTATTCTACGATTTCTCCAGAAATGGTAGGTCGGACCATCGCTGTTCATAATGGCAAAGTCCATGTGCCGGTGTTTATCTCGGAAAATATGGTCGGTCATAAGCTAGGTGAGTTTGCGCCTACCCGTAAGTTTAAACGCCATGGTGGTAAAAAAGCAGCAGAAGCTGCGGCGGCGAAAGGAAAGGCATAAACTATGGCTAACACTATTTTTGCACACGCATATGAGAAGGGGATTGATATTCAGCCTCGGAAGACCAACATTGTGGCTTCCTTGGTACGGGATCGCTATGTAGCAGATGCCATTGTAATCCTTGAAAACACCCCAAGAAAAGCTGCTAAGGCGGTGAAAAAGGCAATTGAATCAGCCAACGCTAACTTACTCAACAACAGCAAAGCGTCGATTGATCCAAAAAGTATCAGAATTTCTAGAATCGTAGTAACTACTGGTACCAGGATGCGCCGGTATAAACCAGCCTCTAGGGGTCGCGCACTTCCGTTTGAGAAGATATCAAGCAACATTTTTGTAGAAGTAGCAGGTGATGAAAAAGCCAAAAAAGCTACCGATGATAAAAAGGCAGAAAAGGAGAAGAAGTAATGGGACAGAAAGTAAACCCAATCTCTTACCGTCTGCAGGTTAGTAAGGATTGGTCATCCAAATGGTTTACTAGAAAGGCCGATTTTAGGCGTTGGCTAGTAGAGGATGACAAAATCCGCAAGACCATCGAAGAACGGTTTAAGAGTCGCCCGACGATTGCGCGGGTAAATATTGAGCGTTCTGCCAATCTTACCACCATCACGATTTTGACTGCTAAGGCAGG
>CAZFVK010000119.1:0-1112 GCA_964522475.1 uncultured Candidatus Saccharibacteria bacterium | reverse complement strand
GGCGTTGTTGAATAATTAGACAACTAAAAAGAGCAGTGGTATTCTTATAATATGAAAACTAAAATAAAAACAAACACTGCTCATATTAATAATAACACTAAAAAGATAAAAAATTGGTCAGAATATAACAAATCACTCAAAAATCGTGGTAATTTGTCTATATTCATATCGGAAGCACTCATAAAAGACGGTGGTCTTATTGTGCCAGCTAAGACTGGTAGACCTGGTCGCCCCATGGAATATACCGATGAGCTTATTGAATTCGTTTTAACAATCCGTGAATTATTCCATATGCCACTTCGTCAGGCTACTGGATTTGTAGGGTTCTTGTTTAAGATGATGGGCATATCTGGAGCTCCAGATTATACAACCGTCTCCAAGAGAATGGGCGGCATCAAAGTTCGCTACCAGAGAAAAATGAATCATATTAATAATAATAAGACTGGTATAGTAATGTTAATAGATAGCTCTGGCTTTAAAGTATTTGGCGAGGGTGAATGGAAGGTGAGAAAACACGGGAAAGATAAGCGTCATACTTGGCGAGAGACTCATATCGCCCTAGATTATAATGCAAGAGATATAATAGGTTTTACTAATACTTCTGCGCATACTCATGATAATACTCAACTCAAGCCACTTTTAAAACAGGTGGTCCAAGATAACAAATACAAAGTAGAAACCGTCATCGGCGATGGAGCATATGAATCTAAAAACAATTACAAATTAGTTGCAAGCTTTCATGCATCTATTATCGATCCACCCAAGAAAAACGCTGTCTATCACTATGATTTAAAAGATGGCAAACTAGTAGATGTACCTGGCTATGAGGAAAGAAACAAGGTAATAAGAGCGATACAGAGAGTGGGAGGATTAGAGAAATGGAAAAATAGCGTAGAGTACCATAGAAGAAGTCTTGTGGAGAATGCTTTTTACAGATGGAAAACTATATTCGGTGATCGTCTCAAATCTAGAAAAGATGAAACTCAATATACAGAGCAATGTTTAAGAGCTAAGATTATAAACGAATTCAATGAACTTGGCTTGCCAAAATACGAATTGACGAATTAACGAATTAGTAAGATGACTTACTTGGTTGATGGGCTTGTTTTGAT
>CAZFVK010000118.1:0-1145 GCA_964522475.1 uncultured Candidatus Saccharibacteria bacterium | reverse complement strand
CAGGAAATGCCGGATGGGCTAGAAACTAGCAAGGATCTTACCTCTGTAAAAACCCGGACTAGGAGGCTAAGAGAAGTATTTCCAAAACTCAGGATAGAATTTTTGCACGGCAAGATGAAGCCGGCGGAAAAAGATGCAGTAATGACGGAGTTTTCGAGAGGTAAAATTGATATTTTGGTCTCAACTACAGTAGTAGAAGTGGGGGTAGATGTACCAAACGCAACTTTAATGGTGATTGAAAATGCCGAGGGGTATGGCCTGGCGCAGCTTCATCAGCTCAGAGGTAGAGTGGGGCGAGGCTCGGTGAAATCGGATTGTTTTTTGCTCACTTCTGGGGATGATAAGCCGTCTAAACGTTTACGGGAACTGGAAAAATCTACCGATGGGTTTTATCTGGCGGAGGTAGACTTGAAACTGCGGGGGCCGGGGGAGATTTATGGAGTGCTTCAACACGGGGCACTGGATCTTAGGATTGCTTCGCTCTCGGATACGACGCTGATAGCTCGGGCGAGAAAAGACGCAAAAGAGTTTTTGAAATTGGGGGACAAAATGGGAGAATATGAAGAGCTGATGGCGGGGATTTCGAAGTATCAACAGATTACAACATTAAATTAATTTTGGAGGAGTTATGAAAGGTTTTACCGAAAAAATCATGATTACAGGGGGAAAGTATCGAGGGAGGAAGATTTCTACACCTGGAGGAAAAACTCATCCGATGGGGTCGAGAGAGAGGCTAGCACTTTTTAATATGCTGGGGGAAAGATGTACGAACGCTACTGTTCTAGACGCTTTTGCTGGCTCGGGAGCGCTCGGGATAGAAGCTTTGTCCCGCGGGGCCTTGAAAGTAATTTTTGTGGATAAATCTCTGGATGCGGTCAAGATTATCAAGGATAATCTTGAAGAGCTTGGGATTACCGATGGTTTTGAGGTGATAAAAGGGGCTTTACCACAGGTGAATTTGGGAGAATTTGGGGAATTCGACGTAATTTTGGCCGATCCGCCGTATGATGGTTTTGGAAATATCAACCTGTCTTTTTTTGGCAGTCTTTTAAGAGAGAGCGGGATTTTGATTTTGTCTCACCCAGGGGTAGCGCCGGAGCTTGAGGGGCTTGGAGTTATCAAAACTCACGCTTATGCGGCAGCAC
>CAZFVK010000117.1:0-1147 GCA_964522475.1 uncultured Candidatus Saccharibacteria bacterium | reverse complement strand
TTGAGCAAAAAGCGTAAGGGTAGCCGTAGGTAGTATATAATATATATAATATATATAATATATATAATATATAGTGATAAATACCGCTCGGGGGAGCGGTATTTTAGTGAGATATTGTTTTTGCGGACGTCATTTGATATAATGTAGGTACGAATGAAAGAAATTGACAGTACGAAAGTTGTGCGCTTTGAAGATGCTAGGTTGCCGAATGAGCCCTATGTTTTTCGTGATAGCAATAACAATTTGATCCATATTACTGCTCTTGACCCTGAGAGGCATACGCCACACGACTCGGTATTACTAAACGATCCGTCGGTTTATGGCAATATTGGGTTTGCTGTACGCAATGCTGATTCTATGCGGCCTGGTAGAGATGAGTGCGACGGGAGTGTTACTCGCGTATATAGATGTAACGATTTTTTGGGTAAAATTGATCACCCTGCGAAGATAACGAAAAAGAATTTGTCTATTGAAATTGCAGTTAAGTACAAGGAAAATAACTATAATGTTGTCAAGACTTATTATGACGTGCCAGGAGTAGATATATGGTGACAAATACGATAAATGCTGATTGGCAAATTAGGTATAGTAAATATGTGGGGGATTTGATAATTTTTGATGACGATATTTATAGTAAAGAGAAAAAAGAGCTTGAGCTAAAGAAAAATAATGATGGCGAGCTGTTGGTATTTGAAAAACAAAATGGCAGATTATTGATGGTTAAATTGGAGAATCCAGAAAAAATAGTTCCAAATATTGATATTATGAATAAAAGTTGTATAATTAATAAAATAAAGGAGTATATTTCACATGGACAAAACATTGCTTGATTTGACCGTAAACAACGTGCCGCTAGCTGCTTCAGTAGACGGGCATCAGCTATCGTTTGATAGCCAAAACAAAGTCGCAGACTTATTGTTTTTTCAGATTAATCCAAATTCATTTAAAGATGGACATGCTGATAGTATCGCGGCGGGTAGGGTTAGACTTACGATAGAGCAACTGCAAAAGCTCGGTGAAGACATAATGGATGCCGTGAAAAAGAACGGGTAAGGAGCATCGGAGAATACCGCTTGGTGGAGCGGCATTCTTACTAATTCAACTCAAGACCTTGGCTACACTTTTTAAGTGGAGTCATAAACTGTAT
>CAZFVK010000116.1:0-1203 GCA_964522475.1 uncultured Candidatus Saccharibacteria bacterium | reverse complement strand
GACGTATGAACAATTCTTCGCCGACAAAGGCGTAAAAATCATTTATTTCCCCTATACAAAGACGACCAGCAGTACGCAGATCCGGGACGCCATTATGAAAAGAAAAACTGCTTCTCCCAACGAATGAATCTTAAAGAATAAGAAGGAAAAGAGAATGGATCTCGATTACATCGTTTCAGAAGAAACGAAAAAGCTTTGGGCGGTAGAGCTAAGCCTGTTTGAAAAGTTCGAAGAGATCTGCAACAAATGGAATCTGACTTATTATGCGGCCGATGGAACGCTGCTTGGAGCTGCCCGACACAAAGGCTTTATTCCCTGGGATGACGACATGGACTTTTGGATGCTTTGGCCGGACTATAAAAAGCTTATGGAGGTCGCGCCGAAAGAATGCGGTTATCCTTTCGCGTTTCAAGGGATCTATTCCGATCCGTATTCCATGGTCGTTGCCAGCAGACTGAGAAGAAGCGATACGACCGGGTTCACGAAATGGGAGTATGAAAATATAGGGCCTGAGCATGACCTGGGAGTATTCATTGATATTTTCCCGCTCTTTTCTGTTCCGGATTCTGAGGAAGAGCGTGCCGAGCAGAAAGAGAAAGTTATGCATCTTTGGAGATGCATTCACGGACACGATGCGCTGATCCTGCAGAAGAAAGGGAAAAACATAAACGAAAAGTACGTGAGCTTCATTCCCGAGTATCTCGAGTTGTGCAGAGAAAGAGAAATACGCACCGTCGACGCTCTGGACATTACATGGCTGAAAGAGGAATATCTGGAGGCATGCGCGGGAAAGGGGACAAAAACGAGCGTGGTTGGCGTGACCGCGACAAAATGTCATGACCCTCGTCAGATGTGGGATCTCGCATGGTTCGAGCATCCCGTTAAATTGCCTTTTGAGAACACGACCGTAAATTGCCCAGGTGAATATGAAAAAGTGTTGGAAAGAGAGTTCGGCGACTGGAGAACACCGATCATGGGCAGTTCGGAGCATGAAATGTTTGCTGTGGATATAGAAACACCATGGATAAAATATATTGAAAAAATATAAAGTTGTAACTTTATATAAAGGTGATTACCATGAAAGACAGCAAAAAATTATACACAAGATGCTTTTCAGAATACAAGTTAAGTGACGAGGAATTAAAGAAGCTGCAAAACGAACTGCTGGAGATCCTTGTGGATATCAAGACTGTCTGCGACAAG
>CAZFVK010000115.1:0-1207 GCA_964522475.1 uncultured Candidatus Saccharibacteria bacterium | reverse complement strand
TGACTTGAAGCCGACCCTGTTCTTGGTCGCCTTTTCTAACGGCCATCCTTTTTTTTTCATCCTTTCATTCGAATATGATTTATATTCGGCATCACTCCGCATGATTCTGTAATCAAACTTTACAGCGGCGTTATGTTTCCCTATATATCCGTCAAAGGCGTCTTCAAATCTGCGACAAATTTTATTCATCACGCAGTCGCCCATGCCAACTGGCATACGCTTGTAGAAGAAATTAAGAAATTCGTTCTGTCTCTCGTTGCGCTCGTTCTCTGGGATGGCACATAACTCATCGACAGTCATCTGGAATTCTCTGAGCGCATTTCTGTCTGTGTTCTTAATATATGTATTGTACTGTTTCATCAGAGCGGGATAGATATACCGCATGAAATACGGCTTCTTATCGACAACAATGCCTCCAACTTTGCCGTCACAAGCTCCTTTTCCTGATTGCGCCCGTTCTCAACACGCCTCCTGATTTCCGGCGCAAGCCTCTCGCTGATAAAGACAATCGTGCTGTTTTTAATACCGCCGTTTGTACCGAGTAAACGCTTATAACGTATACCGTTGATGCGTTTTTGAGCAGCTTGACTTCTGTGATATGGAGTTCAATGCCAAACAGGAAAGTATGGGAAAGGCGATAAAGTTTATCCATGAGTGGATTAAAGACCACGGGATGGAGGACTTTCGGTGAGCGGAAACGTGTCTTATGAGAGCATGTACAAGCTCGGCTATGACGACGCCATCGGAGATTTACGGAATTACCTGCAGCATATCTATAAAAGTCCGCAAGACCCGATAACATACAGCTTCAATTCCGGCTGGAATATGGCTGTCGATAAAATCGTCGAGGATATTCTTAAGTGGGATGGGAGGGCAACAGCATGAGCCTTGCTTCAATGCATCGTGCAGGAAAGTGCGACAACCTGGAAATTGATGAGGTTTGGCCTGTCAGTACGGAAATTATTCCAAACGGAGGAATCGGCGTTTACTGGCATGGTGATATAGGGTTTGGTGAATTCAAGCTCTATTGGGGCAAAGACGAAAAGCTTCACGCCGACACTGAGTTTTTGGATAAGAATGACAAGAATAAGAAGTTCACAGCAGAAATATTAAAGTTGCTTGTCGGTGAAATCGTTATAGATGATTGAGGTGATATCATATTTGGATTGGTATGCGTAAAAGATGTTATAACGCACAATCAAAATCT
>CAZFVK010000114.1:0-1213 GCA_964522475.1 uncultured Candidatus Saccharibacteria bacterium | reverse complement strand
AAGCGGGCGTGTTGGTAACTTCAACCATAAAGCTAAATACTTTTAGGCTCTTATGGTGGAGCAGTGACAGAAATGCCAGAACGGAAACCATAGCGGATAAGCCAATGTTTTCTGAGAGCCTGCGCGACCGGCGAGTAGTCCTCCCTGCTGATGGCTTCTATGAGTGGACACATATGACCGGCAAAAAGAAAGAAAAGTACTATTTCAGGGTAGATAGCCAGGCAGTAATCTACCTCTGCGGGATCTATAAGATTGTGGAAGGTATCCCAAGATTTGTGATCATCACGCGCCCAGCTAATGAAAGCATGATCGAGATTCATAATCGGATGCCCGTTATCGTTGAAGCTGATCAGGTGCGACCTTATCTCACAGACTATAATGCTGCGGTAGAAATCATCACCACGGTGGCACCGACGCTTTCAAGAGCGTTAGTCAGCTAGACGAACAAATGGATTGGAGCGTACAAGGACATGGAAAACGAAGGAAAACTCCGGCCACTATAGACGATGGTGACCTGATTCTTCTTCGACAGCAGAACACTGCGGACTACAATCAGATTGTTGTGGCATTGATCGAGGATGAGGCTACGCTTAAGCGATACCGCCCCCATCCGGACGGAACAATCCATCTGCATCCAGAAAACCAAGAAATGGACGATATCGTTGTTTATCCGGATGAGTGCATTATTCAAGGCGTGGCAGTAAAGGTGCTAAAGGATGTGAGGTGATCCGTTGTGAGCCCTGAAATACGCTACAAGAGGATAAACCTCGATGTGGACGTGAAGTTCAAGAGCGACGGAACGCTGATACCGCAAAAAATCACCTATAAAGCGCGGCACTACTCTGTTACTCGCGTGCTTGGCCAGCGCCCCTTCATTCCAAGAGAGGTCAAGTGCAAAGAACCTATCGAGTACACGACCATCATCGACGGAAAAGAGAAGAAACTCTATTACGAATACAGCACGAACACATGGTTTTCGATCAAGCGGTATTTGTATGCCAATCGATTTGAAAACCCCGCAAATCAGATGCCATAACCAGTTGGAGGTTAGCATGGACACTGCAACAAACTATGACTTGAAATGTCCCTGCTGTGGGAAACTCAACAGGAGCATTAACCTAATTGAAACCCGCGGAACGATGGAGTGCATTCACTGCCATAGATGCCCACTTTAAAGTGGCGGCTTGTGCTTGGCCTTTCACGACGGATGCTC
>CAZFVK010000113.1:0-1237 GCA_964522475.1 uncultured Candidatus Saccharibacteria bacterium | reverse complement strand
CCTACCCATTGAACGGCTCTAATTGAACCTTGACGTGCACGTCCAGTTCCTTTTTGTCTCCATGGTTTTCTTCCACCACCAGAAACTTCTGAACGATTTTTAGTTTTATGGGTTCCTTGTCTTAGTGATGCCATTGATAAAATAATTGCATCATTTAAAACAGCTTTGTTTGGTGTAATTCCAAATATTTCTTCATTTAAATTAATGTCTTTAACTTTTTCACCTTTAAGATTTAAAAGTTCCACTTTTTTCATCCTTGTTTCCTCCTTTCATCACTTAATAAAATTTTGTTTCTTAATAGTCGTGATGATTTATTCTTCTGTAGTAGTTTCTTCTACTGGAGTATCTTCTACTACTGGTTCTTCAACTGCTACTTCTTCTACAGCTGATTCTTTAACATATGACACTAAATTGCTAGCTTCGTTTTTTGTATTTGGTTTTTTTACCGCTGTACGAATAACAACTAGTGATTTTTTTGGACCAGGAACATTACCTTTAACTAAAATTACACTATTTTCTGTATCAACTGATACAACTTCTAGATTTTGAACTGTTCTTTGAACATTACCCATTTGTCCAGGCATCTTTTTACCTTTAAGTACGTGCATTGGTAACATTGTACCTAAAGATCCAACGCCTCTGTGATATTGAGAACCATGTCCCATTGGACCTGTTGATTGGTTATGGCGTTTAATAACACCTTGAAAACCTTTACCTTTACTTGTTCCAGTAACATCAACAATTTCCCCTGCTTCGAAAATGTCTACACCAACTGTTTGTCCTAGTGTGTAATCATTTACGTTTACTCCTCTAATTTCTCTTAAGAAGCGCTTAGGTGTTGTGTTAGCTTTGTTTGTATGACCAACTTTAGCTTTGTTACTTACTTTTTCTCTGACAGTTTCAGTAGCAAGTTGAATTGCGTCATATCCATCTTTTTCTACTGTTTTGATTTGAGTTACAACATTTGGTTCTACCTCAATAACAGTAACTGGGATTAATTTACCTTCTTCAGTAAACACTTGTGTCATCCCACATTTTTTACCTAAGATTCCTTTCATTACTTTTTCCTCCATTATTTAGTTTTAATTTCGATATCTACTCCGCTTGGTAAATCTAAGTGCGCTAGCGCATCAATAGTTTCCTTGCTTGGATTTTTGATATCAATAAGTCTTTTGTGTGTACGCATCTCAAATTGTTCACGTGAATCTTTGTATTTGTGAACAGCTCTAAGAATTGT
>CAZFVK010000112.1:0-1368 GCA_964522475.1 uncultured Candidatus Saccharibacteria bacterium | reverse complement strand
ATCGTCGCTAGTAAGGACTCTTTGGGTGGTGCCATCAGTAGTGCTATCTAATCTTAGGTTGTTTAACATGTAACAATAGGTAGTGGAAGTGGTAGTATTCGTGAACGGAGCCACGGTATAAGATTTGCCATCTCGTGCATCAGTAACATTGGTGGCAGCAGTACAATCTGCGGCGGTGAAATTTTTCATGGAAGGATAAGAACCGGCCTCACCGGTAGCGGTTAGGGTGGCTGAAGTATCTGGTACGGTATAGGTGGTAGTGAGCAATGTAGTGCTGGCAAGATTTGTGGTATCTCCAGACCAGCTGCTTAGTTTGTAATTTGCCTCTGGTACTACAGTTACAATATATTTAGTACCTGGAGTAGGGTCTGTGAAAGTTTTAGGAGTGGATGGGGTAATATAATATGGATAATAATTATTAGATGAATCTGCAATAATAATAGTATTAATATTAGCTCCAGCATTAAAAGTAATATTGCTCGGAATTTTAATGCCTGTTACCGTAATCGTATCCGCAAGTATATTGGCATCAGTAATAGTATAAGTAGTTGGATTGGAAGTGGTGGAGCCAAGCGTGCCATTAACAGAAGCCCAGTTGTCTAGTTCGTGATTTGTAGCTAGGGTGGCCTCTAGTGTGTATGTTGCGCCATATTTAAGATTTATTACTTCACCAGAATTATTAACGGTAGTAGTACCATAAGTATCATTAGAAAAAGTAACACTCTCTACGCCTACTCCAGCAAAGTCTACGGTGGTAGCAAAAATATCTGGGTTAGCGACATATTCTATTATGAAAGCTTCATTAGTATAAGTAGCCTGCTTAGTAGCAAAATCAGCTCTAAGGCCGAGGCTTAGAGTATATTCATCGGCATTAGCTATACCATCTACACTGTTAGAGGCATCAGTTTTTCTAATTAGGACATTATCTTGCGAAGTTAGCATTGGATAATAGGTATCTGTATTAGTATTGGAATTATAATAATTTGGCTTAAAGCCCCATTGATTGTTTAAAGCCTGTGAAGCAGTATCACTACCAGAAAATAGAGCTGTGGCCACTGGAGATGAAATGGAGGAAATAGTGGTTGGTTCTGTATTTTCTGTTTCGGTGAGATTAGTATTAGTACTAGATGAAGTCATGGAAACAGTGTAACCAGTGTAGTTATTGGTACTAATACTAAATTTAGCTCTTTGATCTGTTGTGTCATTAGTGCCATCTAGGCTACTAGCAAAAGTGCCAAGTGGCGAAGTAACACCAAGTGATACCGATGCAGTGTCATTTATGCTGGTATAGGTAAGTACTGATTCTGTAGCTGTGCCGGGGGCAGCGTTGGTGTTTTGCCCATAGTATGGTGGGAAGAGGAGGGCGAG
>CAZFVK010000111.1:0-1447 GCA_964522475.1 uncultured Candidatus Saccharibacteria bacterium | reverse complement strand
GCCGCAGTCATATGTATTAGGTGGCAGAAACCACCCTTCACATATTAGCTCTCAGTTGTGTATGTTTTGAAAATCTGCAAGCACAAACGGCATATCCTCGTCAAAGACATTTTGCGCTCTTCTCATATATGCTTTAAGAGCGTTTTCCAAAGCATTTTTATCTACAAGTTCCATTTTTTCTCCTTTCTGTATACCCATTATACTCTGCCGATATCTCGGCCATCGGGCGTGAACACCCGTCCGATGATATGATATCCATCTTCCGCCTGGAAAAAGCGTATTTCGTAATCTTCTATCTTTTCAATGTCTATCGGCTCGGACAGATTCGGCGTTGGATATTGTTTTCCTCCGCCGCCGTATGCGATCAGCAGTTTATAGAAACCGATGAGGTAATCCCGGTCATATTCCCCCATGTGATTAAAGACTTCATATGTAACATAGTCATATATGCTTTCCGGAGGGTCAAACACCAGGTTTGGATCTGCTCCGTATTTGAAATAAAGCTTCGCGACAGCAAGCCTTTCCTGATTGTCTGCTTTTTCTTCCGCAGGAAACATGAGGTCGTCCAAAGGGCAGATCCCTTCTTCCGCGCGCAGCATATTGGGATCTGATCCGTGTTCAAGAAGGAACTTTACCGCGGAACTGTTGTTCTCTTCTGTAGCTGTTTCCAGAAACGTCGTGAGATAATGATGCTCGTCCTCAAATGGCTCATCGATATCGCCGATATCGGGCAAAAGAGGCGTGGCGGCTGCCGCATCGAAGGCCTTTTCTCTCATCAGTTTCAGAAGCGCGAGCTGTTTTTCCCGGTTTTGGATTGTTCCAATCATGTTTTCATCTCTTTTCGTTGAAGCTTTATCTGCTTCACTTATAATTTGTTGACGCCATTATATAAAGTCATCGGTGGCCGCGTCAAGAATCTCCAGTTCGTCGATCCAGTTCAGGTCATCGTTTGCGGCTTTGCGAGCGGCACGTTCGGCCTTGACAGGTTTATCCTTCTTTTCGATATGCACGACCAGCAGGATCAGCAGCACAAATGCAAGAATAATGTTCATGTTTCCCTTTCTTTCAAAGCTAATACTGTGGCTTGAAACACATGGCTGTGTTCCTCAAGAAACAAAGCTTCGTATCTTTTTCTATCGTTATCTTATCCCATGGTTATCTTGCATTCAACAGCGATAGAGGCCTGCTGTGGCCGATTAATCGGACACAGGTCATTCTCTGCATATACATTGAAAAAGCGGAAGCCTCACCTGGCTCCCGCTCAAATCTTTTCTGGTATTTTTTTGCTTTTGCTTTCTCTTCTCGGAATGATGTTAGTCTCCACCTGATCCGGCCGCATCCTCCGGGCATATGTATTATAGCTTTTTCAATTCTTCCATAGAAACAAGAAATCCGAACGCCGTCCTCATCGGAACGAAGTTCGGATTTCTCAATTGTGGTGGAGAGT
>CAZFVK010000110.1:0-1470 GCA_964522475.1 uncultured Candidatus Saccharibacteria bacterium | reverse complement strand
CGCTCCCCCGCCCATCGGGCGGGGGAGCGCTTTGTGAGCGGGGGTTACGGATGCAATTTTTTTGTTGGCTTTTAAAAAGAACATTTTTCGACGGGAAATGTGGACAGGGGTGGGGCGAAAAAGGACAAAAAAGAGAAAAAAGCAAAAAGCAAGGCGCGGGGAGTGGATGGACTCCTCACGCCTTGGTCCTTATTCGGGTGTTTTGTCAGAACATAATAATCCGTCCACTGTGTTCACAGATCAGAAACCTCCTAATTCTTCAAAAAAATTGCATTCATCTAAATAAGCCACGGTTTCTTCTATCCGATTTTTCGTAACCTCATCTACAATCACAATATTAGGTTCAACAAGAAAAAAGCCTCCATTTTTTGTTTCCAGCGCATAATCTTGTGCCAATCTTGTAATTGTTGTCACGTGTATTCGATATCTTTTTTCTTTTTTTCTACGACAACGTCCCTTCTGTACTCCTTGTAAAAAGCCTCAAATTCTGCAAGTTCTGTGTCGTTTTCATAATGAATCTTCATATATTTCCCCTTTCGTCATATATTTTCCCTCTCAATACGGACCAGAAACAACGATCTGATTGAGCAACTCTTGAAATGCTTCTAACGGCATCTCATAAGCTGGGACAATTTCAAAATGAGTCGGTCTACTGCCGCGTTGCCGTGGGACAGGGGACGGTTCCGTGTCCCATTTATAGCATATAAGCTAAGAACGGCGGGACATGGAACCGTCCCCTGTCCCATGTCCCACCTGTCCCAATGTCCCAACACAGTACCGTCCCCTGTGTTCCCCATCTTCGTGGGACAGAGAACCGTCCTCTGTCCCATTTCACATTATTTCAGCACTTATTTTTCTCGCTGCAATAATGATGTCACCTTTAATATTTGTGTTCCGTAATTGAAATAATGTATTCCCTTGACAAATATTGTACATAACGTTTTTTTTATATGCGTACTCATCTTTAAGAACAGCAATAAAATCGTTCTTGCCTTCATATGTGAAATAAAGAGGGGAGATTATCAAGTACGGTTCTTGAAAATGTATTTTAATTTTTACTTTTCCACCCGCCTCATCTATTCGCCCGATGAGTTCAACTGTTCCAGGATCTGTTGACGATAATGTGAAATCCATCCACAACTGTGATTTTAAATAATTGTTAATTCTGTCTATAGTGATTTCATTTTCCATTAGTTTCCTCCAGGAAGCGCAATATGTGTAATTCTTGCCGCAAATTCATCAAACAACGGATTTAGCGTTCCATCTCTGTTAAACTGCCTTAATACTGATTCATGATACCAATTTCCATCTGTTCCTAAATACTCAATTCCTGTTCCTTGTCCATTCGCATCTCGTAATAAACTTTGCCTAGATACTCTATATATTGATTCAGAAGCATCCTCTGGGACAGGGGTGCGCTTTATATGCAGTGCTTACCTTGCACAGAGCCGGCTTTCATACGCTGCCGCG
>CAZFVK010000109.1:0-1498 GCA_964522475.1 uncultured Candidatus Saccharibacteria bacterium | reverse complement strand
CCGACGAGCAACTAAAAGAGTTTGATAGTCTCACCGAGGCTAAAGACATCGCCGACTGGCTCGAAAAAAACCGCCCTGACTACCGTGAAATTGTCGACCGCACCATCGCCGAAATGAAACAAGCTATTGCTAAAAACCGCGACAAACTCCTCGGGTAACCATGATTATATTGACATATTAAATAGATTATGCTATAATAAAAACATAGGGCTTAGGTTCTGGTAACTTAATGATTTTTGCCTAAAGGGGGTGAAAAAATGGTAAAGCTTAATTTTAGTATGGAACTAGAAAAGGCAAACAAACACGCCAAACTGTCTTGTTCCAAATGGAACAAGTGTGGGTTTACTAGGCGTATTCACCGTGCTGCCTATCGCAAAATGGCCGAGAAGTACTGGCATTCCGCCGACCATCAAATAAAGATGGAACTATACCTGTCAGGACGCCACGAGATTAATACCTATCCATGGCCTTACTCTGATAAGGGATTTGCCAATTGGCCAGAATCCGACCAGTCGGACGACTATACTCTGATTTCCGACCAAAGCGGCTGCGTAGTCAAATATGCCACTAGCTACTGCGCGTGGAAGATTTACGAAGCCACTGGCGAGTGGCCCACCAAAAAGTCCAACGTTCGTTTGGACGCCAAAAATTGGATCCAGTTTTTGGCAGAGGCTGGATACACCAAGCAGGTAAGCGGAGTATCACTCCGCAACGGTGCACACTATGTGGGCATCGATCCGAGCAGAGGTGAATGGGGCGTCGTGGTGTGGTTTGAAGCCATCCAAGGCGACAGACTAGAATATTCTACCTACTATAATAAGCAATATTATTATGGTCTAGGCTTCGCCGAAGACTTTGAATGGGTAGAAATCTCTAAAAGCTGCGTTTAAACGCAGCTTTTTTCATTTCCGGTATCCATTAATAAAACTTTTCGCATCCATTGGTTTACTGCCATCTGGTTGTAATCTGTCAATTGCCAATATCTTGCCGTCGGCACACTTTAGGGGAAGAAGAGCCGTCTCACCACCAGAAACCATATGCGCCTCTAGAATAGCACAGTTTTTGCCAAAAAACGCATATTTGGCCTTTGGGAATCCCTGAAAAGCGATGATTTTGCGTAAAATCACCTCTGCTGGCTCTCTAGAAGGATCAAGAATTCCGTCTTTTTTCTCGAATTTAGAACAATAAGTTGCCTTACTATCGTCTTGTGGGGTAGGAGCCGGCCATTTACCGGTTTTTGCCCGCTCTTTTAGGAGTGAGACCACCATTGACGCTCCCATTTCCGCCAAAGTTTTATATAAATAATCCTTACTAATCGTCTCAAGGGGCGCATCAGAAATCGTCGCCTGCTTGTAAATCGGCCCCGCATCCATCTTAGGCGCGAGCTTCATCACCGACACACCGAACTCGGTATCGCCGTTCAAGATAGCACTTTCTATCGGTGAAGCACCCCTATAAAGTGGCAAAAGTGACGGATGGATGTTTAAAATCCCCTCTG
>CAZFVK010000108.1:0-1538 GCA_964522475.1 uncultured Candidatus Saccharibacteria bacterium | reverse complement strand
AAGTTACAACAACTTTAGAATTAAATTCCTCAATATAATGCAGTAGTGTATCGCGTGGAGTCTTCTCGTCAAGAAACGCCACAATTGCGCCAATCTTATTCGCAGCAAGAAACAGTAGTATATTATCATACATACTTCTACCAGTCGCCACCATGATAATATCACCTTTTTTTACATTGAGTGCAAGTAACGCTTTCGCCATCACCTTGCGGTCAACTTTGAGTTCTTTTCGCGTAAATTCAAACTCTTTCTGGTCTACCACCACATTATTCCAATGACGAAAAGATGATAAGTTAAAAAGTGCAGAAATCGTCACCGGTGGCACAATCGGATCTCGTTTTTGATTCTTAATTTTTAGCATATTACTCTCCACATACTACTTCGTTTGCATGTAGCCACCCTTCAACTGAGCCGCCATCCAAATATTCGCCAGTCGTTGGCGCTACTTTAATGATTCCGCCGTCTTTAATGTAATCGTCAATCGGGTCAGTCACCATATATTCCTGATCCATCGGCCCAAAATCATTATCATTCACATAATCCACAATTTTTGCAAGCAAATCTGGCGTCAAGATATACTTCGATACATTTATCAAATTAGATGGCGCTTCTTCTGGCTTTGGCTTTTCGACTACACCCACCAAATTGCCGTCTTTTTCGGATAGCACACCATATTTTTCTACATTTTCGCGCGGAATTTCCACACCGAGAATTGCAGATCTCTCGCCCCCAGATGCCTTAATTAAAGCCTCTGCTGCAGACTCCCCATCGGGATTCCATATAAAATCATCACCCATAAACACCAACACTGGCTCATCTATCTTGAATTCTTCTACTGCAAGTGCGATCGGCACCGCCGTCCCGTATTTTCCGGACGGGTCTTGTGAAACATAATGGATTTTTACATCATCCGGCAAAGTTTTTGCCTTTTCGAGCTTATCTTCCTTGCCTCGCTCTATCAAATACTTATTAAGCGCCAAATTGTCTTTGTAAAACGCTCGCACTTGGCACGGTTCCACATTGGACACCACCATGTAAATGTCTTTCACGCCGGCTTTTATCAAATCCTGCACAGAGTAATCCACCAACGGACGATTTCCCACTGGGAGCATAGATTTTTCTACAACCTTGGTAATTGGAAGCCTTCTCGTACCCCATCCAGCCACTGGTACAATTGCCTTCGTAATCTTGCCGTTTCCAGCACTCATTTTCAGTTTCCTCGCTTAATATACCAACATTATATCACAAAGATAAATCTTTAGGAAGAAAAACGACTGTCTTTTATCTTAAATAATACACCAACCCTAGATCAGTCTTTTCTTTGGGAAATTCAGGTACCTTAGAAGCTCGGCAAACGCCAGGCTTCTTTTCTTTTTCTATCGCAAAATAATTTTAAAAATCCATTTTACTTAATAATGAAACGATATTTATGATTGGCTGATGATTTTCTATGCAAAATGATAATAATCTGTTATAATCAAACGAATGAATAAAAGCGAAAGAAAACAAGGCGTTTTTAAACCTGTCGGCAGGAGAGT
>CAZFVK010000107.1:0-1541 GCA_964522475.1 uncultured Candidatus Saccharibacteria bacterium | reverse complement strand
AGACGAGACTATCTATATATAGTCAAGTACTTTTTTCTAGTAAAATGGTAATCCATCAAAAAGCTAGTAATTTGTGGATTACTTTTGCTTTTTTCGTTTCTAGTGTGCTGGGTTTTGTATGTAAGAACGATGCTCAGTTTCTAGTGCATACATGAGCCGGACTAGCTTTTTTGTGGTATGGGAAAGAGCAACAAAATAATGTTTGCCTTCCATCCGTTTCTTTTCTAGATATACCCCAAACTCTGGTATATTCTGGCATACTATCCTTGTAGCTAGAAATAGAGTGCGTCTGAGATTACTAGAGCCTCGCTTTTCCATTCTAGCTCGGCCACTGATGTATTTCCCGGACTGGTATGTAGTAGGCGACATACCAGCCATGGCTAGTATCTTCCCAGGATTACTAAACTTAGAAAAATCACCAATCTCACCAATAATACTGGCAGCCATAGCTTCACCTATTCCAGGAATAGTAGTTATTGGCGGATTAGATTTAGTAAGTAAAGCATGTATTTTGCTATCTAAATCTGCAATTTCACTATCCAATGAATGAATTCTTCTAATAGTTTGTTTTAACTCATATGATTTAGCATCAGACACTGTGCCAATACTATTCTTTGCAGCTTCACGTAGCCTCACGGCCATATCTTCGCCATAGTAGCCTTTGGATACTGAGCGTAAGATCTTTGTAAGAGCTGGTATCTTACAAATGGCAAGACTATCTTTGCCAGGATATTTAGATAGTACGGTATAAGAAGTTAAGCAATGAATATGACAAAAGAAATGTTCATATTCCGGAAACAGAATATTTATTAAACGTTTAACTGATGTCCTCTCCTTTGAGCGATTCTTCACTAACACTGTGCGGTATCTGGACAAGCTCTTTAATTCTTCACTGTTATATGGTATACTTATAACAGGGCGAAAGCCCGTACCATTTCTTAACATTTTGGCAATCTGGACTGCATCTATTTTGTCAGTCTTAGTCTTGCGAAGTGTTTCCGCTTTCTTCTGCTTAGCAGTAAGTAGTGGATTAATGGTTCTAACCTCAAAAAGATTAAGAAAATAATTAACTAGGTTACCAGAGTAATGTCCGGTATCCTCCAGACCAATTATTACCTTAGATCTATCAGAGGTAAGGTTATTAATTCTCTGGATGAGTTTGGTATAGCCCTCCAGAGAATTTTTTATGCGAAAAGTATTAACTACGATATTACCGCATTCGCCTACAATACAGCAATCATGTTTATCTTTCGCCACATCAATTCCAACATAATACATAATGGAATCTCCTGCTTAATATTGATATAAAAAACGATATCTGGGAACCCACGTCCATTCTCCATCATTGTAGTCTCATGCTTGATAAAACGCCGAACCGTTAACTATCTATATTAACAACCACATGGAGAAGTCGTGGCTGGACTCTCGTCTAAAACGCCAAGCGTTAAGGTCGTGTAACCAGCCCACGATATCCCAATAATTATAACATTTTTCACCTCTGGGATAAAGGTGTGTATGTTATGTTACCTATTATATGAGGT
>CAZFVK010000106.1:0-1548 GCA_964522475.1 uncultured Candidatus Saccharibacteria bacterium | reverse complement strand
TTCAGCAGCACAAATCAAACCACAAATTAGGGTGAGGATGCTAACAATGACGATTTGGGAAATCGAGCCAAGACTCCTCTTCTCTACGCGGACAGTATTACGACCACGGGCGAAACTGACTACGGTAGCTTCACGACGACTGGCAAAAGTTTGAACGCTGCTCATTAATTAATAACTCCTATTTAATATTTTGATGTTTTTATTTTTTGATCTCTACTTATTTAAAGTGTTTTGTCTTAGGCCAACGACTGCTTTCAAGCAGAGCTATAAGTAACCTGAAAGAGCCGTTGGAAGGTCATACATTACACTCTACCCAGTAGAGAACTCTATTTTGGCGGACCTTAACGGCCCATGTATAGTTTCTCTTTTTTGAATAAGGGTGGGGTCGATTCTGCGTTCATCGACCCCACATAAGGGTCATAAAGTTATTTCTTATTTCTTGAAATGAACCTTGATAGTTTGGGTGCGAGAACGACTCGCGACTACGATTTGCTTTGGCATATTGCCTCCTTTTTATTTTTATTATTTTTATTTTTATCAATTCCGCGTAGCAACTCGCAGTTTGCTGCTTCTTGCGCGCGGGTTGATAAACAACTCCTGATTTCCCGCGACGATTGGTTTTTTATACTCTACTTTTAATCTTGATTCTTCGCCAAAATCGGTTTCTTTGTTCAAAAAATCTTTGACCAATCGATCTTCTAGACTGTGAAAAGTGATAATCGCGAGCCTGCCGTTTTTGTTTAATAAATCTGGCAGGAGGGGCAATGATTTTTCGATTAACCCCAGCTCGTCGTTTACCGTAATTCGGATGGCTTGAAAGACACGTGTGGCTGGATGAACCTTGGAATAGCCGTGAATTCGAGTCCGAATTAGCTCGGCTAGCTCTGTGGTAGTTTTGATTGGGCGGTGGTGAACGATAACTCTAGCATACATCCTGGCACTACCCGAGGGTATTTCGCCATATTTAATAAATATATCGCCTAGATCTCGTTCGCTCCAGTGGTTTACAATGTAATCCGCGGTGAGCTTTTGCCGCCTATCCATACGCATATCTAGGGGTGCCTCTCTCATGAAAGAAAAGCCCCTTTTGCCTTCGTCTAGTTGCGGTGAAGAAACTCCAAAATCCGCTAGTATCATGTCGAAAGTTTTTCCACTCTCTAAAAGCTGTAGCATAGCATTATAAAAATCTTCATGGATAATAGTGACACTTCTGCTCTTAAACTTCTCATTAAGATACTCATAAGCATACTCGTCTCTATCTACCAATACGGAATCTTTATAATTCTGTGTTACATCCAAAATTTTTTCGGCGTGTCCGCCATATCCAGCTGTGAGATCTAAATACGACTCACCAGGCTTGGGGGCCAGACTTGCCAAAACTTCCGATAATAATACAGGAATATGTAATTTCTCCATATCTATATTATACAACGTTTGAGAACGCTCAACTAGAAACTTCAGCGGGTTTGTGTTTGATTTGATTTTTATTTTAACACAATTTATCTACCACAATTATAAAAATTGTAGCCGTTGAGAGACTTATTGTGC
>CAZFVK010000105.1:0-1549 GCA_964522475.1 uncultured Candidatus Saccharibacteria bacterium | reverse complement strand
AGGAGACCAGCTATGAAAACGTCAAGTAAAAAATGAGATTTATTTGACCATTATGAAAACTCTGATTTACTGAGAAGTAAATTTTTGGAATATTAGAAATTAGTTCTTTGAAAACTTATTGCTTGAATTAGTTATTGAAATCTTTGTTTGGATTATTCAGGATGAAGAAAATATAACGACAAAGTTTAGCTGCACAATGACCTAAAGCGTTGTAATGAGATTTACCTTGGGAACGCTTTGAATCGTAATAGTCTTTCATCTTAGAAGGATGTTTACGCATATTATTCGCTGTCCAAATCAAGGCATATCGTAATAACTTATCACCACGTTTTGACATACGTGTGGTAGAAGCACTCCAAGTGCCTGATTGTCTTACTTTAGGATCTAGTCCAGCATAAGCGATTAGTTTGCCTGGATTATCAAATCGTTTTATATTGATAACGGCAGACATGATGTAGGCGATTTCAATAGAATTGATACCCTTTAGTTTATGTAAAGGAGAATCCACGATACTTTCCACGGTGACAATGGATTCATTAACCTCATCTATCTGCTTTTCTAATATTTCTAAAGATTTTATTGATTGTTTAATTTTCAAACTAATCGCATCAGAGTGAAATCCTATAGAATTCTTAGCAGCTTCCTTTAAAGCTTTCACTTTAACTTCAGGAAAACGATTGTGAGATGCGTCATTGGACAGTTTAATCAGATGATCGATTCTGGTAGAAGAAATGGCCTGTGCAGTTGAACATTCCTTCAAAATAGCTCTAATAGCTTTCGAATGGATACCTGTTTTACTTACAACAGATTCCAGTTCAGGGAATACTTTGTCGAGATAGGTCAGTAATTTGATTTTAAGTTTTGAGGAATTTTCAATCAATGAAACTCTTTGTGTACATAGTTCCTTGAGTTCATTACTTTCAAATTCTTCAGCTAATAGATTTCTATATTCAAGTGATAGAAATGAGGCAATAGCACGAGAATCGATATTATCGTTCTTGGCATTCCTCAATGAAATGGATCTAAACCGAGAAGTCATATAAGGATTAATGAGATAACATTTATACTTCTTCTTGGTTAGATAACTAAATAGGGATTGATGGTAGTGAGCAGTTGATTCGAAACCGATAACCACATCATTCTTATTTAGTTTAGATAAGTTCACTAATAATGATTTAAAGCCTTTATCGTCATTAGTGAAGTGTAGTGAGTCGAGTATATATTCACCATTCATTGGTTCATATATACTAGCGACGTGTTCATATTTGGCAATATCAATGCCAACAAAATATTTGGTCATAATAAAAGACCGCCTTTCTAGAAACCTTGTCTAATCTATGGCGATCTTATCGTGTAAACTTGCGAGACATGAAGATACTTAGACCTATCCAGCTATGACCAGAATGATAAGAATCCATAGACTCACTCTCCTCTAAGTAGATCAACCACAGGTTTAATAAGAGCAGAGGTTTCTACTTCATTCTAAATCAAAGGCTTAGAAAGGATAGTGATATTCATGTACAGACAAGGTACATTTGTATCATACAAG
>CAZFVK010000104.1:0-1585 GCA_964522475.1 uncultured Candidatus Saccharibacteria bacterium | reverse complement strand
TGTAATAGGAAAGTCCTCCTGACGGAGCTCTCGTGTATGGAAATGCCCGCCGAAGGGCGGGCATACAAAACCAGATGATTACCGTTAGAAGATGTAAAAACCATCTTCTTCGAAATCATCATCAGTATCTTCTTCATTTAAAAAATAGTCCATGTCCAGCAAATCACCATCCGACATATGAAGGATATCTTGTCTGGTCATGCCATCCGGTGGAGATGTTGCGTATTTTTGGCGAAGTTTCTCTATGAGCTCTTTTTTGGTCATATCCGACAGCCTCCTTTTGTCTTGATTGTATATTGTTTGGTGGAGGCTGTAAATGCTGGTTCAGGCGCTGGAGCGCCAGTGAGAGGCCAGGTGTTTTGTTTTGGCCTTCTCGTAAAGGTCTTCAAGAGAAACTCGCTTGTGATTGTAGTAGATGTCCAGAATGACCATTTCTTTCCGGCACTTTGGACATTTAAGCGGATCGTAGCCGAAGGAGAGCAGGATGGCATTTCTCCATCGGGTGAACGAAACCATAATACGCTGCTTTTCAGCGGAGCGGGCACGATAGAGACGCTTATCTATATCACGATGTCTTGCATATAAACCGTAGTAGCGGATCATTTTGAAATTCTTTTCTGGTATGTGCTGTATCAGACGTTTAATGAAGTCCATAGTCGGAATGGTTTCTTCCACGTAGACTTCATCCTCGTGACGGTTATAGTGGAATGTAACGGTATCGGCTTTGGCATCGTAATGATCAATCCGTTTTGTTGCAATGACAGGCCTGCCAAGGTAGCGGCCGATATACTCTGTTATGGTTTTGGGATCGGTAAGGGCAGGCTTGGCATATACGTAGAATCCTTTGTCGTGGACTTTGTACATTTGAGCCTTGACCTTTTTAAAGGAAGAGCCGATGCGGGACTCTAATTCGTTCAGGAGAACTGTCCGGAAAGAATTCCGAAGATATGTGTAATTGAAATGGGTTACCTTTCGCCAGTGCCCATCATCAGAGAGCCCGCCTTCTGAGACAAGACAGTGTATATGCGGATTCCATTCCAAAGGTCTGCCGAAGGTATGAAGGACACAGATGAAGCCAGGAGTGAAGTTCTTGGATTTATTTTCCTTGAAAAACATACGTTGGATGACAGAACATACAGCATTAAACAGGCAGTTTAAGCGAGAACGGTCTTCAAGAAAATAGACCCTGAGCTCTTCAGGGATCGTAAAAACACAATGACGGTGATGACAGTTGACCAGTTTTCCGGCCATAGCTTCGGCTCGCTTTTTAGCGTATAAATTGCCGCAAGTCGGACAGAAACGGGAATGGCAACGGAAGGGGACAAATTTGAGATATCCACAATGAGTGCAGCCATACATGGCTCCACCAAAAGCCGGGTCCCCGCAGTTGATCATTTTTTCAATGTTTTCGATCTCAGTAGGACGAGGACGAAGGGTATATTTGATTTCCTCAAAATGATCACAAAATATTTTTTGCAGAATATTCATGTGATCATTATGAAGGAAAGCGACACAAAAAACAAACCCCAAACCCCTCATGAATGAGGGGCAGGGGAGTTGATGTGTGCGAAGCACACTTTTTTAT
>CAZFVK010000103.1:0-1598 GCA_964522475.1 uncultured Candidatus Saccharibacteria bacterium | reverse complement strand
TTTATCACACATCTATTTTTTTTGTGTGTCAACTAAGCGGGGTACTTCATCAAATCTTTATTTTTTTTGTTATTATACTAAATTTGTCACAAAAAATAGTGAAATAATGATAAAAATCAACAATTTTCTTGTATCAATTTTATGGATTTGTTATACTATGAGTTGTGATAAGGAGGAATCATAATGCACAAATATGTATATTTATTTAAAGAAGGAAATGCAGATATGAGAAACTTACTTGGAGGAAAAGGAGCTAACTTAGCAGAAATGACTAATTTAGGATTACCAATTCCACAAGGATTTACAGTTTCTACTGAAGCATGTACTGAATATTACAACAATGGAAAGAAGATTTCGAAAGAGATAGAAGATCAAATCTTTACAGCTCTAAAAGAAATAGAAAAAATCCAAGGAAAGAAATTTGG
Source organism: uncultured Candidatus Saccharibacteria bacterium (assembly GCA_964522475.1). Classification (GTDB taxonomy): domain Bacteria; phylum Patescibacteriota; class Saccharimonadia; order Saccharimonadales; family Saccharimonadaceae; genus Nanosyncoccus. The sequence continues at coordinate 1,173 of CAZFVK010000103.1, read as the reverse complement.
AGATAATAATGATCCATTATTAGTATCAGTAAGAAGTGGTGCAAGAGCATCAATGCCTGGTATGATGGATACTATTCTTAATTTAGGGTTAAATGATGAGGCTGTAAAAGGCTTTGCAAAGAAAACAGGAAATGAAAGATTTGCATATGACTCATATAGAAGATTTATTCAAATGTATTCAGATGTCGTAATGGAAGTGCCAAAATCATTCTTTGAAAAAATTATTGATGAACTAAAAGAAAAGAAGGGTGTTAAATACGATACTGAATTAACAGTAGATGATTTAAAAGAATTAGTAGATAGATTCAAAGAAATCTACAAGAAAGAAATGAAGGGAGAAGAATTCCCACAAGACCCAACAGAACAATTAATGGGTGCTGTTAAAGCAGTATTTAGAAGTTGGGACAATCCAAGAGCAATTGTATATCGTCGTATGAATGATATTCCAGGAGATTGGGGAACAGCAGTAAATGTTCAATCAATGGTATTTGGTAATATGGGTGATACATCTGGAACTGGTGTTGCCTTTACTAGAAACCCTGCTACTGGAGAAAAAGGAATTTATGGAGAGTATTTAATTAATGCTCAAGGTGAAGATGTAGTTGCTGGAGTAAGAACTCCTCAACCAATTTCTAAATTAGAAGAAGACCTACCAGAATGTTATGAAGAATTCATGAAACTAGCAACTAAACTAGAAAATCACTATCGTGATATGCAAGATATGGAGTTTACTATTCAAGAAGGTAAATTATATTTCTTACAAACAAGAAATGGAAAAAGAACAGCACAAGCTGCAATTAATATTGCATGTGATTTAGTAGATGAAGGAATGATTACAGAAGAAGAAGCTGTATTAAGAATTGAAGCAAAATCTCTAGATCAATTACTACATCCAACTTTTGATGCAACTGCATTAAAGAATGGAAAAGTAATGGGACAAGCTCTTCCAGCATCACCTGGAGCTGCTGCCGGTAAAATTGTATTTACTGCAGAAGAAGCTAAAAAAGAAGGAAAAGGTGGAAAAGGAGAAAGAGTTATCTTAGTTAGACTTGAAACTACTCCTGAAGATATCGAAGGAATGATTGCTGCACAAGGTATTTTAACAGTACGTGGAGGAATGACTTCACATGCTGCAGTTGTTGCTCGTGGTATGGGAACTTGCTGTGTATCTGG
>CAZFVK010000102.1:0-1625 GCA_964522475.1 uncultured Candidatus Saccharibacteria bacterium | reverse complement strand
GCTAAATTATCATTTATCGCAGTATTGGCTTCGATTTTTTTATCAATAGCCAGCAGAACATCTGCGACCTTGTCCTGATCTGCGCGTTTGATTTCAGGAATTTCAATATCCTCAAAAACCCCTTTGCTTAGGATGGGCGTTCTTGTAACTGAGGCAATTGAGAACAGATATTCTTTCTTCGTACACAACCAGTAATAGAGATAGAAAGGATTATAATCCTCGCTAATATTCGTAATACTGTTAATCTGCTGATTTGACGCACACCTATCAAAGCACATAGCAACATTGCCCATATCCCAACCAATGCACCCGATCAAAACACTTGTTCCATCGATTGAATTGGTTTTTATGCTGTTAAGCCCTTCTTCGGTGATAGTCTTTTCAGAGTGTGACACCTTATACCCCCCATGTAATTCTGTAGGGGTAACGAACATATACTTTCCACCATAATATTCAGCATGAGACGTTTGTGGTGTCTTGCCTGTTACAACCGTACCTATGTCCTTGATTTTCATGCTTCCTCACTATCCTATATATTTCTTATGAGCCAACTTCACATTACTCTGCTTGACCATAGCATACTGCATCGTCGTATCAATACGCTGGTGACCGAGGAGGTGTTGTAGCTGCTCAATCGGCATTCCTCTGTCGATTGCCATTGTTGCAAGTGTTCTTCGGAATTTATGGGGGTGTACCTTCGGGATTTCAAGACGTTGTCCCATTTCCCGCAATCGTGTTTCCACGCCGCCAATCTGCAACCTCTTATATGGCGCTTTCAGCGACACAAAAAGCGCAGATTCCTGATCCGTCCTGCTTGCAAGGTAGTTTTTTAGGTGTATCTTCGTCCTTGCATCAAAGTACACCAGCCTCTCCTTGTCGCCTTTGCCGAAAACCACACATTCCCGCTCATTGAAGTTGATGTCCTCACGATTGAGAAGCACCATCTCCCCGACACGCATCCCCGTGGAGGCAAGGAGATCAATCATCGCCAAGTCTCTCAATTCTGTGCAATTGTCCCGCATCGTTTCAAGGGCTTCGTCCGAATATGTTTCCTTGATCACCGTCCCTGTTTTGACACGGTGTATCCGGCGAACAGGACTTTTCAATATGTAGTCCTCGTCCTCCAGCCAAGAGAAAAAGCTCGACAAAATCCTACGGATATTGTCTATGGTCACTCGGCTGGATTGTTTCTTTCTCTGATACTCCGTTAGGTATTGCCGGAGATCCTCCGTCGTGATGTGTCTGATTTCCTTGCCCATTGTTGTGGTAGCGATCTCGATAGTTGACTTGTAGTAGTGCAAAGTCTTATCTGAGCAGCCCTCCACTCGTTTGGAAGCAAGGAACAAGGCAATCATCTTTTCATTTGTTTCACAGGCCGCCTCGTCGTCCTGTTTTTCTGTAATGGAGCAATTCCAAAAGGCAACTTGAAGTACCTTTTTGAGTTGTTCCATTTGTGCGTTGTCGAGGTATGGCAGCATATTCTGCATGACCTCATTTAACTTTTCGTCTTTCATCGTTGATTCTCCTTTGACTTTTACTCAAGAGAACGATTACTCAACGGCAGTTCCTTTGGATACTCCCGCCGTTGGTGGGAGTTATTAACCAAACCTATAAATGATAATTTA
>CAZFVK010000101.1:0-1640 GCA_964522475.1 uncultured Candidatus Saccharibacteria bacterium | reverse complement strand
CCTCTGGGATAAAGGTGTGTATGTTATGTTACCTATTATATGAGGTCGTAGAGGGGGTTACCAAAGGCACCAGTGGGGGTGAGTGCTATGGGACATATAGTTCTGGAACTGCTAGTGGAGGTGGATATAGTAATGCTTGTATTCATAGTGGCTCAAATACTTATAGTGGGGGCAATACTGGTTGGTATAATTATGCGGCCGCTAGTGCCGGAACTATCACCGACACAAGCAATACCGTCATATCCACAGAGAGTATCTGTCCTAAAGGTTGGAGTTTACCTACTGTAGCACAGACTCGTATTATTGGACCAGACGATGGTAGCACCACATATACCACTAACTTTTCCCCAGTCCAGGGCGGGTATTACAACGATGGTACGCTGGACAATGAGTCTACGCGCGGGGGCTGGTGGGGTAGTACTGCGAGTACTACGTATAATGGTGCGAGGCGGTACTACCTGCGTTACGATGATAGTAGCCTATATACCGGCTACGGCTACCGCTACAATGGGCTCTACATCCGCTGCGTTAGTGAGGAAAAGGATGTATCAGACTTAACCTACATGCAGGATATGACGCCGAGTGTAGCAGCGAATACTGCTGAAGGGGCCTTAGCTGTAATTTTGAAAAATCATAAAATATGGTATAATTCCATTAAGGATAGAATACAGCTTGTAATATTTATTTAATGAAAAAATAGGGAACTTTTTGTGTGAAAATAACTGTACTAGAAAAAGTGCCAAAAGATAAAATTGGACATCTGAATAAAAACGGCGTTAGATTGGAACCAGCCGAAGAAGCGACTTTTAAATACTTACTTTTGTTTGGTTTTAATATAGAAGTAATTATGCCAACCAGCATAAAGGGAATATCTAATCCAGATATTTTGATATCTGGTGGGGTTTGGGAGGTAAAGACTCCGACGACCTACAAAGAGTCAACCATAAAGGAAGATTTTTGAAAAACCCGGTTTTGTCCGCAGACTAATCATAATAGAAAAGAACGGGAGAACGTTTGAACTTTCTAAATAAACGTGCTATAATACAATCATTGGGGGCGACTTGGCACTTAACTGAGCCAGGCCAAGCCCCCACCCAAGATGAGTGCTTGCACTCATTTTTTTATTTACGACCTCATCTCAAGAGACAAGAACATCCTGGTATAACTACACTCTAGCTTCAGCTGGCACAATCACCGGCACAAACAATACCACTACAGCTACTCAATCCATCTGCCCTAAAGGTTGGACGCTACCATCTTTTGAACAAACGTCCAATATGGTAGGAACCGATGAGATAGGAGAAGCCTTTGGAACTGATACGTATATCTCTAGTTTTTCTCCAGTTTCAGGGGGATATATCGGCGTAGGAAAACTATCAAATACTACATATGGATTTTGGTGGAGCTCCACCACAGAGGTTGCTGATAGCTATTCCTTACGCTATAGCGGTAACATTTTATTTAATAGTGGCGGGCATCGTTATAATGGCTTCTATATCCGCTGCGTATCAAGCTCTTAATACATTCACTATAACACAGAGTTCTTGAAGGATGGTGGAAAAAGGCACCAGTGGGGGTGAGTGCTATGGGACTTTCGTTGGGACTTTTCTTTAGAAAAGAAAAGCCCAAACTAGAGATGT
>CAZFVK010000100.1:0-1672 GCA_964522475.1 uncultured Candidatus Saccharibacteria bacterium | reverse complement strand
TATTTTATTGTATAATATAAGATATGAGTTATAAGGGAAGTTATGTTTGGAAAATACGTCAGAAAATTGGACACGACGAATTGATTACTGCGACTGTAGATGTGGTGGCCATAAAAGATAACAAGGTATGTTTAGTTTACAATAAGGATTTTAATGCGTGGACTTTGCCGGCTGGCCATGTCGAGATAAATGATAGTTGGCAAAGTGCAATAAAAACAGAAATGTTAGAAGAAGCCGGATTAATAGCGGAAGAATCAGATTTAATTCCGTTTGCGACTGTTTCTGGGCCAAATTATAAATATAAGTATCCAAACGGAGATAGGACAAGGCCTTTCACGCTGATTTTCTTGTGTAAAAAATTTTTAGAACAAGATTTATCGGATTCTGATGAAATTTTAGAGAAAAAATGGTTCAGCTTTAAGGATGTTCAGAGTGTGGCTTTGACCAATAACGCATCTTTAATATTGAGCGCTTGCAGAAATTACGATAAAACTAAGGTTTTTCAGCAGATTGTGTTATAGTATAAAAAAGAGCTCTCGCGGTAGATAACTTCGGCGCTGCGTGAGCGCTTCGATGTTTATATTGCGAAAAGAAAGTTCTGAAAAACTATGCATCTTCTAGATATTGCATTTTATGGGGGTTTCGATATAATGTGAAATATGATAGTTAGAAAAGCAAGAATAGATGATTTGAAGTCAGTGCAAGAATTGAATTATAAACTATTTGATTTTGAACGTAACAACTTTGATCCTTTGCTTAATATGGAGTGGACTTTTTCGGAAAAAGGGGAAGAATTTTTTAAAAGATTGATTGAACGGGGAATCGTTTGGGTAGTCGTAGATGGTGACCGGTTAATCGGGTATTTGGCTGGAGATATTATTGATGAGCCATTTTGTACAACAAAGGCGTTTGCGAAACTGAAAAACATTTATGTAGATAAAGACTACAGAAGGAGAGGTATTGGCAAGGAGCTGCTAAAGGAATTCAAGGCTTATTGTACAGAGCGAAATATTGAAGAAATAAGAGTGACGACAAATAGTAAAAATACCAATGCTCGGGAATTCTATGAGAGTAATGGATTTGGTGATTTCGAAATTACTTATAAGATGAAAATATAGTGTGTTAATATATTACGAAACAGGATACAATGTTTCCTTTTCTAAAATGTCTAGGAACTCTTGATTCATTATTGTCTTTTTGGCGAACTTTGTATTTTTGTTCGGAGATTTTTGAGGCAGCTTTTATAATACGTTTCAAAAACTCTATTTCCATAGTTTTGTTTTATCATTTTTCTAAGATGAAATCAAGGAAAACATAGTTGTCCATACTGTAGGAGAGGTTCTTGTTGATGGCGTTTTTGGCTATTTTGCAGATTTTGGACATACGTTCACCGTTACAAAGTGGGTCAATATATCTTACTTTGGTTTTTTGATGAGTATAGTAAACATTTTTGGGCCTTTCTTTTGATGTGTGGACTTTTTTGGCTTTCCGCCAAGCGTCAAAGACGTGTTTATATTTAGAGTTTTCGATAATCTTGATAATATCGGACTCTTTTTTATCATAAAGGTCTTCTATCGTGATTCTATCATCATCTTTTAGGTTCTTTAATATATCCGCAATGAATTGTGCGGAAAAACGACTTCTATCGTCGCGATAAATAATTGACATTTTA
>CAZFVK010000099.1:0-1689 GCA_964522475.1 uncultured Candidatus Saccharibacteria bacterium | reverse complement strand
ACGGACGGACACAGATGGAGGTCGCCCGCCAGGTCGGCATCTCCCAGGCGCAGGTTTCACGCCTCGAAAAGGGCGCGATCGGGCGGATCAAAAAAGAACTTTCAGCATAAGGCATAAATAAAAAAGGGAAGCCCCGAAACGCCAGTTTAGGGGCTTCCCTTTATGTCTCACGGCAGGCGGAGAAAAGCGCCGGAGGGAGCGCGATATCCTCCCGCGGCAGACGCTCCGCGGAAAACTGCGTCGCCAGAGCGGCCAGGTCACAGGGCTCCGGCGCTGACTGCAGACCGGCGAGAAAGGCCAGTCTTCCGATGACCTCTTCCGGGGCATAATGCCGACGGATCTGGCGCAGCGAGAGCGACTTCTCACGCTTGGCAAGCCTGCTGCCGTTTTCGTCCAGCAGCAGCGGGATGTGCAGATAGGTCGGCGGCGTATAGCCAAGGAGCTGCTGCAGATAGATCTGCCAGGGCGTGGAGGAGAGAAGATCGTTCGAACGGACGACCTCGCTCACACCCATCAGCGCGTCGTCAAGCGCGGCGGTAAACTGATAGCAGTACACGCCGTCCGCGCGCCGGACGGGGAAATCCCCGCGCTCAGAGAGGATCTCACAGCGCTGCGGGCCGAGCAGGGCGTCGCAGAAGCACACGGTCTTGTCCTCCAGGCGCAGCCGCCAGGCCGGCGCGCGCTTTTTCATGCGGACGTCGATCTCGGCAGCGGAGAGATCCCGGCAGGTGCCGGGGTAAACCGGGGCATCCTCCCCGGGATGCGGCGCGGCCGCAAGACGTACATCCTGACGCGAACAGAAGCAGGGATACACAAGACGCCGCGCGCGAAGCTCTTCAAAGACGCGGTCGTAGATCGCGGTGCGGCAGGACTGGAAATACGGTCCCTCCGCCTGCCCCGGCGCGGGTCCTTCGTCCCAGCACAGGCCCAGCCATTCCAGGTCGGACATCGTCTGTCCCACAGCCTCCGGCTGCATCCGGAGCCGGTCGCAGTCCTCAAAGCGCAGCACGATCCGGCCGCTCTGCGAGCGGGCGGAGAGCCAGGCAAGAAAGTAGCAGAAAGCGTTTCCGATGTGCATATCGCCGCTGGGCGTCGGTGCAAAGCGGCCCTTACAGTCTCTCATGGCAGATGCCTCCCGCCATGACTGTACCACAGTCTCCGGCTCCGTTCAAGCAACCGAAGAGACTTTTCTTGCTCCGATATACTGCCAGACCACGACGGCGGCGAGCAGCACCACGCCGACAAGGTCGGTGACGGGCTGGGGATCCATCATGAGAAGACCGCCCGCCGCGATCACGATGCGGGGGATCGCCTTCATGCCGCGGAACAGATAGCCGTTGAGCGCGGCCGCAACGCCGAAGATGCCGACGAGCGACGTGACGACGACCAGCACGACCTGCAGCGCATTTGTGTCGATCAGCAGCATGGCCGGATTGAGCGCGAAGATATACGGCACGACGAAGGCGCCGATGGCGAGCTTCGAGGCGTTGAAGGCCGTCTTCATCGGCGGCGCCTTGGCGATGGCCGAGCCCGCATAAGCCGCGAGCGCGACCGGCGGCGTGATGTCCGCGACAATGCCGAAATAGAACACGAAGAAGTGCGCCGCCAGCATCGGCACGCCGAGCTGGATCAAAATCGGCGCGCAGGTCGAGGCCATGATGCAGTAGTTGGCCGTGGTCGGCACGCCCA
>CAZFVK010000098.1:0-1711 GCA_964522475.1 uncultured Candidatus Saccharibacteria bacterium | reverse complement strand
AAAAGCAACCGAGTTCTTTAATCAAGATAATTAAGCTTTCTTGAATTTCATCTTTTGACCATTAAGTTCCAAAGTCAAAGTACCATCTTTGTATTCATAATTAGATACAGCTTCTTGGCCATCATTTTTTACCGTTATGGTCTTATCATCATAAGTTAGGTCCAAGTTTTTCTCAGATTTGAGCGTGCTAGGATCTTCTACAAGGTCACTGTATGCGCTCATATCCACTTTTATCATCATCGTACCAGTTTTGTCACCTTTGAGTTCGATAGTATATTCCATCATACTGCCTGCAGCAGTTGCGTCAACTTCGTTTCCTTCAGAATCTATCGTAGCAACTAGATTATACTTCCCTACAATTCCATTATTATTTAAGTTAATCACCACGACCACAATCACCGCCACAATCGCTGCAACCACCACAGCGCAAATCGCCGCAATCAAACCTTTATTACTCTTTTTTTCTTCTGCCATAATAGCTCCTTAAATATTATATTACTCTAAGTATAGCATAATAAATGTTATAATCAAATTATGGATCAATCAAATAAAAAATCAGAACCAGAATTAAAAACTTATCAAAAAATCGGTATTGGATTTTTAATTTTTACCATCGCTGGCTTAATCGGTTGGCTTTATGAATTTTTTCTAGCCTGGATTGAAACCGGCCAAATCTACATGAAAGGCGGCAACTTCCTTCCCTGGATTAACATTTACGCTTTTGGCGCACTCCTCATTGCCGGCATCACTTGGAAAGTCAGGAAAAATCCCTGGGCAGTTTTTCTACTCTCCGCTATTATCACTGGCCTTTTGGAACTTCTCGCCGGCTGGCTAGTTTACACCGTTGGCGACGGTACTAGATATTGGAATTACGACCATGGCCTCTGGCAAATCGGTAGCGTCAACGGCTTTATCTGCCTCGCCAGCGTCACCGCCTTTGGCCTTTCCGCCCTCCTTCTCATGTATGTCGTTTTGCCAATTTGTATCCGCATCGCCACTCGCATGAACAAACGCGCTTTTCTCATCCTCACTACTTCCCTCTTCGTCCTCGTCCTCGCCGACGAACTCACAAACCTCACTCTTAAAAACCTAAATCAGCCGAACGCTATGGATTTCTACCACTCCATCGGCCTCGAATACCAAAGTTTCTAAAATCACATTACTATAATTTTATCAAAAATCCCAACCTCTTTCGCTAGATCCAAAAACTCATCGATTCTAGAAAGCTCCGAATATCCGCTCTTATCAGTTCTATAATGCATCGGTATTACTTTTCGAGGCTTAGCCGCCTTACAAATTTCTACTGCCGTCTTCGCATCAATCGTATAATATCCACCCACTGGGATAAGCAAATAATCTGCATTTGAGATTTTTTCAAGTTGCTCCTCATTTGGAAAATGACCTAGGTCCCCCAAGTGCACCAATTTCTCCCCATTTTTCGTAATCACAAAAATAGTATTTGGCCCACGCAGTTTTCCCTGCTGGTTATCATGCCAACTCGGCACTTCTTCAATTTCAAATGTACAATCTCCCGGAATTATTTCTGCACATTCCCTGCCGCTATGGTCGGCGTGTTCATGCGTACAAATCACTTTTCGAGCGCTAGTCCTAAGCGGCGGAAGCCCCGGCACACTGCCGTCTTTATATGGGTCAATCACCAGCGCGTCATCTAGCCGAAAGCAGCTATGCCCCAAATATTCAATTTTCATAT
>CAZFVK010000097.1:0-1767 GCA_964522475.1 uncultured Candidatus Saccharibacteria bacterium | reverse complement strand
TCTCCAACAGCGCCGAGGTCATCCGCCGTCTCGGCGTCATTGCGATGAACACGGCGGTGGAAGCGGACATCTACGGCAATGTCAATTCCTCGCAGATGAATGGGACCAGCGTTTACAACGGCATCGGCGGCTCTGGTGACTATGCCCGCAATTCCTCGATCTCCATCTTTATGACCAACTCTGTGGCCAAGGGCGGCGCGATCTCGAGTATTGTTCCCATGGTCACCCATGTGGATCACACCGAGCACGATGTGGATGTGCTGGTGACAGAGCAGGGCTATGCCGATCTGCGCGGCCTGTCCCCCAAGGAGCGCGCCATTCGGATCATCGAAAACTGCGCACACCCCACCTACCGTCCACAGCTGTGGGTCTATTATGAGAAAGCCTGTGACGCGACGCACAGTGCGCAGACGCCGCATCTGCTGGAAGACTGTTTTACATTTCATGCACAGTTGCATCAGGCTGGCACGATGCTGCCGAGCGAGGAGGAAAAGAGGTAAAGGTATGTTGAATTTTGCAAGCTACATGGAGATGCTCATGGTAATTTGTTTCGGTATTTCCTGGCCGATCAATATTGTGAAAGCGTGGAAAGCCCGCAGCACAAAGGGAATCAGTCTGCTGTTTTATACCTTCATCCTTCTTGGATATCTCTTTGCACTGGTTGGTAAGCTTGTGCTGATTTTCTATTACGCGCCAGTTCCATGGTATGAGACTGTCCATTGGTATGTCATGTTTTTCTATGTGCTGAACACCCTCATGGTCGCAACTGGCGTCGGTATCTATTTCCGAAACCGTTCTTTGGAAAAGCAAGTAGAAAGGTAGCAAGATTTAAGAGCGTTCAGTGAGAAAAATGAGAGCTTGCATTCGTACACGTTTCATCAGTCAAGAAAGATAGACCGAGCATCGGTTGGCTCGATGCTCGGTCTCGTCATACGTTCAGCACGCTGCCCATGGTGTTGGCGGCTTCTTTCTGAGCGGCTGTGGTGACATGGACGTATGTGTCCAGCGTGAAGCCTGCGGAGAAATGTCCCAGTATGCCGGAGACGGTCTTGATGTCCACGCTGTTCTGGAGCGCCAGCGTTGCGAAGGTGTGGCGCAGGTCGTGGAAGCGCATGGCAGGCAGCCCTGCCCGCTTTAGCACCCGGTGCAGCATGTGGCGGACGCTGTCGGGTGAGATCGGCCCGCCATTAGGGGATGGGAATACATACTCGCAGGTTTTGTGCTTCTCCATCTCCTTCAGCATCTCCACCGCTGGAGTGGCCTTCACCGCTCCCTTTCGTGTCGTGTTGTGATTTGGCTGGCTGCCTTGCCTGTATATACAGATCAATGTCTTCGACGATATTATTCGCGCCTGTCGTGTGCAGAGCCTCAAAGCAGGAATAGATATAATCTATTATTGCTTGCTTATTATATTCCTGCGGAGGAACACTTTCAACACTTATTTATAGTGAATGCGGCAGACCAGACTGGCTTTTTAACCGATCCGATCTGCTGCTCTTATCATGTTTACCCCACCCTCCGGGAAAGCCTGAAAAGTTTACCCCAGGGGTAAAAAAACATACTGTTTTTGCAATTTCGAATAAAACTTTAGCTAGGTGAAGCGCATTTTTTCTATACATTCGTGAGGTCGAGTGCCAAAAAGCCCGAGTTTACGGGCTTTCTGGCGATTGTGTAAAAGCCGAAGATTCGATACTGAAGGCCGCTGAGCGCGTCTGTGTGCTATTCCCGATAAAAGCGAAACGAAAAAGGCGAGAGGTCTCCTCCCGC
>CAZFVK010000096.1:0-1771 GCA_964522475.1 uncultured Candidatus Saccharibacteria bacterium | reverse complement strand
TCAGACAGCGAAACAAAGGAAGAACGTGATTATAAAATACTACAAAACAAAGAGTATGGTGCGTGCGTAAAACTGCTTGGAGCTATTATCGAAAAGGCAGATGCCATTTACAGCAAACAAAAAGCGTCGGGAAAGGTTCAGCGTTTTGCGTGTAATTTCACATTATTAGAGGAAATATGTGATAAGTATTCTGTATGATTATTATCTATTACCAATAGACTGGAGTGCATTTCTGTAATGCTCCAGTCTTTTTGCTTGGTCGATAATGCCGTTCGTGCGGTCATACACTTCAAGGTAGATATCCAAACACGAAACATTGACCCAAAAATCAGGCATGAACAAAGTGTACAGATCATTATCCTTGTTCTTGTAAGCGCGAACACGCTTTTTCTTTGTAGTAGTTCCTACGGAATAGGTGCTGAGGGATTCCATCACCCGAGACTCTATATAAATCGCTTCCCGCGGGTTAAACTTGTCCGGCTGCGGTGAATTGACGGCCAGCAGGCATCGCTCACGGAGATTATCGAATTTATATCCGCGTCCGGCCTTTTCTATCTTCTTGATAATATTGTTGACGGACTCCGTGTAAGCATTGGTCCAGGGATAATCCCAATAGTTGAGGATATGGTCTTTACGGCTTTGCATTGTTCCCGCCATAGCGGTAAATTCCGACCATTCAGGCACGGTCTTGAGCCATTTGTCGAACATATCTGAAGCGACATCCTTATCCGCTATGGTTAGGTATATGTCTCTGAAAGTTTCTTTGACCATGTATGCTTCATACAGTTTAGGGAACTCAAGGAACCACTCATCAAGTCGGCTTTCAGCGTCATCGGTGAGGTCTTCCCAATTCATAAGGAACAGATACTTTGAACGTTTGAATCGACGGATATCCACACCCTGTGCTTTATATTCGTTCTGAAGGCTGATGCGCACCTTATCGAGGCAGCGGTTGATTTCCTGTATGACATGATATTTGTCGATTACAATGGTCGCTTTCGGCAGGATGATAGAAACGCTGCTTGCATAACCGGGCGCAAAGTCCATGGTTACACACTCGCAAATGTCTTTGTCCAATGTTTTGAGATGCTTTCTGACGGTGGCTTTGTGATTATCCTTCTTCATATCCAGAAGCCGCCGGTTTTTTATGTCGGTGAGAATCAGACGGTAATGCTCGTCTATGTGAGCTTCGTCTATGCCGAGGACTTCGGGCGTGTAATCATATTCCAATTCCTCGTGATGCTCTTTGACGTAGGCATCAAAGGCGGCGGAGACAGTCTTGTGGTCTATCGAGTAGTCGCGGGCAATGTAGTTGAATGTCTCTCCCTTGATGCACCGGGTTATGAACTCATCCCGAAGGCGGTTCGTAACATGCGATTTCTTCGGATAAAAAGAAAAAGCATCGCTTGTCAGTTTGCCGCATTCGCTGCAGCGATACCTTCGGATTTTAAGATTGATGTATACGAGTTTGCCTTCCGCCTTGGTGTCGTGCAAAAGGTTCTGGTTGCTTGAATGAAGATGCAGTTTGCCGGAGTGCGTGCAGTTGGGATTAGAACAGGCGGATGGGCGGCTCACTGCTTCGGCATCGTATTTGATGCTGATGCCGTCAATGTCTTCATAGCGAGCGGTGCACTTGATTTCGGAAATACCAATGTTGTACATAAACGAGACCTCCACTGGGATTATAGCAAATACCACGACTAAATCCCAATGGGGGTGAGCAACAAAAAGGGCATAAAGATTAATTAACCACAGTTAATTCCCCATGCCC
>CAZFVK010000095.1:0-1775 GCA_964522475.1 uncultured Candidatus Saccharibacteria bacterium | reverse complement strand
ATCATAATTTGTGATATAATAACAGATAAGAATTTAAAGAAAGGTTGGTTATGAATTGGGAGTAGGAATCTTGAATTTTTGAACCAACCTATTTCTTTTATTCCGTTTTCTATTAAAATCCGCTTACTAAAACCGAAGTGGAAAAGTATTTCAAAAAAGTCTTGCTTTTTTGAAAGAAATAAGCTATAATAAGAACATCACCATAACCGGACTAGCCTAAGGTTCTTGTACCGACCGCAAATTCCGGTCATTTTTTCTTTATCTGACTTTTTATTGTTTTTAAAGGCAATATATTATCAACAAAAGGCTTCAGTAGCTTCGAAAATCTTTCGGTTGGCGTTATTATTTTCTTTAATTTATCGCTATCACTTAGATATCGCATTAGGCAAGCAAAATCACCATCAGAAGTTACGATTATCGCCTGATCATAATTATTATATTCAATCGCCGCAGCATGCAATACAAGTTCCGCATCAACATTACCTTTCATAGTACGATTCCCATTTTCGTCTTCAAATACTACCGTTGGTTTAAAGATTAATATATATCCATAAGTCTGTAAAGCAGAATATAGTGTTGTGTTATGTGGGTCGTATCCAATAAATAGAAAAGCTTTTTCCACATTAAATTTAGTTCGTAAATACTTGCGCAACTTACCGTAGTCCAGCTCTATATCTTGCGATTTTGCGCCAAGATATAAATTATTTCCGTCAATAAACGCATAATTCTTACTTTTCATATCTATTATTATATCACACCAGATGCTATAATATAGTTATCGAAGTTCTTGTAGGACGCAGTGTGTGCCGAGCGCGATAACTTCTTTTTATGCTATAATTATAGATATGCTTGACCGAGATCAAATTATCGAATATCTAAAAAACTTTGCCATTTCAAAAAATTATGTTTTTGCAATGTGGCTTGAAGGCGCAGATGGATTAAATCAAGTCGACGAATATTCCGACATTGATTTTTGGTTTGACGTCGAAAAATCCCACCAAGAATCTTTTTTAAATGAATGCATAGAAAAGCTCTCGAAACTTAACAAAATCGATTCCAGAGTCGACGACATTAGAACTGAAATCGCTCAAAGTAATATTCACCTAGAAAACACTTCGGAATATCTAACTTTAGATATTTGCGTCCAGTCCCACGAAATTCGCGGAGCAGATGGTTCAACTTTTTACGAAAATGATATAGCTGAGCGACCATTAGTTCTATTCGATAAAAACAATATTATAGTTTATAAAAACCATCGCAATTTAGATATAAATAAAATAAATAGTATTTTTATCGCCAGCAAAAACCGCATTTTACAAGAAAGTCGCATCAAAAAATACATTAATCGCAAACAATATCTCGAAGCCTATTCAAAATATGTTGACAATATTGCTGATCCCCTAGTCACCATCGCCAGACTTATTTATACGCCTAATCATATAGATTATTATTTATGTCATATTTCTAATCACTTACCAAAAGAAGTAGCAGCTGAGCTAGAGAAACTATATCAGGTTAAAACTCTAGAAGACATCACAAATAATTTAAACTACGCCAAAGAACTATTATCCACTTACGAACAGCAATTCCAAGCAAAATATGGTATAATAACAGATAAGAATTAACGAAAGGTTGGTTTTGAATTTAAAGATCGAAATCTTGAATTTTTAAACCAACCTAATTTTTATCTCACAGATTAGCTATGAATTTAAAAACGGTATCTTGTTTTTCTAAACCGACCATAATATGAGTAACCATGTTTATCTAAATCTTAA
>CAZFVK010000094.1:0-1865 GCA_964522475.1 uncultured Candidatus Saccharibacteria bacterium | reverse complement strand
TCAGAAACTATACAAATTTACCAAAAATTCAAAATTTAGAATATTGTGCTTTTAACGAAGTATAGCAAGAATTCCCCTTCCTCTACAGGTGGGGGATGAATTGCGTTACAGGTTGATTGGAGATATAAAATATGATATAATATATTCAGTCGATATATAAAGAAAGGCTTATTCTATCATGGAATTTGACAATAATGCTCATTCAGTATTTTTGCTCCATTATCACCTGATTCTTGTTATCAAATACCGCAGGCAAGTCCTCGATGACGGTATCTCCGAACGGGCAAAAGAGATCTTTGAGTATATTGCTCCTCGATATAACATCACACTCGAGGAGTGGAATCACGACAGGGATCATGTACACATTTTATTCCGGGCCCATCCAAACACGCAGATCAGTAAATTTATCAACGCCTACAAGAGCGCGAGCAGCAGGCTGATCAAAAAGGAGTTTCCGAAAATACGCAAAAAACTATGGCAGGAGTATTTCTGGAGCCAGAGTTTCTGCCTGATCTCGACCGGCGGCGCACCGATCGAAACGATCCGGCAGTACATCGAGACACAGGGCGAAAGACCGAAGCGGCGGAGAAAATAAAAAACATGGCAAACATAGCCTATAAGTTCCGAATCTATCCGAATAAAGAACAAAGAGACCTGTTTGCCAGGACCTTTGGCTGTGTGCGGTTCATCTACAATCAGATGCTTTCCGATAAGATCGAATACTACAAAGTAACAAAAAAGATGCTGAATAATACGCCGGCGCAGTATAAGGAAGAGTTTTCGTGGCTTAGGGAAGTGGATTCTCTTGCACTTGCGAATGCGCAACTGAATCTGCAGAAAGCGTATAAGAGCTTTTTTGAGAATCCGTCGTCCGGCTTTCCGAAGTACAAAAAGAAGAAGACATCGAGGGATGCCTATACCACGAACCATGTGAACGGGAATATCGTCCTGAAAGACGGGAAGCTGAAGCTCCCGAAAGCGGGATATGTAAAAATAAAACAGCACAGGGAGATCCCGGAAGGGTACAGGCTGAAATCGGTAACGGTAAGCCGGAACGCGTGCGGAAAGTATTACGCGAGTATTCTGTATGAGTACGAGGAGGATATCAGGCCGGTCATGCCGGAGACGTTCCTTGGGCTGGACTATTCGATGCGCGAACTCTATGTGGACAGCAACGGGGAGAGAGCGGACTATCCGCGATATTACCGGGAAAAAGAGAAGAAGCTGAGGCGGGAACAGCGGAAGCTTTCACACATGAAGAAAGGATCGAAGAACCGGGACAGACAGCGGGTCAAAGTAGCAAAGCTGCACGAAAAGATAGCCAATCAGAGAAAGGATTTCCTGCATAAGAGGTCGAGGCAGATAACCAATGCCGTCGACTGTGTATGTATCGAAGACCTCAATATGAAGGCGATGGCCGGGAGTCTGAACTTCGGGAAATCGGTGATGGACAACGGCTTTGGGATGTTCACGGAATTTCTGGAGTATAAGCTGGCGGCACAGGGGAAGAGGCTGATCAGGGTAAAGCGGAGCTTTGCGAGCAGCCAGCTGTGTTCGAGGTGCGGTTACCGGAACGCAGGGACAAAAGATCTGTCGGTAAGGAGCTGGATCTGTCCCGAATGCGGTGCAAGACACGACCGGGACGTCAATGCAGCCATCAATATCAGAAACGAGGGGAAGCGGATGCTGACCGCATAACCTGAAAGAATAAGAAGAACCGTGGGGCACACGGGGATAGCTCGTTGATACTTGGCCCGATAGGGACATTGAGCGAGAAGCCCCCACCTCTTAGGTGGTGGGAGTATGTCACAATTAGAAGCCCGGGGCTAATATAGGTTTTGGAAACGCTAAATTTAGCGTTTTTG
>CAZFVK010000093.1:0-1882 GCA_964522475.1 uncultured Candidatus Saccharibacteria bacterium | reverse complement strand
TGCAAGTATTCGAAGACGCCGGCTTTAAGCTAAAAGAAATTATTATGAAAGAACAGCATAATTGCCGAGCGACTGGATACTGGAAAACGAATAGCGTTAAATATAATTTTCTATTATTAGCGCATGAATATTTGTTTATTTTTAGGAAGGCATAGGGAGATATGGAGAGTTTTACTAGAGACATAGAGAATCTAATAGCCTTGATGCACGAGGGTGATTACTGGGATTTCAAGAAACAATGGTATGCTGATATTATCGAGTTATTGCACGATATTATTTGTATGGCAAACGGCCAAACTTATGGTGATAAATACATAATTATCGGTGTAGATGAGTCGAAAAAATACAAAATATGCGGAGTGAAAAAGAATGACACAAATAGAAAAGATACCGCTAAGCTAAATGATTTCCTGCGCAGTAAAAATTTTGTTGGAGATATACGCCCATTAGTTAGGGTGGAGAATGTTTATGTCGAGAATAAAGTTTTAGACGTAATCGTAATTGAAGATAGTAATAATGTGCCATTTGTCTTAGCTGAAGATTACTCGCTTAAAAGTGAGCCTAAAAAATATTTGAGACAAGGCAACATCTATACACGCATTGGCGATACTAACACTCCATTAAATAAAACCGCAGATAATGATAAGGTTGAAAACTTATGGCGTCGACGTTTTCGAATATTTGCAACGCCTCTAGAAAAATTTTCATATTATTTGCAAGATGCGAATAATTGGGAAAAGACTGCTATCGATAAAGAAAATGGCAACGAAATTGTTACGAGCTATTATTATAAATTTGCACCGGAATATACACTAAATTTCATCTATGAAGACGAACCTAGTGGACTATCGGACTTTTTATGTAAAATGTGGCCGGAAGCCTCTAGCTACGACAGGATTCATTTAAAAGTATATGAATCAGTGGTTAAGGAAATTGGCTATGCTGATATTGATGGGTTTAGATATAAGTCTGTCATGCCTAACTATTTCTCTATTGCTATCGATAGGACGGATAGACAATATTTATTCATGACGTATCTTGTAAAAGACGAGCTATCTTCACTCTTGAGAAATTTTATGTTCAAGAAAGAGAATTGGACTGGCACGCGAGATTATGATATCGCTTGGCTTGAGCATGTTATTATCTTTAATTCAGAAAAAGAAAAGGATGATTTTGTTTTATACGTAATGCAAAATGGTCAGAAATTTTTAGACGCATCTAATAAAATAGAGTGCCCTTTCGAGGTTACCGAGCGATGGACTGACGGAGACTCAAAAGACTGGCGAGACACAAAAATATTACGGAACGCATATTTAGACTGGAAGAATAGCCAATAGCTACGATAGTTTGTCATTTGCGTCCACTTGTTTTCAAGTGGTGCTTATGGTTTTTGGTTCAAAAATAGTTCAAAAATGGTATAATAGCAATTAGTAATTGCGGCGTAGGGTGGGAACCCTGCGCCATTTTCGTAGGTGTGTTTTACTACGGCTTTGGCGCTATACCGATTCGAGAGCGATTCTCGAGTTGCACTTTAAACGTTAGGAGTTTTCGTGGAGTTGAACGAAACCCAAAGAAAGTCTATCGAGAGCGCCAAGAACCTTATTAAGCTACTATTGACGCTCGAAGAAATGGGCGAACCTACCGCCAAAGAAATTGAAGAAAATTCATGGCGCGGAGTATGTAGCGACGGAGTCGAATACCTATATTAACTAAACAAGGAGCATAGCGTGCTTATAACTAATGGATGTGGGAATAGCAAAAAGCCTTTACGCTATGTTATCTATGCTCGAAAATCATCTGAAGACGTAGAGGCGCAAGCTAAATCACTACCCGACCAAATAGCCGACTGCGAGGAATATGCATTAAGACATAATCTAAAAGT
>CAZFVK010000092.1:0-1956 GCA_964522475.1 uncultured Candidatus Saccharibacteria bacterium | reverse complement strand
TGCCAAGGAAGAGGTCGAGAGTTAGAGTCTCTTCATTCGCACCATTTTTGTTCCAGAAATATTTTTTCAGCAATCAACTCTCGGACTTTCAGTGCGAGAGTTAGAGTCTCTTCATTCGCACCATTTTTGTTCCAAATTCTTTGATAACGATTTATCATAATCAGAAAGAAAAATCAGAATTCACTTCTGTTTTTCTTTCCATACTAAGTTCTTTTCGTTGGGGCTTTTCTTGCAAGAAAAGCCCCAAAGCGTAGCACCTACTTTATATGTTTTTCGTATTCCACGTCTGTCACATCATATTTCTGTCTATTTCCTACGTACGCCAAAATCTTTTGTGCTCCCCAACCCACTAGCGCCAACACAAAGAAGTATACAAATCCAAACGTTGTAAATTCCGGCTCACTTTCCGTAAAGAGAGACAAAATCGCCGCACCTGCACTCATGGAAGTCACGATCGTTAGCGATTCTACAGACTTACTCGTTACGTCTTCTTTGAGCCCGGCAAATTGTTTTTGTGCCGCTCGCACATAATTTTCGGTCATATCCCACAAATATTTTATATAGTCCAATGTGTCACGCAACGTTTCGTACCTATATCCCGATATTTCCAAAAACTCTTCCAAATCTTCATCACTCTTTGCAATTTTCTCGCGTGTCGGTATGTATGTACTCATTTGCTTAATCCGCCCATCAATCAAATTAATCGTTTTCGCATATGCATCAAGCTGCGACGTAAATCTCACGATATCTTTACCGCGCACCCTTTTATGCGCTTTTACATCGTCAATCTTTTCCCAGATAATCCTATGAATATTCAAATATCTATGCAACTGTCCTTTAAACTCCCGCATGAATACCTGCTCTTCAATATACCGTTCAATTTCATCGTCAGATTTCGCCTTGTTATTGATAAAATAAAACTTATCCCCACGAAGCACTTCATATTTTGGATTCTTAAATTCAAAATATCTTTGTCGTTCAGTTTTTGCCAACATCTCTTGCATTTCCGCCCTCGTCGCTTTTTCCATCACGACGAAATACGGATAGATGCTCTCTATCCCAGCTAGCTCTTTCGGTACTGGCGCACCAAGGCTAAATAGATAATTCAACGCTGGAGTTAAACGTTTTTCATAATAACCTTGCACCTTGTCAATATCTGCCAAGAACGTGTCTTCAGATACATCTTTGTTATTCAATACGATAAGCCCATCCTCAAAAATCTTTACACTAATCCCCTCAGCTGTGGTAAAACACACGAATTCCTCACCATACACACCATATTCTATATTGCCAATTTCTAGCGCCGCACGATAATCTTCCAACTTCTTTTTATCTAGCTTCAACTTAGTATCGCAGCTTCTCAAGAAATCATACACTTCAGAAAGTTGTAGCATTGTTCTTTGAAACCACCCGCCCACATATATATTGCTAATTTTCATTTTTACCTCCCAAATCTTTTTCAAAAAATGCAGCGTCAATCGTTTCAAATCCATACTTATGATACATTGCATGAGCCGCCGTGCGAAAGTTCTTCGACCAAAGCTTCATCATCTTACATCCGCGCGCTAAACAAATCTTGGCGCACTCATCCATCATTTTCTCACCAATATGATTACGTCTATACTCAGGTTTCACACAAACATGATTCAAAATCGCGTAAGTCCCCATCTCGCTAAAAGCCGTCCGAATGACATTTATCAAAGTAAACGCCACAATTTTACCATCTACCAAGCCAACCAAATATATTTGGTCACGATTTTTCTTTTTATAATTATTCATCGCGTACCGCACAGTCGTGTTCTCATCAAAACATTCATTGCATAGACTGACAATCTCGCCCACGTCTTTTCTTCTAGCAGTTCTAAACTTTACATCCATGATTTTATTGTACCATATTTCAAACTTTTTATGCTATAATAATAATTATGGAAATTGCATTACAAATTTTACTTCTTG
>CAZFVK010000091.1:0-1975 GCA_964522475.1 uncultured Candidatus Saccharibacteria bacterium | reverse complement strand
ATGATAACCATGGTAAGGATGAGGTCCCGGGTTCAAATCCCGGTCGCGGCTCCAGGACTAGTTTTTAATAATCTTGCCATCAGGGCAATTTTTTTGAAAAAGACCTAGTCTTGGAGCACTTATTCAACTCGGCTAGAACTTATTTTAATAAAAAAGATCAATCATTAAAGATTTTTAAGGGCTTCCGCCGGAAAACTTAATTTCTAAAAATAAGATTTGAACGAAACATGAAACTACCTATTATTTTATATCCTTAAGCCTTTTTGCATATCAATACGAATGGTTCCATATAGCCACAACTTTTTTCAACGTATTTCTGCTGGTAAAACTTAATTGGCTTAAAATGGTATTTACTAATTAGTGAGACTACATTTTCTAATTTCCACTTATTCCACCAAATCATATTTCCTTCAACTGCTCCGCCTTCCAATTGGTAACCATTTTTTTTTCAAAACAAGTATTTGTAAATACGAGCATAAAAACTCCATTTCTATTTAGATGGTCGTAGGTCTGTCTAAAAAAATCGGTTGCCATTTTCCTGTTTAGATGCTGAATAAGATGAATAGCAATTATTCCATCAAACCGCTCATCTAATTTGTCTAACTCCGTAGCGCCTAGGACTAGATTTTTCGCTTCTGGACATTTTTTCTTGGCGATAGTCAGCATTTTTGGCGATAAATCAGTATTGATTACTTCATGCCCACTATCAAGTAAAAGTCTAGAGGCATCGCCAGCACCACAACCGACATTTAATATTGACTTGCCAGATAAATTTTCCAAAAAATCTTTCCACGCACCAATTTTGACTATAATATCTAAATCACGCTCACCGTCTTTATACAATTTGCCTAATTTATCATAGCATTCGCGATTTACTTCTGTAATAAAAGATTCGGCGTTGGTATCGATTTTCTCTTTTCTCATAATTTCTGATCCTTATTTCTTTTTTCGTGTCGTACAAAAATGATTTTCATTTCATTAACCTTGCTTACTAAACCGCTCTTGCCAAAACTCTATTAAACTTATAATTCGTCCATTATCATATTCCGCAAGAGCGTTTTGGTATTTCTTAAATCTTGTAGTGTCGCGTTTAACCGCAGTGTCCACCATCGGCAAATCAAACCGCATTAAAAGTTCAGATAAAATCGCCCGAATTGTCCGGCCATTAAAATCTTCAAAAGGATGAATATGTAAAAATTCGCCTTCGGCATAGGCAAGCGTCTCGATTTGTAAATCCAAAGTCTCTGCGTTATCTAATCTTGCTTTCATATTTGCGACATATTCATACATTTTAACTGGGATTTCGTATGGTTCTGGCGGTAGCCAATTTCCAACCTGAACTGGTACAGTGCGCCATTTACCAGCGATTTGCGGCATAATTTCGCCGATAATTTGACAGTGAAAATCTTTGATTAGTTTTTCATCAAAAGGCTGGTTTAGGTATTTTCCGTCAGTAATATCATCTAATAGTTTCAAGAGCTTTGGCGCGATCGAGTCTGAAAGTTCGGCATAGTTAATCTTGCCTTTTGTGGTATTGAAAGTTCTGGTTGTGCTTTCTAGCGGGCGTTTTTCCGTAGCCATGATTTTGATACCGGCTCGCCTTCCATCGCCATAGAACTTGCAACTTGTTTTACATTAGAGGCACGCATAAGAGAACGCCGTTTTGATTTAGATAAACTGCGCCATTTTTCTACATTTTTATACATTTTTTCTCTTGCTGTCATGATTATATTTTACCACAAAAGATGAAAAAACTTAAATTTTGATGTATAATGGAATTATCTTAATAGATAGCAATAGGCTTTAACTAACCAAACACTATGACCGGCACAAGTTGCCGGTCTCTTTGATTCTGATATTTCCTCGCATCTTTTGAAGTTTGAAAATGGTTCAAAAAAGACCCCGAAGGGTCTTTTTGGTTGGGTTATTTTTTGAGATATTTCTTGCTGTATTTGGAGCGGCCAAAGCCGATGAT
>CAZFVK010000090.1:0-2095 GCA_964522475.1 uncultured Candidatus Saccharibacteria bacterium | reverse complement strand
AATCGTCATTGTTAGCATCCTCACCCTAATTTGTGGTTTGATTTGTGCTGCTGAAGGTACTAAAGCTACTAGTTTTGACTACGAAATCTCTGCTGTCGAATCCGAAATTTCCGATCTGAATGCCCGTCGTGATGACCTTGCGGTCGAAAAGGCTCGTCTAACTTCTGTCGCCACCGCCAAAAATAGCACCGTAGCAGCCAATATGCCTGATGCCACTGTCACTGGCTATGCTACCGAATAATTCATGAAGCGTCTCAAAGCTCTTAAATACT
Organism: uncultured Candidatus Saccharibacteria bacterium; assembly: GCA_964522475.1. GTDB lineage: Bacteria > Patescibacteriota > Saccharimonadia > Saccharimonadales > Saccharimonadaceae > Nanosyncoccus. Next base: position 1,823 of record CAZFVK010000090.1, on the reverse strand, counting down.
TTACTTTGGCTGCATTCACAATTATCGTGGTGCGGCTATTTTTCATCCAAATCGTTGAGCACGACATGTGGGTAGAAAGAGCCGACGAGCAGCACACCATGCTCGAAACTATCACCGCTAGTCGTGGTGAGATCTACATGATGGATGGGTCTGAGCCAGTCGCCGTAGTCTTAAATCAAACTGTCTACCAGGTTGTTATCGACCCAGCCGTTACTCCTAAAGACGAGATTAAAGCCGCACTCGAAAAATACGCTAAAAATTATATCACCGCTAATCTCGATGAAGTCTACAATACCGAAGGTCTCCGTTATTATATTGTAGCCAAAAATGTGCCTTATTCCGACGCCACCAAAATTGCCGAGGAGGGAATCAAAAACGTTTGGCTAAAAGAAGGCAACGGCCGGGTTTATCCCGAGGGTGAAGTTGGCTCTACCATTCTTGGGTTTGTCAACGCTGATGGCCTTGGTCAATACGGTGTAGAAGGTTCCTTGAATCAGATTTTAACAGGGAAGGATGGGCTCTTAAAATCTATTTCTGATGTCAATAATGTCGCTCTTTCCATTGGCAACGACAACGTCAAAATTCCAGCTGAAGATGGCAAAAACATCGTCCTTTCCATCGACCGTGGGCTAGAAAGGGGAGTAGAAGAAGTATTAGCTGGCGCCATTAATAGTACCGCCGCTACCAACGCGGCCGCTCTAGTTCTAGATCCAAATACCGGCGAAGTCCTCGCCATGACCGCTCTCCCAGGCTACAATCCTGGTAACTATGGCAATGTCAAAGACGCCTCTATCTACGTTAACCAGGTTACCGAGGTCCCCTACGAACCAGCCTCAATTTTCAAAAACTTTGTTTTTTCTGCTGCCTTAAACGAAGGGAAGATGACCGCCGATACCACTTATCTCAATACTCCGTCCACCATTATCGACGATAACGAAATCTGGAATGCTGAGCAGCGTGCAATTCTAAACAACCAAGTTCTCACTATGAGGGATGCCTTATACTGGTCTCTTAACGTCGGCTCCATCCAAGCCCTTAAATTCCTCGGTGACAACCCTAACGAAATCACCGCTGCTGGGCGCGAAAGATACTATCATTATCTGAACGACAAATTCCGCTTTGGTCACGCCACCGGTATTGAATTAATGGAAGCCGAAGGTTTCATCTGGGATCCTCACGCCGAAATTTACGGGTTAAATGCTGCTTATGCCAACATGACTTTTGGTCAAAATCTTTCCGCCACTATGATTCAGACTGCCACCGCGTTTTCATCAGTGGTAAATGGTGGGGTTTGGCGTACTCCGTCGGTGGTTAAAGGTACCTTAGAAAGCGATAATACCATCAAACCGCTAGAAGGTTACGAAAAAGTTGAAGACCAGATTCTGTCGGAAGAAACTTCGGCCACCATGAGGAGTCTTCTTATCAATAACCGCAGCTACAAAGCTCGTGCTGGTATCGACAAACCCGGTTATGACGTTGGTGGTAAATCCGGTACCGCCCAGGTGATTGTTAACGGTGCTTATGATGATTCGATGAGTAATCTTGTCGGCTCCTACATCGGTTTTATCGCCACATCCGGCGAAATGCCAAAATACATCGTGATGGTCAAAATGTGGGGAGAAGGGCAAGCTCTCTCCGGTGGCGAAGCCCAAGAGCTTTTCGACACTTTGTCTAATTACGTGATAGACTATTTAAAAATTAAACCAGGAGGGGTATAATAGAGCCATGGGAATTATCAACGAGGAGGTTTTTTACGGATTGTTACTAGCCCTGGCCGGTTTCCTTTTATCCATGTTTTTGACTCCAATTTACACACATTTTGC
>CAZFVK010000089.1:0-2237 GCA_964522475.1 uncultured Candidatus Saccharibacteria bacterium | reverse complement strand
ATAAAAAGAAATGTTATTGACGCCATTACCAGGGGCGGAAGTAAAGACAACACTTTTCTTTCGAGTAGCAACATAAGAAGATAACTGAAAAGATACGTTATAGCGGTTTTCATACGACTGCCTCCTCCAAGTACTTTGTAGCCATGCTATACATATCTTCGTACCGAGGTGGGACAAGGGGCGGTTCCTTGTCCCATGTCCCCCAGTGGGGGGAGTGATCAGCTCCTCTCGCCGTGACTGTGTGATTTAATTGTCGTTTTCTTCGTGGGACGGGGAACCGTCCCCTGTCCCACTGTTTAAAATAGTACCTGTCCTCTGCACCAAAGATCATCTGCAATTATTCTTATTTCTTTTTCAAAGTCAAATGCAATTGAAATTGAAATCTTGTTGCCATGTAATAATTCCAATTCAAAATATCCAAATGTTTCACCATTTAGCGCGCGACAAATATCGCCACAATTCGTTTCTATCGCTTCAACACCCCTAAAAAGCAGTCTAGTCTTTCTTCTGTTGAGATGCATTACCATCATGATCTTTTGAGATTCCTTGTTATAGAGTACAGAGTCAACTATATAATCGTGGAATCCCTGATAGCGATTAAGAATGTTGTTAAACTTGGTTAAGACAGGGTTATTGAGCGATTTAATATATGCAGAATAGGCCTCAGAGTTTCTTTCCCATTGTTCGTTGGCTCGTGCCCTTTCATATTCATTCTGACTGTTTATCTGTTTCCATAAGGTTCTCGTATAAAAATTCATTCTGCTCTACTCCTCAACAATTCTTTATTGGGACAGGGGACTGTCCCCTGTCCCACAACATAAATTGATATGTATCTTTCCGTTCAACTTTTGTGGCTGGGGAAGAACGGCGCGGGGAGTGTTTAGCTCCTCGCGCCATGGTGCTTATTTGGATGTTTTGTCAGAACACATGGAATCGTCCCCTGTGTTCCTCACGGAAAAAGATAATAGCCTTTACGGAGGAGTCTATACCAACACTCATCAATTTCGTAACTCTTAAATTGTTTGCAATCCACATCAAGGAAACAGCTTGGAGCTTTTCCAGTTTTTGAATAAACATATATCTCGGGGCCGATACTGCCAAAAAAGATGGACTCGTCAGTCACTCTGATAAAACTAAAATCGTAGGAAATGGACTTGCGAATCGTATTGATACAGCTAATCTCAAGTTCGGAAAAATCTATAATATTTCTCTGATTAACACTTGTTGCTTTGAAAACCGATATAACCTCCTGGTTTTCAACACTAAAATCATAATCGCCATTTTCTAATAAAAGAGCCCGATCTTTAACGGCACAAAATGCTTCCCGGCAAGACATAAAGCGTTCATCAGATTTTATATGGCTACATCCCATCAGAAAAACATGTAAGAACAGCAATAGCAACAAAATTGGGAACAAGAATCGTTTCATTTGCCAGACACTCCTCAAGAACACAGTGGAACACAAGGAACCATCCTCTGTGTTCCTTAACCGTCTCCCTGTGTTATAGCCTCCAAAAGATCATCTATTTTTTCTACCAGCATTTTTTCTTCTTTTCGAAATGCAATTATGCCTATAAAAGATTGAATTGCCCATACTCCCATAAATCCAATAACAAAAAGCAACATATATTGTGGCTTTTCAAAGTGTGACGTTGTTCCTACTAAAAAGCTAAAAACAACAGCAACGAATAAATAGGAGAAAAAAACGGAGAAGCAAAATCTCCCGTATAAAAGAGTCTGGCTATTGTTATGCAATAATTTAATTTTAAAGTGCCTTTTGGGAGCATTAAAGCCAAATGTTTTTTCCCCGTTAAAAGAAAAAAACAAACAATTCTTATTGGATACGCAAAAAATACCAAAATCTTTTGGGGGGGAGAAAACTCATTTCTACCATTCGAAATAATGTTACATTACAATTACATTGGCTTTTAATGCTGTTTATTGCTTCTTTGGGAGGCATATTAAGTATTCTACTATACTCCACCCTATTATCCTCCAGTGTGCCGTTATAGCAGAACACCCAGGGGACGGCCTCCGGTGTTCTTTGACTGGGCTTTTCCTCTTACAGAATATCCCACGTCAGCGCGGTTGTCAAATCTTTGCCGGGCGGCGGCGCAAAAAATCCGCGCGACAGGGTGCTGTCGCGCGGATTCTTGCTTTATGCTCTTTTCCTTGCGCTGAGCCTCGGCTTCCAGTAATCGTCCCAATAGACGAACAGCTCGGCCACCAGGCTGACC
>CAZFVK010000088.1:0-2368 GCA_964522475.1 uncultured Candidatus Saccharibacteria bacterium | reverse complement strand
CTCTTCGTTGTCCGAGCAAAGAAAAAGTGCTATTATTTTTTTACGAATTGTGTAATATTCGCTCTCCGTTCTTGATATATAGGGTGAGACGGAAAACCCCAAAAGTTAGACAAAATTATAGATTAAGCGACCTGAAGGGTCTGGTATCTGTGCTGAGCAGATGCCAGGCCCTTTAGTCTTATCTTGATCCTTCGGTTGTTGTAGTAGTCGAGATAGTCGATGAGTTCGGCCTTGAAATGATCCAAGAAATCAAAGTCTTGAAGGTATAGCAGTTCGGTTTTGCGAAGGCCGAAGAAATTCTCCGTCACAGCATGAGAAAATCATCCCTCTGTTTTTTTATGAAAAATAATGCCCTCCCATGTGTGGAGAGCAGTGTATGGTGTGACCGTAAGCACTTTTCTTTCACTCACTTCAGGTGTGACATTTCTTCATGCAATTATTTGACAATTCTTTTTTGCAAAGTAAGCTTCATATTGAATGGAGCAGTGCCAATCCTTGACCATTGTTAGGTGTGGCATTACCGCACCCTAAAATTTGACTGGGAAAGCCCAAACAGTACAATAGTAACAGGATGAACCATGTTTTTTGCCAGGAGCACAGAACGAAAAAGTTTGATCACACTTTTTTAGCGGTTTTGTCCTTCAAGATAACGCAACGGTAGGGCGCGTTAAACTCTTTGAAAGGAGGGCTGTTAGTTGAAGCCAGAAAAGATGTATCTTACCCCGTACGAAGTTGCGGAATTGCTTCAGATCTCGCTCACGAATACTTATGAGCTGCTCAGGAGCGGCCAAATTAGTTCCATTCGTATTGGGCGGCAGTATCGCATTCCCTTCTCTGCGATCGAAGCACTCGGTCGCAGGGCGGCAAATTGACTCGGGTGCCCGCAGAGCGTATACTATGTTGTGAGATGTTCTGCGGGCATGAAGAGAGGAGGAAAAATGCCCAAAGAAAGAAAAAACTCCCGTGCCGCAAACGGCTCGGGAAGCATATCAAAAAGAACACGTATAGATGAGAAGAGCGGAAAGAAGCGCATTTGGTGGGAGGCAAAGGTTACCGTCGGTTACCGTTCCGATGGGAAGCCTGTCCGACGCACGGTAACTGGCTCCTCACAGGCAGAGGCTCGAGCAAAAATGCTTGAACTCCTGGAGGCAGTCGAAAATAAAACCTATGTCGATCAGAATGATCTCACGCTCTCTGAATGGCTTCAGACCTGGCTTGAGAATTATCAAATTAATGTTGTTCCTTCGACGGTCCACACCTATAAAGAGCATATCAAGCGCTATATAGGCCCGAATCTTGGTAACATCAAGCTCCAAAAGCTTGATGAAGAGAATATTGCCATTTTTATTTCGGCTTTGACGCGCTGCAAGCTCTCTCCCAAGACAATCCATGATATACACGGGGTCCTCCACAAGGCGCTTTCTGTCGCCCTCAAGCTAAAGAAAATCTCAAAAAATCCGGCAACCGGAACAGATCTTCCCGCCTTGAAAAAGCCGAAGCTGCATCTCCTTGATCATACGGAAATCGCGGCGCTCAAGGTGGCCGCTGTCGGGTATAAATATGAGAGGTCTTTTCTCCTTGCGCTATATCTTGGCATGCGTGAAGGTGAGCTGCTAGGGCTGAATGTTGCTCAGATTAACTGGAAGCAGCATGCGATTCATATCGATCGACAGCTTGTCTATGACCGTGACAATCCTCGGATCAAGTATATAGCGGAGCCGAAGGAATGCGAGGATCGAATTCTGGTTATGCCGCCCACCGTGGAAGCCATTCTCCGCGAACAGCTTGCCTATGTAGACGATTTGCGGTTGCACGCCGGAAACGCCTGGATCGAGCGCGGTCTGCTTTTTCCCGGACCGAACGGCGATTATTTAAGTCGGCAGACCGTTTACGACTGTCTTCAGCGCGTCGCTAAAAATGCCGGCATCGGGCCGGTTCGCGTGCATGATCTCCGTCACACCTTTGCGGCACTTGCCCTTGAGGCCGGAGTAGATGTGCGTACGGTTCAAGGAATACTGGGCCATGCGACGCCCGAGTTCACGCTGAGGGTCTATGCGTATGTCAACGATCATATGCGTAAAACCGCAGCTCAGAAACTCGAGATCGCCATCGGAACGCTGGATAAGATCGCGCGCGGAGAGACAGAGGAGGCAGAAGATGATACTATTCTCACGTTGAATGCGTAAGATCTGCAATTGTCGGAAAAACTGTCGGAATGGCATTCCGATGCGATTCTTGTGAGAACTTTCTCATGTGAAATGTGACGCTTTTCCCCTGTAAGAAGAAAAGAACCACACTTTTACAGTGTGGTTCTTGTGGTGGACGATACAAGACTCGAACTTGTGACCTCCCGCACGTCAAGCGGATG
>CAZFVK010000087.1:0-2372 GCA_964522475.1 uncultured Candidatus Saccharibacteria bacterium | reverse complement strand
TCCGGCAGCCCGATCATCCAGGACGGCAGCATCGTCGGCGCGGTGACGCATGTGTCAGTATCAACATGATACCCACCGAAAACAAGGCGTTTCCTCACACGATATTACATAGTCACGGTCACAAAAGCGAGAATACGGAAAAAGCAACAAGAGCGCAGCGGTTACGCTGCGCTCTTGCTGCGTCTATGGAGGTGTATATGATGGACACTCGCCCTCAAAGCGAGGGCTTTTGTTTTTACCGGGTTCCCCGGCAGCTTGTCAAGGGGCGGGAGTATCGCCCGCTGTCGCCTGCAGGGAAGCTCCTGTTCGGCTTGCTGCTTGACCGCGTGAGCCTGTCCGTCAAGAACGGATGGCGGGACGAGGAGGGCCGGACGTATGTGTATTACGCCATTGCCGAGATCTGCGAGGACTTCGGCTGCAGCCGCGTCACCGCCGGGAAACTGCTTTCGGAGCTGGAGCGGATCGGTTTGATCGAGCGCAAAAAGCAGGGCCAGGGCAAGCCGGATCGGATCTATGTCCTGCAATTTTGTGCTTGAACCGGACTTCTAGACTTCCCAAAAGGAAACTTCTAGACTTCCGCTTTTCAGAAGTCTGGAGGTTAAAAACTTTTACATCAAGAAGCCAAAAACTTATGCCCTAATAAGACTGATGGAAAGAAACTGATAGAATTATACTGAGGGATCTATCCATCTATCCATCTATCTATCATTACTGCTAATCTCCGCGCCGAAAGCAGAAGTCTGAAACCTGAAATGTGTCTCACCGTGAGACAAGATTTTTTACACGAAAAAAGGATTGGAAGTTTATCACTTATATAATCCTTGCACTTTCCAAGGCACGAGATGCCACTCCCCGTTTTTCCTCCACGGAAGAGCGGACTTTTCGTTTTCGTCTTGATATATGCTTCCAAATTCCAATGGCTCGGAAATTAGCTTTCCATTTTCTTCCCAACTTACTTGTACCAGTATTCGAGTCATGGCGCATCCTCGCTCCTCTATTTCTTTGATTTCAAAGGAGCGGAAATTCTTTTGAGCAAACATTTTCCGACATTCTCCGGCACGTTTCTTTTCGGACTGCTCGTATGAAAAAAGTCTTTCGAGATGTGAAGAAAGGGCTCCGTAGTTTTTTGCTCGCCAAGCATCAAATGCTTTTATAATTGGAACCACATATTGATAGTTTGCACAGTCTTCAATAGTCGGTGTAGCAGGAATATCAGAACCAACTATAACCTCCCGTCTCTGCCATCTGTTCATTTCTTCCCGATCTTTGGCTATTTCATTTAGAGCTTTGATGGATTCTGAAATAGGGGGCGGGTTACATTCCTTCTCAAATTTAGCTTTCCTCTTTTCCTCCGAGCTTTTCATGTTCATCCAATCAGCCAGTGCGAACATGAGAGCAACACATTTGCAAGAAACAAACTCATTTCCATAGTTTAGGTCTCTGCCGTGAAGAATACCGTTCCTATAGGGAAGCCGGATTTCGTCATGATTTGTTTTGTTTCTTCCTTTGTTGAAAATACCTTTCATTTTTGTAAGGCTGTCCCCACAGCCTACAATGCAATCCCAAGCCGTTACATCGGTACCTTCAGCAAAAAAGCCTTTACTCTTAGTAAAGTCATTTACTGCACCATCCATGATAATGAGGAAAAGGGGGACGCTGGCATAATATCTGCCGGCAAAATGTTCTTCGAATGCCTTATTAATCAAATCATATCTCTGCATAAAAGGCTCGGCTTTGTTCTTTAGCCATGGAACAATATCTTTGACATCTGTTTTATAATAATCGACCAAAACCTTTTCTCCTGCATCTGCGCCGGAGGCTTGATATTCTGCAACCGCCCGCTTCATCAAGGGCAGATTCATGGAGTCATAGGAACACCACCCCAGATCAGAATAATAGCGATTAAATAGCATAACTGTTTTTTCTAATTCCTTCATCTGTTGTTCTAATTCCTTTATTTTTTCCCGCTCTTTTTTGGGGAGCAGAAAGGAGATCAGCCGAGTTATTTTGACATCTTGCTTTAACTTGTTGAACGTATGTAAATTACTATCCACGTCTTATCCCTCCCAATACAGAACCGGTCCCCAACAAAGAAGACCTGTTAAGATACCGAAAATCGCTTCTCATGAGCATTATAAGTGCTTGTGGAAAGTTAATCAACAATTCGATTTGATGTGCACAATGATATAGTAATTGCAGGTCCGGCAAGTATGGCATTTGTTAAACACAAACGCCCTTGTTAGGGGATGCCCCTAAAACCCCACGCGCACAATGAGCGAACGGCTACCGGAGCGACCGGACACGCCAAGATATGCCGTTGACAATTAGCGTAATTATGCATATAATAATGCTAAGCAAGGAGGTGGCGAGAT
>CAZFVK010000086.1:0-2373 GCA_964522475.1 uncultured Candidatus Saccharibacteria bacterium | reverse complement strand
GCAATATAACGCTTCCCGATAAAGGCGCCGATCGTGTGAAGGGACTCGATGATGCTCATTTATATAAATATAGCTAAAATAATTTCTATCTTTTGGTAGATTTCTTCCTTTTTGTAGACTTCTTTTTCTTTCCGCGTTTATTTTTCCTGATCTTCTTCAGCCCAAAAAACTTTCTCAATTTCCTCGGCATGGTGATGAGTGGCCAGAGATAGTTTTGCGCAATAATAGATACACGATGATGGCCTAACGCTTCACTTGCGATCTTCATCGCTCGGCGATCTAAAACAATTCCTTTGTAATCTCCTCGGCAGTAGTATTTTTCCTCTTTTTCTAATTTTTTAATTGGTCTGGCATTCCCCGCATATAGTTTGGAAGCGTATATGGCGCGGAAGCAATGCTCGTCAAAATCTGAGGGGATTCTACCCTGCGCTCCATCCGGCCCAAAAATCTTTCGCTCTCCCGCGTCGTGAAAAATCTGAACAATGAATGCAACCATCTCCGGCTCGCCGATAATCGGCGCATCCCTGTACTGTCCGTTCTTTCCCCGCACGTGAACGAAATAGGCATCTCCCTTCTCTACGAGATCTGTCCCTTTGATTTTGGCCAATTCTTTTTTCTTTCGAAGACCGATGCAAAGGCCAAACGCAAAAAGAACCGGATATTTTCTTTTTATTTTTAAACAATATTTTAAGTCGTGCGCTCTGCTTTTTGTGATCATTTTCCGGCTGCGCTGCGGAGTCTTATAGTTGCCAAGATATCGTCCGGGATAAAGTTTCAAAATGGCACACCCCACAGTTTTTACATAGCATGGGGAATTTCCGGCAGCCACCAAGAAATCTAAATAAGGTTGAATATACGCTTCGGCGTCTTGCATATGTTTGATGATGAAACCGTTCTCATGCAACCATACAAAATAATTATAAACTATATTTTTATATTTTTTATAGGTTGCCGCTGAAAAAATGTACTCTTTATCCTGCTTCCGGCGCTTACTTTTTCTATGATTCTCCCTGATTTCTCTTTTTTTCTTGCCATATCCTCTCTTGAACAACTTATGCAAACTGCGTAGTGCCTGCTTCAGGCCGGGTACTTCTGATGTTTTGTTTCTACTGGTCTTCCTTTGAAGCTTTTCTGATTGTGTGCGCTCTGGAGTAGCGTTTCCCGCGTTTGAAGTTTTTTCTTTCATCCTGTTTTCCCTTCTCTTTGCCTTCCCAATGTCTCAGCCAAGCATAAAAGTGGTGGGAGGGATTTTGTTTAATGCGCGACTATGGCGCGCGCGGACCATTGCAGCAGCTTTTTGTAGTAAGCTGCCCTGAGCTACACTGCGATATATGATGGCGAGCTCCCTCCCTGGATCTCGCAACCACATAAAGCTGTCCCCTCAGCAGAGTCAATGTCATAGCTTCTTTTTTATGCACAACAATTGCTCCTGCGCGGACTCCTTCCATTATTGGGGTTTGATGCGCCATTGTTTTCTCCTTTCCGCCCTTTTCGGGGCATGATTCTCCTATATTAGGCCAAGAAGCCAGCTTTTTAGCGCACTCTCGCTCGAAAAAGCTGACTTCTTAACATTACTTGATTCATATGTCTGATACCCGTTGTTTCAAGGTTACCAGACTCTCTTCTATATGATGTATATATTTTACTGTTATACTTGTTCTTTGTCAAAATTCCAAAATACAAATGTCACACTTGCAAAACCGCAAACTCTAAGCTACCGAAAATGCAAATCGCCCCCTCCGATTGGAGGGGGCGATCGCTTTTGTAATTTGCTTTGCCGAGTCTTTCACTCACCTTTTCGTCAGCTGATCAGCCAGCCGCCTTCTCGGTGTCTTCATCCTCGGGCTTCTTGTTGCGGGTCAGGTACGCAACGATACCGTTCGCCGCCAGGATCAGAACCATCGGGATGGTCCACTTGTCGACCAGAGTCATCGGGTTGTGCATGTTCTCGGTCAGGATGAAGATGATGACCGAGGCAACCGCCGGGATCAGTCCGAGGAACTTGGACTTCTTGCCCTTGTTCTCGTCGCTCTCCTCGTCCGGATTCGCCTTCGTGCCGTCCTCATTCTCATCTTCCTTCTTCTTGAAGAAGGTGATGATCATGCCGACCGCCGTTGCGACCGTGCCGAGCGCAGCCAGCAGGTTGATCAGAGCCCAGGCCGCACCAGGAGCCGCCTGAGGCACTTCTTCGTCGATGATCTCTTCCTCAACGACAGGCGTGGGTTCGGGCGTCGGTTCGACGATTCGCTCTTCCTCGATCGGGGCCCACTGCGCCGTGTAGACGTTGTTGCCCGTCACGGTGGGAGACACCGCGGGAGCCCAGCCGGTGAAGTTGAAGCCTTCACGCGTCGGGGTGCCGTTAAAGGCCGGGGT
>CAZFVK010000085.1:0-2456 GCA_964522475.1 uncultured Candidatus Saccharibacteria bacterium | reverse complement strand
TAGGTTAAGTCTGATACATCCTTTTCCTCACTAACGCAGCGGATGTAGAAGCCATTTGTGCGACGATAATGAAAATTAGTATATAAGAAGTCGCTACTAGTATAAGCCATAAGCCACCGCTCCATTTGATTGTATGCTTCGCTACCCCACCAGAATCCATACGTAGATTCATTATCCAAATTGCTATTATTGTAATCTCCGCCAAAAACTGGAGAAAATGTAGCGATAAAATCGGATGTATCTTTTTGATTATCAATTTGTTTCGTGGTAGGTAGAGCCCAACCCTTTGGACAGACGCTTTCAGTAGAAACGATATTATTATTTATTCCAGTTGTAGTTCCAGCAGTGGCAGTTACGTAATTATACCAAACAGTATTGCCACTAGAGCCCGTGTTTGATCCGCTATGAATACAGGAATTTGTAAAACCTGCTCCACTACCAGTTCCATCTCCATAGCACTCACCCCCACTGGTGCCTTTTTTCACCATCCTTCAAGAACTCTGTGTCATAGTGAATGTATTAAGAGCTTGATACTTTAGCGGATGTAGAGGCTATACTAGGAGGCCTGAACACAGCGGATATAGTAGCCAACATCACGACGATTACCAGAACTATACAGACTGGAGCCATTATAAATGAAAATGGAACGCATCGTACCGCCGTTAGTATCCTCCAAACCCCACCAGTATCCACGCGTAGACGCATAGCCTAGGGTACTAGCTATATATCCACCACCCAAAACCGGAGAAAATCTAAGGGTATCTTCATTGCTATCCATTTGGGTTTGGCTAGGCAAAGTCCAGCCTTTAGGGCAGATGGATTGAGTAGCTGTAGTGGTATTGTTTGTGCCGGTGATCGTGCCAGCTGAAGCTAGAGTGTAGTTATACCACGATGTTCTTGCCTCTTGAGATGAGGTCGTAGAGGGTGAGGCACCAGTGGGGGTGAGTGCTATGGGACTAGTTCCGGTGGGGTCGGCAGTGGAGCAGGGTATGTCAATGCTTGTATTCATAGTGGATCTAATGATTATACTGGTGGTAATACTGTTTGGTATAACTATGACGCAGCTAGTGCTGGAACCATCAGCGGTACAGGCAATACCACTGCAGTCACGGAAAGTATCTGTCCAAGAGGCTGGTCTTTACCCACTTCAAAACAAATAGCCAACATTGGCGGGGCAAATCCTGGTAGCTCCACCTACGTTTCTAGTTTTTCCCCAGTTGTAGGCGGAGCTTATGATCGTGGTATTCTGGGTGATGAATCTACTTATGGATATTGGTGGGGATCTACAGTATTTTCTGCACCTACTCGGTATGGCCTAGTTTATAATAGTAGCAACTTGTATTCCAATGTTTACAGTCGCAGTAGTGGCATCTACATCCGCTGCGTTAGTGAGGAAAAGGATGTATCAGACTTAACCTACATGCAGGATATGACGCCGAGTGTAGCAGCGAATATTACGATGGAGAAACCGTCTAGGCTTACTATAGGCAGAAGCATTAAACTAAAAATAACAGAGAACAAAACACTTATGCTCCCAAAAACAGAGGGTAGGGGGTTGATTTCTATCTATAGCTATGCTAGTGTGTTTTCGTGGTTGGCGTAACTTTTGTTCGATGAATAGTAGGTTCTGGGTAGGGCCCGTAAGGGTGAAGTCTCTCAACGGGAATCTGCATTTCGGGATATGTTCTAGGTAAATATTCTGGTTCTCGTTTTCCCGTTAGCAATTTGTGAAAACAAAAAGTGAAAGGAGATTACGTATGGAAATAGAGTTTTACTTTAGATTTGTACGCAGGCCTAAGAACAAAAAAGTTACTGTCGTCGTAGACGAACAGTAACTAACACCAATCAAGGCAACTTCCTAGATGGTTGCCACCTATGCTTATTTTAACGTAGATTGCCCGTACCGTCAATGTTAAATAAGCATAGGTTCTACAATAAATCAATTTCTCTACGACCTCGTCGCCAAAGGCACCAGTGGGGGTGAGTGCTATGGGGAATATAATGGCGCTAGTTATCCCAGTAAAGGACCCGGCTTCGTGAATTCTTGTATCCATAGTGGATTAAATACTGGAACTAGTGGTCCTACTGTATGGTATAACTATGTAGCAGCTACAGCAGGTACTATCGCAGATACTAGTAGCACGACTAATGCCAGCAACACAATCACTGCCACGGAAAGTATCTGTCCTAAAGGTTGGACTTTACCAAACAAGAAACAGACAGATAATAATAGAAATACGTCAAGTTTCTTACCGGTTCTGGGCGGAATTTATTTGAATGGTAATTTAACCGATGAATCTGGAAGCGGGCGCTGGTGGAGTTCAGAGGCTTATAGCGCGGTATTTCGTTATTATTTACTTTACGAAGACAGCAGTTTTACTACCGATAAAGGTATTCGTTTCTATGGCTTCTACATCCGCTGCGTTAGTGAGGAAAAGGATGTATCAGACTTAACC
>CAZFVK010000084.1:0-2467 GCA_964522475.1 uncultured Candidatus Saccharibacteria bacterium | reverse complement strand
AAGACCCGCAGGCACAAAAGCTCAGCAGCATCATCACGGCCAGCAGGAGCGCGCATAATCTTTTGCTCATTTTTCCAATCCTCCTTTTGTTGCCTCCCAGGCTTGCCCGGTCAAGATCAAAGCCATCTTTCAATGTCGTGTTTTTTGCCGGATCATTATCTATTTTATACGAAAAACCGCAAAAATCAATACAAAATCAGACAGATTCAAGGTTGCACCCACCTGTCTCGCTTTGACTTTGTATCAAGGGTTTTCCCGGGGATATACGCAAAAAAGTACACAGGCTATTATGTCATAGCCTGTGTACCCAATGTGCCTAAGTGCGCCCAAAAGATACGAAATCGAACTAAGTACGCCCAAAAGATACGCGTCAGGTTTGAGGCGTTTTGAATTGTTGATCCTTCTCCTCGTATGGCTTATTCCAGGAACCGATCTCAATCAGATTTCCTTCGGGATCCGCAACATAGCAAGTCCTCTGCCCCCACGGCTCGGTTGTAGGTTCCAGCACCGGTTCGGCGCCGTTTTCCACGGCATGCCGGAACCAGACGTCCACTTCTTCAAAGGTATCGACATAGAGAGCCATCTCAAAATGTCCGTTCAACCCGTTGATATAGTTGTAGCGATGGCTTGTCATAGTCTCAAAGTCTTTTCGACCATATAACAGAAACAGCGTGCCGTCCTTGATCAGATACACATTGTTGGCATCCTCCGCTTCCTTGATTTCAAAGCCGAGAACATCCCTGTAAAAGCGTATCATCTTTGCCATGTCGTTGACCAGCAATCCAAACCCGTCCAGTCTCATTCGGTACCTCCCATAACACACATGTCATAAGCATGATTCATTATACAACACGCCTTAGTCAAAGACAACAAGGACGCTCTTTTGCCTGCGGTAGACAAAAGAGCGTCCTTTCCTGTAAAAGAGCGCCTAAAAGGATACTAAACCATAGAAAGTACGCCCAAAAGAACACCGGCAGGGGAGCTCGACAAATGGGGATTTTTCAGCAGATCACAGCTCAAATATACTGCCTTGGGAAATCAGGATTCACAGCTTGTATACGGCCGGGATTTCCTGATCCTCTTTCCAGAGTTCTTTCTTTTCTTCAAAACCAAACGACAGATACAGATTTCTCGCCACTTCATTTTCCGGCTCATAAGACAGCCAGCAGTATTCGGCTTTTCCGCTCGGAGAAGTCTTTATAAAGTCTATGGCAAGCTTTAACGCTTCTTTCCCGTAGCCGTTGCCTTGATATCTTTTATCGATCATAAAACGCCAAATGTAGTAGTATCCCCTCGGCAATCCGTAATACTGCTCTGCCCACGGAACATCGTAGCCAATCATCAGAAAACCGACGGGCTTTTTTCCGAGATAAATCCCAAACGTGAATACGGGTATAGATTCTTCTGTCAAAGCAAAGTAGGCGTCAATTATACTGTCGCGATTCGGGGCAACAAATTCCTTCTGCTCTTTTGAGACTTTAACGGTCTGGAAAACGCCAAAACAGGCGAGGCACTCTCACCGAAAACCATTCACAACATCCACGGAATTCTCCATAAAGCGCTTCAAAGAGCCGTGATCCTCGGGTATATCTCGACCAACCCCGCCGACGCGGAGAAGGTCGAGCTGCCCGAGGAGGACGACACGGAGATCCGGCCCATGGAGGATGAGGAAGTAGTCAGGTTCATCGAGGGCATCCAAACGCATCGGTTTCGGCTGGTGTACCTCATGGCCCTGTTTACGGGAATGAGGCAGGGAGAAGTGCTCGGCCTGTCATGGAACAACGTGGACTGGAAGCACAACATGATTTACGTCCGCCAGCAGCTCCAGATTGACCGCGCCACACGGGAATACATCATCGACACGCCGAAGCATCGGAAGAAGCGGACGCTGACGGTCGCCCCCGCCGTGATGGATCTGCTGCGGGAACAGAAAAAGAACCAGGAGGAGCAGAAAGCCTGCGCCAGATCCTGGGACAACAAATGGAACCTGGTCTTTACAAGAGACGACGGCTCCAATCTGCCGATCAACTCCGTGGGCAACAGCTACAAGGCGCTGGTCAGAAAGCTCGACTGCGATGACCGCCGATTCCACGATCTGCGCCACAGCTTCGCGTCCACCTCGCTGGAAAACGGGGACGACGTGAAAACACTTCAGGAGAACCTCGGACACCACAGTCCGGCCTTCACGCTCAAGCAGTACGGCCATGTGAAAAAGACGATGGCCATTGCCAGCGCGGAGCGTATGGAGGCGTACATTCAAGCAGTCATGTCTTGAAATCCATCAACAATCTCTTAAAGGGAAAACTAAAGGGAAAACTTTTTCGGGCCTTCAAACCTGATAACTTTATAAATCGAAAAGAGCCATTAAAAACGGAAAATCCCTCAAATCCGGAACGGATTTGAGGGATACGATGGCAGCGGGAGAAGGATTCGAACCCTCACATACGGAGTCAGAGTCCGCTGTGCT
>CAZFVK010000083.1:0-2656 GCA_964522475.1 uncultured Candidatus Saccharibacteria bacterium | reverse complement strand
TTATTTCTTTGCGTTCCAAGGATCTCCTGCCTCCTTTCGAACAGTAATCGCTCTAATCGCTTGGCAATTTTACTATATCCATTTTTCCTTGCAAAGTCAATTTCAAGCCGGTAAGCCCGTTCTTCAAATTCAAGAGCTCTCATCTGATCGGCTGCGAGGATGTGCATTCCTTGCCAACCGGAGGCTTCATCATCAGCCAGATGCTGCAGTTCATGAAGCCACGCGCTATAACTGGCGTCTGGATCCATTATCAACTTACCAGGTTTCCCGATGCTGCCGGGAGAATAACTCATGCTTCCGGGCCGATACTCGACATCGATCCCTCTGTGCTCGAGAGTTTTCAAAATTTTGCTCATAGCTTTAGGGTGTGATTGGAAAGCGGAACCTATCTTTTCACGGATTGGGTCATGGTATGTGTGGAGTGCGGACGATGAGCCCTCGTCCTCCGCAGCATCAAGCCCCGATAAACCGCTGATTTTGTGCTGAGAGAGACTTTGCGATTCAGCGTTCTGTTCACTATCTTCTGCCGTCCCGTCCGGGGCGGCGTTTTTGCCGTTCTCCGGAGGAAGCAGACCGTTTCGCTCGAGAATGTTGAGATATTCCGCCTCATTGGCCCGGTATTCCGCACTTGACTCGCTGCGCTGCCCGGTCGCGGCGCTTGCCCCGGAGGCAAGCGTGCTGATCGCCGCTCCGATCAGATAATCGTACAGCAGCTCCGCCGGCTCAAGCTGCCGGTACAGCTCGCCAAGACTCTCGTTCCGATAAGTCGCCTCGGCCAGAGGGCTTAGCAGATCGGAGACGACCTCCTCCGCACCCTCTCCGGCGGCACCGGCAAGAAAGCGCAGCATACTCCGCCCGGTATC
Source organism: uncultured Candidatus Saccharibacteria bacterium (assembly GCA_964522475.1). Taxonomy (GTDB): domain Bacteria; phylum Patescibacteriota; class Saccharimonadia; order Saccharimonadales; family Saccharimonadaceae; genus Nanosyncoccus. The sequence continues at coordinate 1,793 of CAZFVK010000083.1, read as the reverse complement.
GGAGTCGGCCAGCTCCACGACGAGCTTTTCGACGATGTCGTCTGCGGCTCCGGCGCCGTAGATCTTCGCCACGCCGTCGAACAGCATTTCACTGGCTACCTCGATCGCCGCAGAGGTCAGTCCGTAAGCGGCTTGCTGTTCCGGCGTCGCCCCGGCACGGCGCGCCGTCCCCACGCTTTGCCCGTACACGCGCGCGGCCAAGGGGACGAGAGCGCTGCCTGCTGCACAGGTACTTCGTGCTACTGTTTTACGCCCCATCAGGCAATAAAGATTTTTCTTGACGCAAGAAAAATGATGTGATATAACAAACATCCTGTCTAGGGGCTCGTTAATACTGCCTGGTAACTCAATCCGCCGGGGATTAACTTGCGAGCTTTCCTAGACAGTTATTTTTTCAGCACAGTATTTCCTTCCTTGCCTAGTTGCCTCTCAATATCGTTTTCCTCCGCCCCAAATGCGGTGATACCTAGTCATGCTGCGCATCCTCTTTTTCACGCTGATGACGGTAAACCAGTTCATCGTAAATTGCATAGAGCTCTCGTCCAAAATCCGTGCATTCTTCCTGCTTTTCGTCCAGTCCCCGACCAACGATCTCTTCCGTAAAAACTGTCAAAAACAAAGAAAAATCCTCTATGCTCACAGACTGATCGATATCAGAAAAGAAGATTCCCGGGCCAAGCTCAGAAAAGTCAAGCTCTTTGAGAAGATGGTACTGCCGGGCAGTTAAAGAATATGTTTTCATAGTGATCACTCCTCATAGAAACTACATTGAATCAGCATACCAGTTTCGGGATTAATACTGACCTTACATTTCGGAGATAAAAAAAGTTGACTTGCTCCGTTTTGAAAATGCTTTATAGGTCGTGGCGTTCCGGTTGTTACTGCTTTGATAATGTCCTCGAGTTCCACACCCGAACGACGGATCACACGGTGCTCCTCCTTGTAGATTTTAGGATCCTGCATGGTCCCAATTAGGCGCTGAAGAAAATGTCTTGACTGCCCTGTTATGACAAGCCCGCTTACGGTCGTTTGCCCGACAATCTCGTTTTGCGTCCGATTATACAACTCTTCATATCCACTGAATCCGATCAACGGCGAGATCCATCCTGACTCAACGTCGCCTGTATAGCGCTGAAGCAGTTCAAACCGAGGGGAATCATTATACTTAATGTCCTCGTATTCCGCAAGACTTTTTACCGCCTCGTTCAAGCCGACTGCTTTGGACCAACGTATATACTCTTCCGCATCTGTTTCATATAAAGGAGCGTTAGCGTCTCTTACCTGTGATATTGCGCTATCTTGAACAAATGAGGCATGCTCAGAATTATCTGTTGCCGTCCCGTCCGGGACGGCTTTTTTGTTGCTCTCCGGGGAAAGCAGACCTTTGCGCTCGAGAATATTGAGATATTCCGCTTCGTTTGCCCGGTATTCCGGGCTTGCCTCGGCGCGCTGCCCGGTCGCGGCGCTTGCCCCGGAGGCAAGCGTGCTGATCGCCGCTCCGATCAGATAATCGTACAGCAGCTCCGCCGGCTCAAGCTGCCGGTACAGCTCGCCAAGACTCTCGTTCCGATAAGTCGCCTCGGCCAGAGGGCTTAGCAGATCGGAGACGACCTCCTCCGCACCCTCTCCGGCGGCACCGGCAAGAAAGCGCAGCATACTCCGCCCGGTATCGGAGTCGGCCAGCTCCACGACGAGCTTTTCGACGATGTCGTCTGCGGCTCCGGCGCCGTAGATCTTCGCCACGCCGTCGAACAGCATTTCACTGGCTACCTCGATCGCCGCAGAGGTCAGTC
>CAZFVK010000082.1:0-2688 GCA_964522475.1 uncultured Candidatus Saccharibacteria bacterium | reverse complement strand
AGGATGTATCAGACTTAACCTACATGCAGGATATGACGCCGAGTGTAGCAGCGAAGGCTGCGTGAAACCTATGCCCAAAATAGGCTTGACCGTTTCCGGCTTCCACGCTAAAATGGACATAGGTGGCAACCATCTAGGAAGTTGCCTGTGTTAGACGTTAGTTACTGTTGTTCTTCAAGAACAACAGTAACTTTTTTGTTCTTAGGTTTGCGTATAAATTTAAAGTAGAACTCTATTTCCATACGTAATCTCCTTTCACTTTTTGTTTTCACAAATTGCTAACGGGAAAACGAGAACCAGAATATTTACCTAGAACATATCCCGAAATGCAGATTCCCGTTGAGAGACTTCACCCTTACGGGCCCTACCCAGAACCTACTATTCATCGAACAAAAGTTACGCCAACCACGAAGATACACTAGCACAGCTATAGATAGAAATCAACCCCCTACCCCCAGTAAACTGCAGCATAAGTGTTTTATTCTCTGTTGTTTTTAGTTTAATGCTTCTGCTTATAGTAAGCCTAAACAGTTTCTTTCTCCACCATCCTTCAAGAACTCTGTGTCATAGTGAATGTATTAAGAGCTTGATACTTTAGCGGATGTAGAGGCCATACTAGGAGGCCTGGACACAGCGGATGTAGAAACCGAAACTACGACCACCGTTGCGAGTATACATTTTGCTATTAGTGTAATACAGGTAGTACCGTACTTGGTTGTCATACGAATCTGATCCCCACCAATATCCACGTGTAGTCTCGTACAAAGTACCATTATTATGATGTCCACCTGGAATTGGAGAAAACTCAGAAATATAAGTAGTACTGCCAGCATATGGTCCTATACTGTCAATTTGCTCATTGTCTGGCAAAGTCCAACCTTTTGGGCAGATGGATTGGGTAGCTGTAGTTGTAGATGAGGTCGTAAGAAGGATTTAAATAACTATTTATCCGAAATAATATGAAATCTCCCATATAATTTTCACAACGCTACGGTTTTTGGACTCTGAACTTGTTACAGAGCCAAAAACCAGCCTAGCGTTGTAAAAATTATCTTGGCGAGATTTCATCTATTGAGGAAAATATGTTATTTAAATCCTCTTGCCGTCTATTGAAGAAAATGGTTATTTAAATCCTTCCAGCCTATTTGCTCTTTAGCCCCGAATCAAAATACATTTTCACGTAATCATATCCCCACGAAAGGTCAAACCCAGAGCTAATATACTTATTAAACTTAAAATACGGCAGCCCATCAATGTTCCTCGCCATCTTATCCGAAACTTTTATAATCTCATCCAGCGGCTCATCCTCGTTTACACATTTTTCAAAATCATCCGAAAGCCCCACGCTTTTACCAATAGAAATCCAATAATCTTTTGTATTTCCATTCAATTTCGAAAACGCCGCCTTCCCTGACTCTTTGAAATAATCATTCCACACCGTCGTAATCGCTTTGTCATAGTAGTCCCAGAATTTACCCTCATTTTTCGCACAATACACCGCCTCCGCACTATATCTAGAGGCAATCGACTTCGACGCGCCATGTTCATACAAAAAATCCGACAACCTCACCTCTACCAAAATATCATTATCACGAATATACCTCTCAAAATCTTCCTGATTCTCAATAATCGCATTTTCAAACGCCACGCAGTATGGACATACAATGTCCGAATAAATTATAAAGTAATTTTTGGCCTCTTTGTTGCCGATTATCATCTGTTCATCCCAAATCATATCCGCATTTGATGGCTTTTGATTAAAACTTGCTGCCATTGCCGCCACAATCACCACCAAAATTGCCACAATACTAACGATTCTAACGATTTGCTGCTTTTTCATGTTTCTCCAAATACCTTTCGTTTACTATTATAACATATGCTTCCACCCCGAGTCTTTTAAGAGACAAAATCGCAATAACAACCGCAAGAATCGTCACTACAGCAGAAATCACTCCCGCAATCGCAAGCGACCCCGTCGAAAAAATCGCTCCAAGTAAGGGCGTAAGAAGTGTAGTCCCACAAGTTGGGCAGCCCGCTCCGAGAGCCACTAACCCAGTAATAATTCCCGCTTTTTCCACGTTTGCAGAATTTCCTTCCCGCTTTTTTTGCCAAAGAAACACAATCATCCCCACCAAAATCCCCTGCAAAAGTGCTAAGAGAAATGTTGGTAGCCATTCAACAAAAATCTGGTTCACCCCAAAAATCGAGAGAAACGCATCAAGCAATATCTTCATCGAGCCCGAGAATCCCACCGCTCCCATCAATTCAAATTTCGAAAATCCCCCAGCCAGCAGATTTATCAGCATTCCAAAAAAGATAAACGTCGGCAACATGCCATACCAAAACCGTTTTTCGCGCGTCGCCATCAAGATGCCCTTGCCGGCGAGCACAAAATCATCTAACCATTTCCTCCAGTTCATTATCTTAATTATACCATTTTTTCAAAAATTGTGATATAATGATAGCACGGCTCTGTAGCTCAGTTGGTAGAGCAGAGGCCTGAAGAGCCTTGTGTCACTGGTTCAAGTCCAGTCGGAGCCACCAACCACATGATACCTCACTAACGTTTGGCATCAAAAAGCGGAGCTCCGTACTTCGTAAACGGAGTCACCATTAACAAATCAACCATAGTCTTTGGGCCGGTAGCTCAGCTGGTTAGAGCACGGGCCTTTTAAGCCCGGTGTCGAG
>CAZFVK010000081.1:0-2917 GCA_964522475.1 uncultured Candidatus Saccharibacteria bacterium | reverse complement strand
ACTTTGATACGGGAGCCAACAGTGTAATACTCGCCGTCGATCTGCTCGGAGCGTGGCATAATACCGCTAGCGCGACCAAGGTCGATGCGGACGATTTTGGGTTCAACCCGAGAAATAACACCGGTGACGATGGTGCCGACTTTGTCTTCAAATTCGGCGAGGACAGCGTCGTTTTCGGCTTCGCGAAGTCTTTGAATAACTACTTGCTTGGCAGTTTGAGCGGCAACGCGGCCAAACCCGGTAATTTGATGTTTTTCTTCTACAATATCGCCGATTTTGGCACCCTTACCGGCTTCCTTTAGAGGGATTTCGGTGGATGGGTTGTAGGCTACGTCGTCTTCTATAACTTCTCTTGCGACATAGACATCAGCTTCGCCAGTATTGGTATTTAAGACGGCGCGGACGTTCATGTCTCTTTCACCGTTGTCCTTGCGCCAAGCAGCAGCAATGGCTTGCTCGATGACGCTAAGGACGGTTTCCCTTGGTAAACCTTTTTCTTCGGCAATGATGTCTACCATGGCAGACATTTGCTTAAGATCTAATCCTTCCATATTTTCCTTTCTTATTAAAACAACCGGCCTTTTTAGGTCGGTTTAGTCAAGTGTATGTACTTATTATAGCAAATGGGTTGAAAAAATGCAAGTAGTTTGGTATAATAGAGATAGCGAATTTACTTGTAATAAAAAAAGGAACTTATGAAAATAAATGAGGAAGAGCGGCGCGCCCGGCTCTTAAAATCCAGGGCTGAGAGAATTGGAGATATCAAGAAACAGTTTGAAGAAGCGCAAAAGCGTAATTTTAACTCAAATTTTAAGCCTGGAGGCAAGGATGCGAAATTAGTGAGCTCTAAGGGGGCAAAAAAGACTGCTCAGGGTAAAAAAGCTAGTGGTAATGGGGCAAAAGCTACATCAAAACAGGCTGTGAAGCAGAGTGAAGCAGAGAAGCGCAAGGTAAACCTCTCTGTATCGGCCAAAAAGGGCGATATGGTACATCATCAGAGGATGCTCTCTCAAGATGTAAATGCCCAGGCAACGCAGCATATTATTGGGATACCAGTAGATAAATCACGCTATAACGGTTACGGTGGCGAACAGATGACGAATGCCCGTCTTAAAACGATGCGTCCAGATCCTGAGGCGGTGAAAATCATCCCGATTGGGGGTGTGGGTGAATTTGGGATTGGTAAAAATATGACCATCGTGGAATATAAGTCTGAGATGATTATTATTGATATGGGGGTACTCTTTGCTGGTGATGATTATCCAGGGGTGAATTACATGATTCCGGACATTAAATATCTCGAAGATAATATTTCTAAGGTGAAGGCAATTTGTTTTACCCATGCACACCTTGATCATATTGGGGCGTGTAAGCATCTTTTGCCACATTTTTCGAATTTGACGCCGATTTATGGGACAGATTTTACGATTGGGATGATTAAAAAACAGATGACGGAGCTAGAAGAGGCGCCGGAAATGAATTATATCGCGGTGGATCCGTTTAAGCATGAAAAAATTAAGGTTTCAGAGAATTTCTCGGTGGAATTTATCCATACTTTGCACTCAATACCAGGGAACGCGGCGATTGTGGTAAGGACGCCGAATGGACTAATTTACTTCTCGGGGGACTGGCGCTATGAGGCGAATCCGATGGGTATACAGACGGATTACGAGAGAATTGACGAGATTGTGGCGAAAGAAGGTGTGGATTTGATGCTAAACGAGTCGACAAATATTGATTCACCAGGGCGGCATCCACATTCGGAGTACGACGTGGGTGAGAATCTCGGTAAGGTGATGGACCATTATGCTGGGGGACGGGTAATTATTTCTTGTTTTTCGTCACAGATTTTGAGGATTGAGTTGATTCTAAAAGAGGCAGCTAAAAGAGGCAGAAAAGTGGCGTTTTCAGGATTTTCGATGATTAACAACGTAGAAGTGGCGCTTAGAGCAAAAGCGATCAAAGTGCCAAAAGATACGATTGTAAAGATGGAAGATACCTTGAAACTGCCGGATGATAAGGTATGCATTGTTTGTACTGGTTCTCAGGGGGAGCTAAATGCGGTGCTAAACCGGATGGTGACAGGAGCGCATAAGTATATTAAGATTAAACCGACAGATACAGTGGTGTTTTCGTCTAATCCGATTCCAGGGAATGAACCGCATGTGGTGTCTACGGTGGATGGACTCCTTCGTGAGGGGGCACAGGTGATTCAGAACGGTAAGACGCACCTTTCTAATATTGGGCCTTTACATCTCTCGGGCCATGCTTATTATGAGGATCATGTGGAATTTGTGACAAGACTTCACCCTACCAACTATGTGCCATACCATGGTGAATTTTATATGCTTCAACATAATGCCGAAATGGCAGAAAATGTAGTAGGGATTCCGCATAATAGGATAATTTTACCTGATGATGGTGATATTATTGAACTTTTGCCCGATAAAACCATTAAAAAATGTGGGCGAATTCCGGTGGGAAACAAACTTTATGATGATGCAGATAAGCCAGTGCATGAAGCAGTGGTGAAGGATCGGATTCATATCTCGCGCGAAGGGATTTTTGTGATAATTCTCACCCTAAATAAGAAGACTGGGCATCTTATGAAAACACCAGACATAGTGTCGAGAGCGTTTATTTATCTCGATAATTCGGAAGAGCTGATTGGGAAAATCCGGCATTATTTGAGGCAAAAAACCGATAAGTCGATTTCGACTGATCCAGAGATGAAGGTGCTGAAAGAAGAGATCAAGACTGATATTACGCATATTCTGTTTGATGCCACCGGTCATACGCCGATAGTAATACCTGTAATCAACAAAGTGTAAATAAAATAAACTATTTGGCTTGCAAGGTGAAAAAATGAAAAAATAATTTGATGGAAGCCTTCCGGTATTTCAGTACCGGCTTTCCA
>CAZFVK010000080.1:0-2971 GCA_964522475.1 uncultured Candidatus Saccharibacteria bacterium | reverse complement strand
TGTCGCCTAAAAAATCGGGGAATCGGTGTATTTTATTAGTAGATGGTAAAATGAGAATGGTGCGAATTTTGTTAGTCTATGCCAAAACGGATTTACCGTCTAAAAATGAGACGCAGGAATGGAAGAATTTGGTGTGGAGAGAGTATAAAGATGCAGTGAGGGTGTTTGGGTTATAACATCTTTCGACTTGGGGACGAGTGGATTTTACATAATAAATATTAATGGGTAATATTCGATCATAGGCAGGAAAAATATTGAGTATGTTGTTTGCAAACGATAGTAACGGTGTGAGAACTTATGCAGAAACAGCATTAAATGGACAAAAATATTTTTGCCCTATTTGCGACGAGGAACTTATATGCAAAAATGGTAAAATTAGAAAACACCATTTTGCACACAGGACTAGTGCAAAATGCAAAGATTCATGGTATTATGATATGACTGAGTGGCATAATAAGTGGCAATCCTTTTTTCCACCCAATAATCAGGAAGTGGTCTTTGCGTGTGATGGCGTAAGGCATCGAGCGGATGTAGCAATTGATAATATAGTATTGGAATTCCAACATAGCAAAATTTCTGCGGAGGAATTTTGCAATCGGAATGCTTTTTACCATTCCTTGGGCAAAAAAATAATATGGGTTTTTGATGCTGATGGTAAGATTGATCATGACTGGGATACCTGCGGCTATAGTAAAAGTATAGAATCTAGTTTGCTATGCAGTCTTAATATTAAATCTCAAATTTTTACGGACGAGTGTATTCGGAAGACCGCTGATATGATTTTTTTATGTGAGAATATTGATAATAATTGTGATGGTGGGGAGATGATGGGGCAAATTTATCAATTATCTCAGGTGTCATGGTTCTGGAGTCGGCATGATAGGCAAAGTTCTATGATATTATTTGGCATAGATGAGTATTACTATAATACTGAATTTGTTGATATTATTCTTGGAAAGATAAGTAATGACAACATTAGGTATGGCACGATACCTTATTTATGGAGAAAAAACAGAATAGAAAATGAAGCAATATTCGAAAACGAGAATGGTTTTAAGGTAAGAATTACGAGCAATCCAATAAAAATGTATGAAAAATATGGTCAATTATATGGTAATTTTTCTGCTCCAAAGAGGACATATTTTAGTAATAAAACTAAACGCGTGGCTGGTATGGATCTTTGGCAGCTTATTTCATTCAAGTAAGAATATATGTGGTTTGGGGTAGCATCACATGTCGATTGTGGATAGTTTTTCGTTTATTGTTCACTGTTTTGTTTATGCACTTTGATTTTTTCATTGTCCAATCGTGACCTTTTTATGCTATAATGAAAGTAAATTAAGGAGTAATTTTCATGAAGCATGTAAAACCAGTGATTTGGGGGATTGCGATTATCGCGCTGGGGGTGATATTTGGCGGAAATGCACTGGGGCTGTTTGAGCTGAATATTTTCTTTGATGGCTGGTGGACACTCTTTATAATCGTGCCGAGTGTGTTTGGGCTATTCACCGACAAAGATAAATTTGCGAGCTTGGGGCTGCTGGCTGTGGGTGTGGTTCTTCTTCTTGCGGCGCAAAATGTCTTTTCGTATGACGTGGCATGGAAAGTGATTCTCGCAGTATTCTTGGTGCTGATTGGCATCTCTATCATCATAAAAAATGTTTTTCACAACAAGAATAGTAAAGAAGTAGAAAAGAAAATTAAGCAAAACAAAGATAATGATAACATGGATTCGCAAATTGCGGTATTTTCTGGTAGTGATAGGGCTTATGACAACGAAAGTTTTGCTGGAGCAAATATCATAGCGGTGTTTGGCGGGGCGGATTTGGATCTTCGCAAAGCAAAAATTGAAAAAGATGCAGTAATCAAAGCGTTTTGTCTGTTTGGTGGGATTGATATAATTGTACCAAAAGACGTACAGGTAAAGACGCAGTCTGGGTTTATTTTTGGCGGGATTTCTGATGATCGTGAGGGAAAAGAAGCGAAAGGCAAATATACGCTTTATGTAGATGCGGCTGGTGGATTTGGTGGTGTAAATATCACGGACGAAGATGATTGATGAAGCGCATTTGGAACAAGCGAAGAAATTTTGTGAAATATACAATATACCAGAATGGTACGAGCTAAATCGCAAAGGTAAATTTTTTGCAACTTGTAAAATGTTGCCGACGGATCATGAACGAGCAATTGCGGATAGAATTGTGAGAGAAGGTTTGTTTGAGTGGTATGCAGTATTTATGGATTGTTATTTTGCGGTGGGGAAAAATAATGTTGGGCAGGCGGATATAATTGCGGTGAATAGAAACGGTGTTTTTGCGTTTGAATCAAAAGATTATGCCGGATGGATTTTTGGCAATGGCGCGATAAATAAATGGACGTATATAAAATACAGAAATAAATATTATTTTTATAATCCAATCAAACAAAATGATAGTCACGTGAATGCATTAAGAAGGGTGCTCGGCATGGATTTAAAATACTATTTAGTGGTGTTTGGAAATGAAGCTACGATTAAAAAAGTTGAAAATGTACCAAACGATGTATGTTTGATTGAAGACAAAAAGTTGATAAATATACTAAGAGATATAGTTGACGTAGAAGTGGATTGTTTGACGGATGATGAAGTGCTGGAAGTTTGTCGTAAAATAAATTCAGCGAGATTGCCAAGAAGCGACAAGATGGTGGTGGAACATATAAAGAAGACTCATTCGTATTATTCCTGGAGATGATACAGGTGGCGATTATGGTGTTTTTTGGTATAATATAAATATGGTAAAGGCTAAAAGGGCATCAAGAAAGCCGAGTTATAAGAAATTCTTTCAAGAATATTTGCATGGAAAAATGAAACTTGTGACCTATCAGAAAGTTGGAATAATTTTTCTGATTATAGTGTTTTCTGGAATGGCGGGATGGTTTTGGGAATTTGCACTGGCGGAAATTGAAGGGCATTTTGCACATTTATATATCAAAG
>CAZFVK010000079.1:0-2982 GCA_964522475.1 uncultured Candidatus Saccharibacteria bacterium | reverse complement strand
AGCACGGGCCTTTTAAGCCCGGTGTCGAGGGTTCGAGCCCCTCCCGGCTCACCAAACATATTCCCAAATCTATGGTTCCCTGGGCGGTTAGCTCAGCTGGCTAGAGCGCGTCTTTGACGTAGACGAGGTCAGAGGTTCAACTCCTCTATCGCCCACCAACTATCTCCACCACCTTCTGGTGGCTTTTTTGTCCCCTGAGAATCGTAATACAAGACTTAGAAACATCGTAATAGTCCGAAAGAATTTTCACAAGCGCCGCATTCGCTTCTCCATCGTGCGCTCTCGCATGTAAATACACCGTCAAGCCATCATCAGACTCCACGATTTTTTCCACTTTTGCCCCCGGCTTCACCGTCACTTGAATATTCATAAATAATATTATATAATAAAACGATGAAAATTGGAATTTTTGACTCTGGCATGGGCGGCACCACTATTATGAACGCCATCAAAGACCTCTTAAAAAACGAGGAGTATTTTTATATTGCCGATTCCAAAAATTGTCCTTACGGCGAAAAATCTGACCAAGAATTAATGGAAATCGTCATAAAAAACGTCGAAACTCTCAAAAACCAAGGCGTAAGAATTATCGTTATCGCTTGTAACACTGCCACCGTGAAATGTATCAAAAAACTCCGCGAGATTTACCGAGACATCAAATTTGTTGGCACCGAACCAGCTATCAAACTAGCCGCAAACACCGACGCAAAAAATATTCTCGTCCTCGCTACCCCTGGCACTGTCCAATCCGAACGCTGCGAGCAGCTTTTGAGAGAAAACCAAAAAGAAGGCCAAGAAATCACTCTTCTCCCCTGCCCCGGTCTCGCCGACACCATCGAACACACCCTTAGATTCACCGAAGATTACCAACCTCTCCCCTTGACAAACCAAGAAAAAAATGTCATCAATGACAAATTACAAACCTTGCTTCAGGATATAAAACAACCACCCGACGCTATCGTCCTCGGATGTACTCATTATTCCCTAATCAAACCCGAAATCCAAAATTTCTTCAAATCCGCTCCAATCAAAATTATCGACGGAAATAGCGGCGTCGCCCACCAAGTCGCCGCTATCGCCAAATCTATCTAAATAGATTACTTTTTCTTTGTGGTAGTTTTTGCCTTGGTATCAACCTTAGCCGCTGGCTTATCCGCTGTCTTAGTAGTCTTCAAACCTTCAGTATTCTCCGCAATATCCCGCGTATTCCGCCAAATCATGATAAACATCATCGTAAGTTCATACCCAAGACGAATCACGATTGGCCCAAAAATCAGGCAGCCCAGCCACAACAAAACGCCCGCGCCACCATAAGAGAGGAACGAGAACGAAAAGATAATTACGAAAATTGTTGCCATATAGTAGACCGTTTTAAGAATTGGCTCAATCCACATAATCTTAAATGACAAAAAGTCCTTTAGCCATTTCAAAAAATTATTCTTTGGTTCAGTATCTGGCTTTACAAACAAGAAATAAACCAAAATACCACCAATGAGAGCCGCGATTCCGGCAATCGCCATCCAAATGGCCATCTCAGCTGGGACAGTAACGTCATACGTAGCTGGGGTAGTATAATATGTGCTATACATTTAATAACTCCTTTTACTTATTGTTAATTTGATAATATCATAAAATATATTTTTTCACAAACATAGACTTTTTCGAAATTTAACAAAATCATATTTTTATGTTATATTTTTTATATGAATAGAGTACCCCTAGCGGAGAGGATGCGCCCAAAGAGCCTAAAAGAAGTTGTCGGCCAAGAAAAAATCATCGGCGAAGGAAAAATCCTCACCGAGATCGTCAAAAAAAAGGAGCCTGTCAACCTGATTTTTTGGGGGCCTCCCGGCACTGGCAAAACTACCTTGGCTAGGATTTTAGCTCACGAGTTTAAATCTGATTTTGTCGAAATCTCCGCTGTCACCGCTGGCAAAAAAGACGTCGAAGCCGTCGTCGAACGCGCCAAACAAAATTGGAATCTAAATTTAAGAACCGTCCTTTTTGTCGACGAAATCCACCGCTTCAACAAAGCCCAGCAAGACGCCTTCCTCCCCCACGTCGAATCCGGCCTCATCACCCTAATTGGTGCCACCACCGAAAATCCTTCTTTTGAAGTAATTTCTCCGCTTCTCTCCCGCTCAAGAGTAGTGATAGTCGCTCCCCTAGACAAAAAATCCATCCTCAAGGTCTTAAAAAGAGCTATCAAAACAGAAAAAATAAATATCGATAAAGACGCCCTGGATTATCTTGCTGAATTATCTGGCGGAGACGCCCGTTCAGCCCTTGGTGACCTAGAACTAGCCGCCTCTCTCAGCCAGCATATCACCAAAGACATCATCGAAGAAGCCGCCGGCAAAAAACTTCCTGGCTACGACAAAAAAGGCGACCATCACTACGACAATATCTCCGCTTTTATCAAATCCATGCGCGGCTCCGATGTCGATGCCGCCCTCTATTATCTGGCACGAATGGTCAATTCCGGCGAAGATCCCAAATTCATCGCTAGACGCATGGTGATTTTTGCCTCCGAAGATATCGGCCTCGCCGGAAACGGCGCTCTTTCCCTTGCCACCGCCTGTTTTGAGGCTGTAGAAAGAGTAGGCATGCCCGAATCCGGCCTCATGCTCGCCCACACCACCGTCGCTCTCACTCTTTCCAAAAAGTCCCGTGCCACCACCGACGCTTGGTATAAAGCCCTCGACCTCGCCCAAAAATCCATGGGAGAGCCCGTCCCCACCTGGCTTAGAAACGCCCCCACTAAACTCATGAAAGACCTCGGTTTTGGCAAGGGTCAAAAATGGGAAGCCGGCTTCCATCTCGACAAATCCTACCTCCCCGATAGTATCAAAAACCAAAAAATCTGGTACAAATAAAATAAACTGTTTGGCTTGCCTCCAAAGGCTGAAAAAATGAAAAAATAGTGATGGAAAGCCGGTACTGAAATACCGGAAGGCTTCCATCAAATTATTTTTTCATTTT
>CAZFVK010000078.1:0-3093 GCA_964522475.1 uncultured Candidatus Saccharibacteria bacterium | reverse complement strand
AGATTTGCACGATGATTCCGTCATTGCCCCAGCTTACGAAACTGCTCGCGAGATTACCGATGAAGCCGAGCGCGCCGATGCACTTCTCTACATCTACGACTCATTGAAATAATCTTTTATAAAAATAGCTCCTGAACAAGGGGCTATTTTTATAGTAAAATGACGCAGTCGGAATGTATTAGACTTCTAGGAAAGGCAATAAGATTTATTGCAGTTTTGTCGGCCCATACTATAATCAAAAATTAAAATGGAATTGATTTCCATTTTAATTTTCATTCTAGTTTTCTTCATTGGGACTTCTTTTTCAAAAGAAGTCCCAAATTGGCTTTAATACATCCCTCCGCCCATTTCAGCAGCTGGTTTTTCCTCTGGTATCTCACAGATCAGCGCGCCCATCGTAATTGCCGTCGCTGCAATAGACACAGCATTTTTGACTGCCTCTTTTGTCACTTTTGCTGGATCAATCACGCCAGATTTTTTCAAATCCACCAGACCCTTTTCCGGCATCATCACGTTTACACCAAAACCGTCTTTTGCATTTTCCACTTCTGCAAGTAATGCCTGAGAATTCAGTCCAGCGTTTTCTGTAATATGCACAAACGGCGCTTTCAAAGCATTCTTCACAATCTTCGTGCCATCATCAGTACCCGTAAGTTTACCTGCAAGATTTACGAGCGTCACGCCGCCACCAGCTACAATACCCTCAGCAAGAGCAGCTTTCGTAGCCGCCACCGCATCATCTACGCGGAATTTCTTTTCATCAATCTCAGTTTCGGTCGCGCCACCCACTTTAATCACTGCCACTTTACCAGAAAGCGCCGCTGCCCGCTTTTCAAATTCTTCACGTTCATAATCACTCTTAGCCATTTCCGCCTGGCGATGAATCAGCTCGATTCTTTCCGCTACTGCAGCTTTGTCTCCGGCGCCCTTAATAATCGTCGTAGAATCTTTTTCCGCAATCACCTTATTCGCAGAGCCAAGCACTTCTAGACCCACTTCTTCAAGTTTCAGACCTTTGTCAGCAGATACTACCGTCGCATCCGTAAGAATCGCGATATCTTCCATAATTTCCTTACGACGTTCACCAAATGATGGCGCTTTCAGCACTAATGAGTTAAATACACCCTTCAATTTGTTAAGTACGAGTAGGCTTAGTGCTTCGCCCTCCACTTCTTCTGCAATAATCACCAAATCTTTACGCCCTGCCTGCGCACATTTTTCGAGCAATGGCAAAATATCATTCGCGGCCGAAATCTTTTTGTCCGTTACAAGCACCAATGGCTTCTCAAATACAGCCTCTTGGCGATTTACGTCTGTAATGAAGAACGCCGAAGCATAGCCCTTGTCATACGAAAATCCTTCTACGATTTCCTGCTCCATTTCAAGACCTTGCCCAGCCTCTACCGTCACTACGCCGTCTTTACCAATCTTAGAGATTACTTCTGCAATTAGTTTACCAATTTCCGCATCGCCTGCTGAAATTGTTGCAACTTCCGCCACCTTACCAGAATCACCCTCAATTTTTTCTGCAGATTTTTCAATCTCTGCCACTATCTCCGCACCAGCCTTTTCAATACCCCGGCGAAGTTCCATCGGGTTTACGCCCGCCGCAATCAACTTATTCGCTTCATTCAAAATGTCATAAGTTAGCACCGTCACGGTAGTCGTACCGTCACCTGCCACCTTATTCAACTTTTGCGCAGCCGTCTTAATCAACTTTGCGCCTACGGCTTCTCCAAGTTTCTCGTCTTTATTAGGTAGCTCCACCGCTTCCGCCACCGTCACACCGTCGTGCGTAATTACTGGAGCACCATATTCTTTTTCAATTATTACATTTTTGCCTTTTGGACCAAAAGTTACTTTCACCGCATCATATAACTGTTTCGCTCCAGAAAGCACCTTTTCACGCGCTTCTGATTCATAATAAATTTTCTTTGCCATTTTTACTCCTTATCTTAAATGTTTTCCACAGGTTTTCCACATTTGCTCTACAAAGTAGCCAGCACGTCTTCTTCTTTCAAAATAATATAATCCGTATCTTCTATCTTAATTTCCGTCGTCGAATATTCTTTATAGACAATCTTATCACCCTTTTTTACCCCCGTCACGTCTGGACCCACTGATTCTACTACTGCGTAGGCTGGTTTCTCTTTCGCCTCACCTAAGAGTATCCCGGATTTTGTCATTTCTAGTGGTTTTTCCACAATCGCCACAATTCTGTCTTTTAATGGTGTTAGAGCCATATTCTTTCTCCTTTTCTATCTCAATTATAGCACAAAAATTAGCACTTGCAATAGTAGAGTGCCAATTTTTATGATTTCTTTAAGTTCAAATTATCGCCCCCAGTCTTGCATAAATCGTATCAGTTAAATACATAATATTTTTAAGCACTTCGCCAATTTTCTCCTCACGAAAACCCTCCTCACCCCAGTCCATCAGTATTGTTGCAACCTCGCTTTTATATATCTCAAAAATCTTCCCCGCCCCTCCTGCATTCCTAATATGTCTCTCTATTTTTGGTAGTAATTTATGTATCATCTGAGTAAAAATAATTCCTCCATCCCTCTCCACTAATAATGTGAAAATTCTCTTATTTTGCACAATAAACAGTAGCATACTCATGTAAAGAGTTTTGATATGCGTGCTTTTCTTCATCTTTTTCCGCATATACAATACATATCGTAAATACACATATTTTCTATAGTCAGGAATTATTTTACCAATTGATAAATGATGTCGATAGAATGTGGAGCGCGCAATTTTTGTTTCTTTTACCACCTGCCTTACGGTCAAATCTTCTTTACTACCAAAAAAGACCTTTAGGATTTCATCCTCGGTCTTTCTAAAACGCTTATCTGCAAACTTCTTTTCTGTCAAATAAACATTTTTGTTTTTCATAAACTAAACTGTACAAATTCTATAACAAATCCGACGACATTAAGTACGAAGTACGACGTCTCCAATTTCTGTTGCTATGGTGTAACCATAGTGGCGGATCCGACGAGACTCGATACGAAGTACGACGTCTCCAATTTCTGTTGCTATGGTGTAACCATAGTGGCGGATCCGACGAGACTCGAACTCGCGACCTCT
>CAZFVK010000077.1:0-3107 GCA_964522475.1 uncultured Candidatus Saccharibacteria bacterium | reverse complement strand
GTTAGGTTGTAATTTTTACGCAAACAAATCTGGTCTAAGTCTCATTTATGCTCTTGAAAAGAGCCTTCTGCTGCTAGTCTACTACTTCGACGCCCATGCTGCGGGCGGTGCCGGCGACGATTTTGACGGCGCCGTCTAGATCGACAGCGTTGAGCTGGTCCATCTTTTTGTTGGCGATCTCTTCGAGCTGAGCTCTGGTGATTTTGCCAACTTTATCTACGTTTGGCTTGCCAGAACCTTTTTGAATCTTGATAGCCTCGCGGATGAGATCATCTACTGGTTGACCAAGACAGGTCCAGTCAAATGAGCGATCATCATATACCTTGATATGGACAATTACGTTTTTGCCCATAAAATCCTTGGTAGCCTCGTTGAATGGATTGATAAAATCCATCATATTAAGACCCCATTGACCGAGGGTGCTACCTACCGGAGGGCCAGCAGTAGCTTTGCCACCAGGGATTCTAAGTTTCAAATTACCGATAACTTTCTTTTCGGCCATAATGAATTATCCTTGTTTAAATAATATTTAGAAGCATTTTTGCGTAACTAGTGTTTATTATACTCTGGTTTTGTTAATCTGTCAACCATTGACATTTTACCTTAAGTGTGATATAATTAGTAGAGTTACTTAAAAATGTGTGCCACAGTAACAGAAAGTGGGGTAATTTTATTGACACAAGAAGTTTCAGAACTTGAATATCAGGCGACCAAAAAAGCGGCACTGTGCCAAAAATCCGTCGCTTTGGCGGGAGCCTTTTAGGTTATTCTACTCTCCTTTATGGGCGGCTTTTAAAGCCGCCCTTTTCCATGCTTTTATTTTTGAGATTTTTATGCTATAATAATATTTAATATTAATTAGATGTGGGAGGATTTGTCCGCTTGTACCACAGAAAGGATTATTTATGGCCGAAGAAGAAGCCAAGAAAATCGAAGAGACCCCAGTGGTCGAAACTACTGAAGAAGTAGTAGAAGAAAAAGAGACTTTTGCTAAGTCTGGCAAAAAGTCCAAAAAACATATTGAAGAGGTAAAAGCCGAGGAAGAGCGCCAAGAACGCAAAAAAGAGCGTGCTGAGGCAGATAAAGCTGCTGCCGAGAAGCCAAAGGGTGCCAAGCCAGTAACTCGCTCAGTTTTGGAGCGCAGAGGCAAAAAATATCAAGAAGCCCACAAATTGATTGAAAAGGGCAAAATCTATACCTTGAAAGACGGGGTAGAACTTGCGATTAAGACTAGCCCGGTGAAGTTTGACGCTTCTCTTGAGGCTCACGTGAGGCTCGGGGTAGACCCGCGTCAGGCCGATCAAAACATCCGCACCACTTTGGTTTTGCCAAACGGTAACGGTAAGACCGTACGCGTAGCAGTATTTGCGCCACTAGATGTAGCCAAAGCTGCTAAGGCCGCTGGTGCTGATATTGCTGAAGACGAGGAATTCTTGAAGAGGCTAGAGAAAGGTGAGATTGAATTTGATGTTTTGATTTCTACCCCTCAATATATGCCGAAACTTGGTAAATTTGCTAGACTACTTGGCCCTAAGGGTTTGATGCCAAATCCAAAGGCTGGCACTGTCACTGCTGACGTAGAAAAGGCTGTAAAAGAGGCCAAGGCTGGTAAGGTAGAATATCGAGTAGACAAGCAAGCGATTGTCCATATTGGTCTAGGTAAAGTTTCTTTTGGGGCGGATAAGCTCCTTGAAAACGCAGAAGCGTTCTTTGATTCTCTCAAGGCTCAGAAGCCAACTTCGCTCAAAGGGAGCTATGTGAAGTCGGTTTATCTTACCACTTCAATGGGGCCATCGATCCAAATCGAAAACCTCTACAATTAGTAGAAAATCTAAAAAGAGCCTTGAAAAAGAAGGCTCTTTTTTATGATATAATAAGGTTATGAATAACGTAGTTGAAGATTTTAAAAACGCAAAGTTAGATTTGTCGCATTATGAACTGTGGCAGATGTGGTTGATTGGGGCGATTGGCCTAGCCTTGATGTTTGTTGGATATAAGATTAAAAGAGTGGCGTTTTTTATCGTCTGGTTTCTTTTGGGATATATTGGCACGGGGTATTTACTACCGATTATTAATAGCAACCTGCCAGATATCGCGGGGAGTAGCTTTTGGCAGGGGTTGATACCGATTCTGGGTGGATTGCTCCTTGGTCTGATGGGGTTTATGGTAGAAAAAATTTGTATTGCCGGGGTGACTTTTGGCCTTACAATTATGATGACAGCGCAATATTTTGGCACAGAGATGCAGCCAATGATTATTGGTGCCATTATCGGTGCGGTGCTAGCAGGGTTTGCTACGATGATGATGAAGCCGGCGACGATTGTAGCGACAGCAGTGGCGGGCGCCTACGCTTTGACTCTGGCAGTACTTGCGATAGGGTCTTCCAACCTTAATGGAGATGATTTATTTTGGCCGATGATTATTGGATTTTCGGCCCTGGGTTCAATTATTCAGTTTATGACTACTAGACACGACTTATAAAGTGTGCTATAATTAAATTAGTTACCAAAGACAGTGGCGGTGTTTTTCACTTAATTATGCCACCGAGGATTATTCTTAAAGTGGATTTTGGTGACGATGTTTAACAACTAGCTAACATTTAATTTTAACCAATTTTAACTTTTGAAAAGGAATTTTATGGCAATTTCTAAGGACAAAAAGAACGAATTGGTTGCTGATTTGACTGAGCTTCTTACTAGTGCCAAGACCACCGTTTATGCCAAATATCAGGGTTTGACCGTAGCTGAAATTCAAGAGCTACGAAAACTTGCTCGTGAAGCTGGCGTAAAGATCAAGGTGGTCAAAAACCGTTTGGTAAAGGTAGCGATGGGGCAAATCGCTGTTTATAAAGATACTGACACAACTGGCCTAACTGGTCAATTGCTATACGCAGTATCTGATGCAGATGAAGTTGCTCCGGCAAAAGTTTTGGCTGAATTTGCCAAAACTCACGATGCCTTGAGTCTTGCTGGTGGCTTTTCTGATGCAGGAAATAGCCTATCGGAAGACGAAGTAAAAGCACTCGCTGCGATGCCGACCAAAAACGAACTTATCGCTCAGGTGGTGGCACAGCTTCTTTCACCAGTTACGGATTCTGTATCTGGACT
>CAZFVK010000076.1:0-3138 GCA_964522475.1 uncultured Candidatus Saccharibacteria bacterium | reverse complement strand
TGAACCCCCCACAGATATTCTCCAGTTTCATTGTTCGCCAGCATATAAGAATACAACCCCGGCTCCTTATCGCCTTTGTATATCTTTGCTGCTTCCAGTATCGAATGATGCTCCAGCGGCGAAGTCTCAATCCGACATCCCTCAAAGGTATGAATCACAGTATTATTCGACTCCGTTGCCCCCGATGTAAAAATAATCTCCGAAGGCAAGCATCCTACCATCTCCGCCAGAACCTCCCGACATTCTTCAATCAAATTATGCGCCAAATGCCCCGGCGTATGTAGGGCCGACGCATTACCAAAAAATTTAACTTCCGTCTCCCGCATCGCCTTGCGCACCTCTGGTAGAAGCGGCATCGTCGCCGCTGAGTCCAAATACACCATATCTTATATATATCAAAAAATGAGCCAGAAGTAAAATCTGGCTCATTTAGATTATCTACAACAATCAAGCATTTGGTACCAATGTATACTTCACAGCCCCAGAGTAAGTGCCCGCAGCTTGAGATGGAGCTACGTATATTTGATAATCCGGTCTAAATAGCCCTGTCACCACCGAAGCGGTAGAGCCAGAGAAAGATATCACATCGGTAGCACTACTTGGAACACTCGTGTAAGTATTATATCCGGTTTCTACAGTAGCAGTCCCTGCAGTAGCGTAGGCAAAACCAATCCTAAAGCCCCAATAAGAGCTTGGCCCAGCCGAGCCAGTCGCAATCGTCCCACTTCCTGTCCCCGCATGCATATCAGTATCACCGTCAGTATCATCCGAAAATCCAATCGCCTGGACCTTAAAGCCGGTAGGATTATTACAACTAATTGAGTACGGAGCCCTCGAAGTATCACTTTCAGAAGTATTACCAGCATAAACCGAAATCGAAGCTGTATAGCTAGTTGTACCGGTAAAAGTACAAGAAGCACCCACAGTTACAGTAGCATCTTTAGAGCCAGAAGTGTCTGCTGCTACTCCAGTCGAAGACAAAGACACGCCAGCTAGCGCCGTAGTAAGTGTTAATATTCCTATTGGTAGATATGTGATTTTATTTTTCATAATTTTGACCTGATTATGTCTATATTTTAACATTAGCTTTTTCAAAAATCAACTATTTTCTTTAGAATCTGCGGATTCTTTTTTCAAAAACTTCTTTTTCCTGAGGACCCGAGAGTAAACGACCATCGCAACGATCGAACTAATCGTAAAAATTATCAGGGCCACAAACCAAATCGGACAGACTATCATGATTGTAGAAGTCGACGAATCTTCACCAAGATAATTAATATCTTGTTTTACCTCATAAACCCCTAGTGCTGCCACCTCATCTATCGCCCTGAAAAAAGTTCGGGTAGAATCTGGCATCACCGTGGTTTCATAAGTAGCTTCATTATCATCCTTCGGCAGAAGTGTCTCACCAGTAAATACATTTTTGACCGTCAATT
Organism: uncultured Candidatus Saccharibacteria bacterium; assembly: GCA_964522475.1. GTDB lineage: Bacteria > Patescibacteriota > Saccharimonadia > Saccharimonadales > Saccharimonadaceae > Nanosyncoccus. The sequence continues at coordinate 1,702 of CAZFVK010000076.1, read as the reverse complement.
TGGTAGTTGCTACCTCGTGGATGTTGCCAGTATTAGAAAAACTCACTTCAAGTGTAGGCTCACCAGTCGCTACAAACCCCGGCACGTAATTTTTGAGAATTTCTCCTGATCTCACCACATCGCCTGACACATTGGCAAAGACCAAACTCGCCATTTCAAAAACGTTTTGCACCCTAGCGCTATCGCTTGATTCAAGCTTGTTGTCCGAACTTACACCAATCATCGCATACTGCCCACCAGCCGGAGCATCCGACGGTACCGTAATCGTAAAATTAACTCGCTTGGTCTCGTTTGGCTTCAACGTCCCGCTTGTAGATTCAAACTTAAACCAATCCACAATCCTAGACCAGTCCGACTGAGTCTGAAAATCTGGCTTGTAATCCGTCCCACTTACCGAATAAGGCGAAACTGATACCTTATAACTAAAATCTTTGGTTGCCGCCGCTGGATTTGCTACCGTGATTGAGCCATGATAAACCCCTCCTGGATCTAGAGTGATATTTTGACTCATCGGTGATACTACAAACGTATTTTGCATGGGAAGCCTCCTATTCTATTGAAATAATTTTACCACTGCCTTGCTCTAAGTGCAAAAGTCTCTGATTTTTCGATCCTCTGTACTTAAGAGAGAGATCCTTTTGTTTCAAAATAAACGGACCATCAATCAAAGCATCTAGAGATTTCAAAAACTCCCAAGGCTCTCCGCCAGCTTCTTTTATCTGCTCATAGGTAAATCCAGAAAAACTCCAGACATCCCAACCGAACTCTTTACGTACCCTATCTGCTATCTCTTTACAAGCCTTAGGCTGTACAAAAGGCTCTCCTCCACAAAAGGTCAGCCCGGTTTGACCACGGAATTTAGAAAGGCGCTCCAATATCTCATCGATCGAGACCATAAATCCTGCCTCAAAGTCCCACGTCTCTGGATTTTGGCACCCCGGACAGTGGTTTGGGCACCCTTGCGTCCAAAGCACACTTCTTAGACCATCGCCGTTCACAATATTGTCATGCTCCAGCGGCCCGGAGAGCCTGATAAAACCCTCCGGTGGCTGCGGCGCATTTCTGATATTCTCAATTGCCTTTTTATTATAATCAATCATTAGTTTCCTTTAGCGCAACATGCTACTTTTTCAAATGCGACATCACCTTCTAGCCGGCCACAATGTGGGCATCTTTCCCCTTTAATTATGCCAGAATATCCACACACGGGGTCTCTATCTACTGGATGGTTGACCGACCCATAACCGATTCCAGCATCATGCATTTTTCTAATTACCGCTTCAAAAGCCGGCAAATTCTGTGACGGGTCTCCATCTAGCTCAATATAGGTGATGTGTCCAGCATTACATAAATTGTGGTATGGCGCCTCGATATCAATTTTATCAAAGGCCGAAATTGGATAGTAAACTGGCACATGGAAGGAATTGGTATAAAAATCCCTATCTGTTACGCCCTTAATCTTGCCAAACTCTTTTCTATCAATCTTGGTAAACCGCCCCGCAATTCCTTCGGCTGGTGTTGCGAGCAAAGAGAAGTTTAGGTGATATTTCTTACAGTATTCATCGCATTTCTCTCTCATATGAGTAATAATATCAAGTCCTAGCTCTCTTGCATCTTCGTCTTCACCGTGATGTTTGCCCACCATCGCTACCAAAGTCTCGGCGAGACCAATAAATCCAATCGAAAGAGTACCGTGCTTGAT
>CAZFVK010000075.1:0-3450 GCA_964522475.1 uncultured Candidatus Saccharibacteria bacterium | reverse complement strand
GGTCCCGGCGCTTGGAAAGCGCGTGTATAACCACGGGATCGTCCAGTGGCCGTCCGTGGAGGACTGTGAGCAGTTTGAAAGAGATGAGGACGAGGAAGACTAAGCAGATGGTATTCTTTCGCAAAAATTTGCTTTGCCCATCTGAAAAACTCTTATAATGCAAAGAGACCTGACAAAGGAATTCCCCTTTGTCAGGTCTTAGGTTCCTGCGCACACATAAGAATGGGTAACTGCTTATGCAGATCAGATGGATTCAAAATCCGACCTGTCACTTAGCTGCGTATCTATTGTAAGTGATTAAGTAGTGGAAAGCGGAACTCTTGTAAAACACATTATTCTGCCATCCCCTTGCTTCTGTCGCGGCGGCCGTGGAGGAAGCGCCGGATCTCCACGCGATCCTTAAAAACGGCATAGTACAGCACATAGTTCTTGACCGGCACCTTTCGGATCTCGTCCTGCATCGGGCGCTCTGTGCGGTAAAGCTCGCAGGCATAGGGAAACTCTGCGATCTGCTTTATCGTTTCGTCAAACGCTGTCAACAGATCACGGGCGGCTTTCGGCGCGTCCAGTGTACAGGCGATATAGTCCAAGGCGTCTAGTAAATCACTTTCCGCAAGCGGCAAATAGACGATTTTATGCACGCTTCTGATCCTCCGCTCTATCCAGCAGTTCGTGCGCTTTTGCTATCACTTCCGCGTGACTGCGTCGCTCGGTCGTGCCGGCTGCCTGTAGCTCCGCCTCACGCAGCTTGTCATATACCATACTGTCATAGCGGTTCTGCTCATAGCTCTCCATACTCATGACCACGATCGAGCCGACGCCGTTCTTTGTCAGAAATACCGGCTCGCCGCTGAGCTGAGCTTCCTTTGTGATCTCCGCAAAATGATTCCGCAGATCGGAAACAGGTCGAATGTTGGGCATCACGCCACCTCCTTACTTAGCATTATTATATGCAAAATTACGCTAATTGTCAACTGCGATAAGAATATAACTTGATTAAAGGGATGAATAGGGTTAATAATATTCTTAAAAAGTATAATAAGCACATTGGGGGTAAGGCCAGTGAGTTTTCTATCTTCTGCAAGCGTTGTATCGATTTGGCGCGGATATGAGTATTACATTCAAAAGAGGGTTTTATCGTTTTTCAAGACAAACACGGATGAATACGAAGGAACAGTATCCGGAAGCGGAAATACGACCTATCAGGTGCATATCAACATCGCTCATCCGCGAAAATCGACCTGCACCTGCCCTCACGCCGCGGGTCGTCAGGTTATTTGTAAACATAAGGTCGCGCTATATTTTACTGCATTTCCGCAGGAGGCGGATGCCTATCTCGCAGAGGTCGAAGCAAACGAATGTGAACAAGAGGAATATGAGCGCGAGCAGGAGCGCCTTTGGCAGGAGAGGTATGATGCTCTGAAGCAATATGTTATGAGTTTATCCAAAAAACAGTTACAGGAACAGCTCTTGGACGCGCTGCTTGCCCTAAACATGGATGACTACGATGAAGAAGACGCCCCGGATTGGTGATGAATGGCCGCCTGTAATTACATATTTGCCATAACGATGGTGCCCGGATAATTCCGGGCATCACTTACATTAGGCGCGGCGCGATACAGACAGCATTGGGAATCCGAAAGTTTTTCGCGTTTTTTATGACAGAATTGCCAGCCCCACCCAGTATCGGCTAAAAACAGCCCTCCCGGGGGATTGATCTTTGTTGATCGTTGAGGATCGCTTTATGATTGCATCACGTGGCGAACCATCTTTTCCACATCCTCCGTCATCCCGACCGGCAGGAGACGAATATTGGGGTGCTCGTTTTGGAACACGACAAACAGCTGATGCGCGAAGCTCTGCCCGATCCAGTCCAGTCCGGTAAAATCGAGAGTCACCTCCCGGAAACGATCCAGACGACTGCAAAGCCGCTTGGCCTGCGACCGAGATACAGGGCTTGACTCAAAATATTGCCGCAGCGGAATCTGCGTCTTGGTGAACCCACTCTCAGGATCGGCATACAGGTTAAACACGTCCTTCGCTTCTTTTTTTGAAAAGTTGGAGAGCGTCATCCGAACGATGGTTCCCGTGGCCGGGAGTTCATTCAGAAGCTTGTCATTTTCAAAACGGTTGTGCGTGAAAAACAGCCCGGAAGAGAAGATCACGAATTCATCCGCAAGGCGGGAGGAAAAGAAGATTCCTTCGCCTGAATGATGGGCGGCGTCTGTCGTGAGTTTTCCCTTGAAAAGCTCTCCTACGGCTTCTTCGAGTTCTGAAAGGCCGAGATAAGCTCGAATCTTTTCAAAGATTCCGATCCCATCGTCTGCAATCTGGACACAGGTATTCAAATAATCCTGCGTTATGGTTATATCAAGATGCTCTGCCTGGGAGTGGTCGATCACATTGTTGATGATTTCTCCGCAGAGATAGTCCCATATGCCGCGCACGTTTGCAGGACAGCCCGAAAGGAGCGGACGCACGCATTGACCATAGATCAAATCCTCGGAGGAGAAGATCGGATCGTCTCTGTTGACACGGGTATGCTCTGTCCTCGTTACGAGGACATACTGATCCCGTTTTTGCTTTTGAATGACGCCGTCGCGTTCAAGCCGGTCCAAGTGCCGGTACACGGTTGCCGGTGTTACGTCAAAGGTCTCGGCTGTTTTACGGACAACGGACGTTTGCTTTTGTGAAATCTTTTCCAGCAGATAGAGTCTGAGCTGCTCTGCTTTGTTCGCGTTTAAGCTCATCAGATCATCTCCCTCCGGAAAAAGTATAGTCAAAATTCAACATAAAGTCAATAGATATTATACATAAGACGATCAAAAAATATACTTTTCTTTGCTTAAGTATATTTTCTCGTCATTGTAAGAGCTGGCTGCCTCGGCGGCGTTACGCGCGCTTATTCTCTTGCTGGAGTGTTTTGCGCAAATGATGAAGGAAAACCTGCTTAAGTGTGCAATGATATTATTTCAGATATACGGAAGATATACGGATCAAACGGTCAGTAAAACAATAAAAGCTGCATTTACCCAAAGAATCAATGTAACTGACAGTAAAAATGCCAAAAAGCGCGAATAAGATGCGCTTTTTGGCATTTGTGCATAAGACGAATAGGAACAGATGATGAATCAAGACTTTTTGTGCTGCCCTGGAAAACTATGGAGATCCGTCCTGAACACCGATTGGCTTATGCTTGCTCGGCGGATTCTTCAAGCTCAAAGCGATATTTCTGGCGGATGTCGGGGTACTTTTCGTGATCCACCTCCGAGAGAAACATGTCGAGCGGGCGTACGAAAAGCCCGCCGTCGCCGTAGAGGGGGCTGTAGACCATCATCTGCTCGCCGGTCTCCGAATGGGTGGCCGTGCCGACAATCATGTACAGATACAAGTCGGTCGCGGGATCGACAGTTTCGCGCTTGAAGTGGCGGACGATATCGCCGACACGAA
>CAZFVK010000074.1:0-3458 GCA_964522475.1 uncultured Candidatus Saccharibacteria bacterium | reverse complement strand
ATAGTGAATGTATTAAGAGCTTGATACTTTAGCGGATGTAGAGGCCATACTAGGAAGCCTGAACACAGCGGAGGTAGATGCCGTAAAAATTGGGGTTACTACCAGTATTAAGATTGTTGCTGTCGTAACGTAGAAGGCATCGCTCCGCAACATTAGGATTACTTCCCCACCAGAACCCTCGTATAGCCTCACGATTCAGACCACCATTATAATAAAATCCCCCCACAACCGGCGAAAAGCTAGAGACGTAAATACTACTTCCGGGCTCTTCACCACCAATACTGTCTATCTGCCTATCACTTGGCAAAGTCCAACCTTTAGGGCAGATGGATTGAGTAGCTGTAGTTGTAGACGAGGTCGTAGATGGGGTTACCCAAGGCGCCAGTGGGGGTGATTATTTACAAAAGGCCATTATGAGGATAATGGTTGTTTTAATTCCAATATCATTCGACCAGTATCGCTCTCGTAAACTGTCTAGATAAGTACGTCTTCTGTGCTTGCGACCATTCTCCCGTACAAGAAATCAAAGTAATCGATTCCTTCCCCTTCATCGGTGACATCATCGCTGTTGCCATATAGTCATTCGCTTCCGACAACGGCACCGCTTTGTTTTCTACTACTGAATATTGAAAAATCTGTCCATCGCCCCGCTCTACTGTAATGATATCCCCAGATCCAAGACTAGGAAGTGCTTTAAACACGCCCTGTACATGCGGTCCACCATTATGTCCATCCACAAGCAGTGTCCCGCCTTGTCCGGGCTTACCAGAGGCATCGTACCATCCCACGTCAAAAATATTATTTGGAGTAGTTAGCTCGCCTTCCGCGTTGATTCCCATCGGCAGCATTCTTGCATTAACAATCCCCAACCTCTCTATCGAAAGATATCTTGGTCGATCTGGTGCTACGATATATTCTACCACTTCTTGCTCTGTCGGCGGCTCCTCTACAAGGTCATCGCCCATATCCATAGCTATAGCTCGTTCGCTGCCCTCTTTTCCTTCGTAATATTCCTTCTCAAAAAGAGCTACCCTTATCACAAAACCAATCATTAGCCCCCCCAAAATGAAGATTATCACCCACTTGGCTATCGCCCGCCCATTGCCACCTATCTTAAGACTCATCTTTGAAATCGTCGTATGTTATCATTAATGCCCTTGAATCCACCGACCTTAGATTCTCTAGCGCCACCGTCACTACAATTAGGAGCCCTGTGCCCGAAATCGAAAGCCCAAGCGGAGCACCCGTTGTCAGAATAAAGATATAATCCGTCGCGAATGGCAACATCGCAATCACTCCAAGCGCCAAAGCTCCAAAGAGATCTAGTCTCCTCACCACTTTGCTAAGATATTCCGCAGTCTTCATGCCGGGCCTCACCCCCTCAATAAATCCACCCTGCTTCTGCAAGTTATCTGCAATTTCTTTAGTATTAAAGATAATCGAAGTGTAAAAATAAGTAAACGCAAATACTAATAGGAAATACATAATCGGATAAACAAACCATTGACCCGTAATCCCATCTGGATACTGAGTAGCAAAGTTTGATGCCGATGGCGCCGAAAACACCGTAGTAAGCCACGCCCCTATTTCGTTACCACTATCAAATGACGTAATTACTTGCCCCACCAGTGCTGGCAAAGACAAGAAAGCCGTCGCAAAAATCACTGGTACCACACCTGCTGCAATTAGCTTAATCGGCAAAATCGACTTAATACCACCATAAGACGAATTTCCATGTACTCTCTTAGCATAATTAATTGTAATAATTCGCTGTGCCTCATTTAATTTCACCAAGAAATAAATCACCACAATCATCGCAATTGAGAACCCTAATATGATCCAAAAGACTGTTGGGTTTACTGGGATTTCTAATCCGCCAAAGAGCGTCAAAGCCCCATCAGACGTATCAAAGAGCGCCGAGCCAAGCTGTGCCATGGTGTTTGGTAACTGCGAAATAATCGAAGCAAAAATCAATGTCGAAATACCATTGCCAATCCCCTGCTCAGTAATCAACTCACCTAGCCACATCAAAATCACCGAACCTGCCGTCATCGCCGTAACCGAGAGTACCCAATCCCCCGCCGTCGGCACAAATTCCGTCGATATATTTGCCGAAACTGTAGATTGATACAAGATAAAAATATAGGCAATCGACTGAACAATCGCGAGTGGTATAGTCAGCATCCTCGTCCACTGGTTAATTTTGCGTCTACCAGACTCACCATCGTTAGAAAGCTCTTCGAGTCTCGGAATCGCCTTAGAAAGAAGCTGCATTACGATAGACCCCGTAATATACGGAGAAAGACCGACCAGAATAATACTAAACGAAGCCAAACCGCCACCAGAAATCAAATTTAAGAAGTTTGAAAAATCCGACTTCTCAAGAAGATTAGACACTGCCTCTTTAAACGTAGAAGCATCACCCATAGGTACCGGAATTTGCGCCAGGAGCCTATAGGCAATAATAATCCCAAAAATTATTAGGATTCTCCTTAGCATGTCTTTGTTCTTGAACGATTTGAAAATAGTCGAAAAATGCATAAAACCTCTATAACTACTACCACCTATAATACCACAGAAAAACTATTTAGAAAACCCCCTTTAATGCTTTTTAGAAATTACTTTTTGATAAATCTCCAAAAACTTATCTAGTGTATGCGAAAAATCATGAGTCATCGCAATTTCTACCGATTTTTTACCAAAAAGAGTCCGTTTTTTATCATCAAGCAGCACATCCGTCATTGCCTCTGTCATCGCTTTTGTGTCTCCAGGATTCAATAGATATCCATTCTCCCCATCCTTACAAACTTCCGCCACTGCTCCCGCATTCACCGCAATAATGGGTAACCCTGAGGCCGCCGCCTCAATCAAAACTATCCCTTGCGTCTCGATCTCACTTGCTGTCACAAAAGCATCCCCTGTCTTATAAATTTCATAAAGATCCGGCGACATCACTCTACCCAAAAATTTCACCGAACCAGAAATTCCTAATTTTAAGGTCAAAGCTTCCAAGCGACTTTTATCTACACCGTCACCTACCACCAAAAGAAATGTCTTTGACAGTCTGTCAAGTTTATGTTTACTCAAAAAATCCGCAAAAGCCGTCAAAACCACCCCAATTTTCTTCTCCGGATCTACTCTACCAACATATAAAAGAATCGGCACATCTTTCGGAATATTATACTTGTCATAAATAAAATCTGCTGCCTCCCCCGGTTTAAACACCGAAAGATCCACCCCATTACTTACCGCTTCCACCGGCACACCCAAATCCCTATCCCCAATCAAATGTTCTATCGAAAGTCTAGTTGGCATCGTCACATAATCACTTTTCGCTTGCCTATTTCTAAAATAAGCCGATAACATATTATTAATCGGCTTTCTCACCACACCCGGCACATGTAGTGGCTCCGTCAAAACCTCCGGTTGGTTATGCTCGGTTGTTACCACCGGAATAT
>CAZFVK010000073.1:0-3849 GCA_964522475.1 uncultured Candidatus Saccharibacteria bacterium | reverse complement strand
TTTAACGCTCTTACAAACGCTGGCGCTCTCGCCGCCAACTATCCTTTTGCTACCATCGAACCTAATGTTGGTATCGTCCCTGTTCCAGACGAAAGACTAGATATCCTTGCCAAAATGTACGAGACGGATAAAGTCGTCCCGGCCACGGTAGAATTTGTGGATATTGCAGGGCTAGTCGCAGGAGCAAGCAAAGGCGAAGGCCTCGGCAACAAATTCCTCGCCCACATTCGTGAATGTCAAGCCATCTGCCACGTCGTCCGCGCTTTTATAAACGACGATATCGTAAGAGCCGATCAAAAACCCGAAGAAGACATTGTCAAACAAGCCAACGACGATATCGATATTATCAATCTAGAACTCCAGCTCGCCGATGAAGAAACAAAAGAAAAGATAGCAGCCAAAAGAAAAAAGGACCCCTCAGATGAAAACATCCCATTCCTTACCGACAAACCCGTTATCTATATGTTTAATGTGGATGAACAAGGCCTTATCGACAAAGACCTCCAAGAAAAGCTAAAATCTCTCGTAACTCCAAATGAAGCTATCTTTGTAAACGCCAAGTTAGAAGAAGAAATGTCCGGCATGAGCCGTGAAGAAAGAAAAGAATTCTTAAAATCCTACGGCGTAGAACACGATGCCTTGGAAGAACTCATCAAAGCCGCCTACAAAACTCTAGGATTACAAAGTTTTCTCACCGCTGGCAAAAAAGAATGTCGCGCCTGGACTATCAAAAAAGGTGCCACCGCCCCCGAAGCCGCCGGTACCATCCACACCGATTTTCAGCGTGGCTTCATCGCCGCCAACATCTGCAATTTTAACGATTTAAAAGAACTGGGCTCAGAACAAGCGGTAAAAGCCGCCGGCAAACTTCGTACCGAAGGCAAAACCTACATCATGAAAGACGGCGACGTTGTCGAATTCAAATTTAACGTCTAGATAATCTCAAACCAATCCTCTACTTCAAATTTTCCATTTACACTTGCTACCGCGAGCAAAGGATTTAGCCTACTAAACTCTCGGTGATATTTCAAAAAACACTCCGCCGCAAACTTCATTTTCTCAAGCTTTTTAGCATCAATCGCCGCTACTCCACCACCAGCTACGTGATTTTTACGTGTCTTTACTTCTGTAAAATATATTTTATCTCCGCATCTAGACACAATATCAATTTCATAGAAATACGTTTTAAAATTCTGCGCTACAATCTCATGTCCAATAGACACCAGATATCTGCCCACCACATCCTCGCCTTTCTTTCCTATTAGTGTTGTATTTTTTACAACACTAATACTATCTGACGCATCAGCTCTCTCAAACCCCACCATACTTTTAATCGGCTCAAAACTCCTTCGATGCTCCGGGCAAATTCCAAATTCACGAATCGCTGCTATATGCTTAGCCGTCCCATACCCCACATGAGAAGAAAAACTATACTCCGGATATTTCTCCGAAATCTCACACATATACTTATCCCTCGCCACCTTCGCAATAATCGACGCCGCCGACACTTCCTTTACCAAATCATCGGCCTTTGGCATCACCGACACAAAATCAGAAAGCATAGTATCCTTCAAAAAATTCACCTTCCCATCAATCACTATCTGAGAAAATGGTACGTGAAGTCGTTGCACTGACTTCACGGCTCTAGTAGTTGCGAGTCTCAAAGCCTCCGAAATCCCCACTTCATCAATTTCGAAAGGCGACACCCAGCCGAGTCCCGTAGCCGGAGCTTCTGTCAAAATCACCGCGGACAACTTCTCGCGTTTCTTCGCCGACATTTTTTTAGAATCACGCAAATCCTCCACCCACTCAGATTTTTCTTCGGGCAAAATCACCGCTCCAACAACAAGCGGACCGGCAAGCGGTCCGCGTCCAACTTCATCTATTCCTAGAATTGCCATTAGGCCTCAGCTGATTCGACTTTTTCCTCAGCCTCTATCGCTTCAGCGTTTGCGTTCTCAGCTTTTTCGGTTTCAGCTTCCTTCACCTCAGCTTCTACATCCTTGGCTTCCGCTACCTCACTAGCAGCCTCAGCTTCAGCTGGCTCAGCCACAGCTTCTTCCTCAACCCTTACATCGTTTACTGCTGCGCGATCAAAATCTTTACCAGTCAAACGAGCAGATTTACCACTTCTTTCACGAAGATAAGAAAGATTATTTCTGCGCACTTTCGAACGCTTGGTAATTTCAATCTTCTCAACCAAAGGCGAGTGGATCAAAAACGACTTTTCTACACCTACACCAGAAGTTACCTTCCGGACCACAATGCGAGCAGTATGAGATTCTTTGCGATCTGCGCGAATCACTACACCTTCAAACACCTGCAAACGGAATTTATCACCCTCCTTGATCTTCTGAGTTACCTTGACAGTATCACCAGAACGCACGTCCACGACTTTTTTCTTCTTCTGAGCGTCACCAATTTGTTTTAGAATCGAAAAACTCATATTATACCTTTATTTTATTACAATTAGATAGATTATATCACACTACCGCTATTTTTTCAAGGCTAATTTTATCCGTTCTTCGGTTGACAAACTCAAATCTATATTTTCTAACGCCGCACTCGCTTCTTTTAAAGAAAAACCCAGCGCCATCAAAGCATCCAATGCCTCATCCGGTTCTTTCTTAGCCCCCACCACGCCCACTTGTACTTCTGTCGCCCCATAAGAAGACGGCGCCCCCACCTTATCACGAAGATCTACAATTACTCTCTCCGCCGATTTCTTCCCCACTCCCGACGCCTTAGCCACAAAAGCCGCATCCGCATTCGCAATCGCATTTCTCACCTCTTCCGCCCCCGCAAGCGACAAAATCGCAATTCCCACCTTCGGCCCAATCCCCTGTACCGAAATCAAAAGTTCAAATAGTCTCTTGGCAGTCAAGGTCGAAAACCCATATAGCTCCTCCGACTGCTCCCTCACCGCATGATAGGTATAAAATTTCCTTTCCTCCCCCAGCCTCGCATCCTCAAAATCACCATAAGGCACCATCACTTCATACCCCACTCCGTTCACATCAATAATCAATGAACTACCAAATTTCTCATCAATTTTCCCAAAAACATGTGCTATCATACCAATATTATAACAAAAATTGAATCGGAATTCACTTTCGATTCAATTTTCATCCTGGTTTCTTTTTCTGGACTTTTCTTTCCAAAGAAAAGTCCAAACGAGAGTTTGAAAACTTATAACCACCACCCGTTTCCCCAGTTTTATAAAGAAACCCGCAAGTAATCGCCGCAGCTAAAGCATCCGCCGCATCATCCGGCTTCGGTTTCACTTTTAGCCCCAACTGTACCCGCACCATCTCCTGCATCTGCGACTTATCCGCCGACCCATACCCAGTTAGCGTCATCTTTATCTCATTTGGCGTATATTCAAACACCGGCAAACCTTTTTGCTCCGCCACGAGAAGCACCACTCCCCGCGCTTCCGCCACCGCAATTCCCGTTGTAATATTCTTAGAAAAAAACAATTTTTCCACCGCCACCACATCAGGCTTCGTTTCATCAAATACTTCACCAAGCGACTCATATAATTCAAGCAATCGCGAGGGCATTGGCGCGTCCACCTTCGTCGTCACCGCCCCAAAATCCAGTACTCTTAAATTAGACCCCACTCCGGCAGTCTCAATCACTCCAAATCCACAAATCCCAATTCCTGGATCAATCCCAATAATCTTCATAGAGAAACCTCATTTCATAAACCTAATTAAAGCATCCCGGAGGTCATTTGCGGACAGCACAAATTTATCCTTCACCGTCCTCGGCCCAATTGCATTGGAAAATCCCAATTTCTTAGCCTCTGCAATTCTCTGATCTGGCCGAAAAGCCGAACGAATCTCC
>CAZFVK010000072.1:0-3893 GCA_964522475.1 uncultured Candidatus Saccharibacteria bacterium | reverse complement strand
CACCATTAAAAGACGTCAGGTTGGAGACGACCTGCCGTGTAGAAAGCCCCCGATTTTTCGGGGGTTTTCTTCTATCTCAACACCAACTCATTCAGAAATGGCTACTTTCAATGCTATAACAACGCTTACGGTTATCATCAATTGATTTTATTATACCTGATGTTTGTGTAAAAAAACAGTTGTTAGTGTAAATCAGGTATAGCAGTTGGTCATGTTTTCTTTTGCCGTGTTTTGCCGTTTATCTGATTACAAGCATATAATTACAGGCGTTCTGGGATGAACTGGACGAAAGCCAGTTTTCGTCAAATAATCTCCAGAATACCCCTTCCCTTCTTTGGGAACCAGAGGTATGCTTTCAAATGCCATTAACCATAAGGAGAAAATATGGAAACACAAGTAAAAACCCAAGCCCAGGAAAAGAATAAAATAGCCTCCGTTATAATGGCAGATAAGTACATGGGCTTCAATATTCCTCTCAGAGGCTATCGGGAAGCAAATATAGTAATGCCCAAAGTCTTTACTCCTGCTGAAGCGGAAACCTTTAGGCAGCTCATAAGACCAATAATAGATGGTATATACGATTATGACGATGGACTTCCGGAAGAATACGAAGAACCTGATGTTGTGGTAAGCATATTCCTAACGGGGATTAACGCAAATTATATTGGTACCGAGCGTGGAATAAAGCGCAAGCCACATTCTGTGAAGATATCGAAGGAAAAGGTAGCTTATATCAGCATCCCGGACTGCCTTGACCTGGAAGAAATAAAGACTATAGAGCAATACGTGGAGCAAATCTGCGAACACTATATTACTGAGGGATAGCTTTAGCGAGCCAGCCGTTGCGTTCTCAGGCTGGCTTTTCCTTGTAGTATCTCAGGAATTCGAAACACCATGATCGTAAACCCGTGAGTGCCTCACGGGTTTATTATGTACCGAGTTGACAGGTTATGTCATCAGAGCTTATTGTTGATCAGCTGGCATAATTCCTATGATTCCGTTGGAGATATTTCGGCCTTTTGAATAGACCTATTGATCTTCAAATCCCACCATGGCTGGTCGGCCAGCATAGCTTCGACCTTTGCGACTTTGTCAGCGAAAACGGCATCAATGGTATCATACATATCCTTTTCTGCCTGTTCGCGCTGCTTGAAGATGACCTGCCTCGCCTTCTTATCCTCCCCCCTGTCGCTGTGGTAGAGGCGCTTGTAAATCTTGTCCATGCGCTTTTTCATCGCCGGTCGGGAGATGCCGAGGCTGTTTGCAATCTTCGCATGGGTTAGCTGGTTCCTTTTTCGTGTTCCATCCGGCTCGATAGGTGAATAGATGAACAATGGGGCAAGAGTCGCTATGTCGCTCTGGGAGAGGGATAAAGCCTTTGCGTACAGATCGCCGGGGAGTTGAACCATCAATTCAGCGAGACGGTTGACACTGTCCTTGTCGAGAGTATCTTCATATCTGTCGAATGGGAACAATGCGGTTCGGACGTCATGGAAGTGACGAACCTGTTCACGCAGGATGTCCTTCTCGACGCTCCCGGTCGCATATCGGATTTGCCGAGGTTTGATTGCTGTCCAGTCCAGATCGTCAATGATAGCGGCGACCACCGGGGCGACGGCAGCATGGCGACGTTTCCTGGGTTTGGTAATGATGACGTTTGAAGTGGCGATGTGTGCGTCGAGGCTGACGAAATCGCGGCTCTCACGATCCATGCGTTCCTCGGTCGCATATGCCTCATAAAACCAGCGGAGCATTTCATTGGTCATGTTATATGGGATAAAGCCCCTGCCTTGCTCGATATCCTTGAGTTTGATGCCGATGTCGTATTGTATCCATTTCTCGTCGTACCACTTGATACGGAATGTGAGGTTCAGCCAGGAAAGGAAGCGGAGATTGTCGACAATAATGTCAATGGCTTTAGTAAAGGCTGATATTGAAAAAAGTTCTTTATCTTTCATCGCTGACGTTCTCCTTTGCGAGTTCGTGGTGAACCCTGCCGGGAGTCGCCAGCCTTGCCCAAAAACCAAGGACGACGCAGTGACGGAACCTGGGATATTCTCAGGTCCCGCCGCCATGTCGTCCTGCGATCTCTCGGCAGCGGTTAGGGTAGGTGGTCAGTTTTTTTCTACCAATCGGAAATACTCAGCCCTCAAGCCTGGAGCATAGTTTACAGCCACGGTCTTGTCGTCAAAGATGAGGATCTCGGTTTTGCAACCCCTGCCGACGATAGATACTATGGGGAGGTTGGAGCCGTTGAATCTGATTTTGCAGATGATGTTGCCGAAAATATTACGGATGACTAGCTCGCTGACTTCATTCATACTTCTTTCCTCTTTTCATAATCAGGCGTCCAGCTCGTAAAGCACGTAGTCAGAGACCAAGTCGAGAATGTGACTGACGGAGTGCGCCATCTTCCCGGAACGGATGAAACCTATGGGACAGTTCCCGATGCGACGCTTGCCATCCCAGCGGGCCAGTTCATCGACCCACATCCCGTCGCGGAGGAGGCAGTAGACCGGGAGGGACATCCGCATCGCGGTAATGAAGTACCGCTGACCGGAAGCCTCAAGGAACAGGTTCGTTACATCAATGCGGTTGTCGTTGACGGCGACGACCTTCAGGTTATTCCTGTTCATAAACATATTGGAAAGCCCTCCTGCTGTATAATGGCGAGATTGGCTCCGATCCCGATCTCGCTTGTCATCCGTCGCCGGATGCCCTTCCCGAATGAGCTCGGGAGGTTAGCTGCCAGGAAACTTCAGACGCGGTCATCGGCTCCGCGCTGGCGGTCACCCTGACCACCGGCCTATGAAGTTACCAAGAGGCGGGTTGATGTTAGATCTTTCGTATGTTCTCTGTTCCGTGAAGCCTCCCTGACTGACATTAGTCAGATCATCTTCGGTTGACGAGGATAGAGTATCACAGAGAAAGGTTGTCTCAACCAAAGTGAAAAAGCATGTTTTGAGATGATTTCAGGTGATTTCAGATAGAGTCAAAACTGTGCAAAAAACATAATTATTATTGACAATTTTTATATAATGTGCTATAATGGAATCATAATCAGTACTAGATATTGATTGGAACCTAAATAAGAGCAATCTCCCTTCTTATCTCCGATGATTGCACAATTCGCTTCCGATTTATTCAAGGGAGGCGATAGTGTAATTATCTTTAGGAGGGGAAAACGATGCGTTATAGAGAATACGAACTGCCGATCCAATACTACCACATTACCATCCTCAACGGACACCCTGAGTGCTCTCATGTCTGTCGTGATCTAATACCTGGCTCCAAGATTAGCTTCTCGCTCCCAGATCAGATCGAATATCCCTTCAATCCGGTAAGCAACCACATGATACAATCAATCGAGGATGTTGCAGAAGAGCTCATTGAAAATGACGAGAGTTATTTCCTCTTTACGGGCGAATCCCAGGACGACTACAAGTATTGCGAATTTTTTAGCGAGCACTATAAGGAAATATTCTGTGGGAAATACCCGGAATGGATCGTCTACGATATCGATGCCCTATGCGACGCTTCCGGCTTCTGCATTTCATTCGTCAACACCAAGACACTGAACGATGAGCATCCCATCTCTTGTTGGCTTGTCAACAAACATGTACATGGATATTTCCAGGTGAACGTCTCTCACCCGAACCGACCCGCAGAAAAATACCTCTTAGGGAGAAGTTTTGTAGCTGAGCTTGTTGGACAGACATGGCGAAAATACGAGTTTTGCAATGATTACGAAGGCGAAGAGGACAAGGCCAAAAATCGATACACACTGACGGCAACCATCGAAGAATATGCTCTTATGTAACCCAGCCAACCTTCCGCGACAGAAATGTCGCGGATTTTTATTGCCAAATGCCATTGTTATCAGTTATACTATA
>CAZFVK010000071.1:0-4230 GCA_964522475.1 uncultured Candidatus Saccharibacteria bacterium | reverse complement strand
GAAGAAACGACCCCCGAAGAAGAGGGAACTTCCGCCGAAGTCGAAGTCCTCTACGTTACTCCCGAAGATTCCGAAGACCCCGTCGGCGACTTTACGGCCCATCTCGAAGAAGAAAAGTCTAAGGCGACCAACCATGAAGAAGCCTTTGAGGCCGAGCTTAGCCTAATCGCCTTTAATATTGCCATAGAAAAATACGACGAAGCCCTCGCCGGACTCAACAACTTCGATACTTCCGAGTTTTCCGAAGAAGAATGGTATCGATATTATAATACCTACGTTAACTATTATAAATCTCGCGGTCTCGACGAAGAAAACGCTCTTCTCGACGAATACTCCCAAAAAGCCGCTGACGCCTTTAACCGCTATGTTAACGAGGTAGATGAAACAGCTGAGTCTAACGAACCGGAAGAGGGACTCGAAGAGGATGGCCTATAAAGAATATAATCCACTTGATCCTTTTGCTGATATAAAGGATACCTACGTTACAAAGGACATACGAACCACAAAGGCTTATGAGAAAAGACGTCTTTATGAGTCTCTGAAGAAGAAAAAAAATACCAATGAAAAGGTATTAACATCTTCTTATTATTCTCGAATCATAGCTTTCTTTAGAGAATTACCCGAAAGAGAAGATAAGAAGAAAGTGTACTACAAGATGGTTATTGGATTGATTTTGAGCGTCGGTGTGATATTTCTGTCCATATATGCTTTAAAGCCGTTTATCGAAGAACAAATTGTAATAAAACATGAAGAAGCGGTGGAAAACTATCATGATGAGATTACCGCATACATAGAAAACCGTGAAGATGTAGAACCTGAAGAGTTTAGCGCGCAAATAAGTCAATTTGAAGACGAGCTACAAGATAAATTGTCCGACGCAGAAAAAGGTTCAGAAGAAGAATATCTCCTTTTGTCATCTTTATCCGAGATCTATTACGCCAAGAACGATTATGATAATCTCATTTATGTTGCGAAAATGGAATTAGACTACGACGGATTGACTGTCGTAGAGAGAGCAAAGATAATATATGATCTTCTTTTGATATATGAGACAATAGGAAATGAAGCCGGCATTCAGGAGTGTTTAAACCTATTTTACTCTCTCCCAGACGATAGTAATGTCCGTGTATTTGAAGTAAACACTATTGCAGAGATGAAAGATATCCTAAAGGAGAGATACACTAATGAATAAAGAAGCAAAACATAGTCAAGTATTGTGTCGAGCCGTATTCGCTGCTTTATTGAGCCTTTCATCATTATTATACATTTCATATAACACCTATGCTGATGGCGAAACTGTTACAATTACTAAAGATGGCACCGAACAAGTCGATTATGCTTACAGCAACACCTGCAATATGAAGGTCACCTCGAGATACAAAGTCGATTACGGAGATGGTAGAACATATATCGCTACTTGCGTAGATCCAGGGAACGGCGATCCAAGAGGGACAGGAACGGTAACCTCAAAAAACAACGAAGACCTCAAGAAAATTCTACTTGTTATGAATAACATAGGTCCTCTTAGTAGTTCATTTATAAGCACATCAGATTGGAGCAGATTTCATGTAAATCAAAAAAACTCTCAAAAAGCGTGTCCTGATTCGGCAGGCGTTATATATAGAACAGGCGTCAATCATGCTTTCGCCGTAGGACACGTTATGGCTAGCTATAAAAACAGCAAAGGATGTGATTCTCTTGCAACTGGTTCAAATGCCCTTAGTTGTTCTGATGAATGGAGCAAGGTTCAGACTTTTTTCAATAATGCATCGAACGCAGCGTACCTTAGCCAATATGTGGTCAAGTCTGTTCCAGGCACAAGTAGAAAACAAGAGATAGCATGGCTTGAGCCTTATACTCCTCCAACGCCAACGGTGACATCGACTACTCTTTCCTCAACATCAAGCGCAAGCCCTTCTTCTGTTAGTCTATCCTATGATGGTACGGATACTCGTACCGTAACATTTACACATAAAGTATCCAGAACAGCAAATTCCGATATTACCAGTGTCCCATATAAAACTTGTTTTTATCAAACTACAACAAATTCTACTTCTAAGCCTTGTACGCCTGGAACTAGTAGGAATATGACCGCCGGAGACTCGGGAAATCTTAGCAATTCAATTACTATTGCGAGGGGGGACTCGAGTGGCTTTGGAACTGGAACAAATGCGAATACCTTTTATATTGCAGCCGGAGAGACAAAAAGTGTATGTGAGTATATTCGTTTTAGCCCAACTACTTATAACTCAGACGGAAGCACTAACGAGGGAGTCGGTAGTTCCCATAAATGCGTAACGGTTTCTCGCGAAGCAAAACCTGAACCAGTCATCACTTATACCTACGAATACCCAACCGCGACCTTTCTCGGTAGAGTCATAATTACTCCTGCCGATTCTTCCAAATTCGATTGTACCGGTTCTACTAATGGCTCAACCTGTACAGCTAAATCTGGTACTTCCGGTTCTCAGACTTTCAATATCAGTTATGAACTACGTCGAACAGACAGCGATGAACCGAGCGACGCACAAAACTGTTGGTACTCAACTACAAAGGCCAATTACGACAATACGACAACTGGCGGATATTGGATTGACCAAGTTGGATCGCGAAGCTATAGTACGACTTTTACCCAACTAACTTCAGGAACGGAATCAAGGACCATAACTGCTGGTGCTGCTAACCCAAGCCAAGTCTGCGGATACTTAACATATGATGGGACAACGCATTTCGTTAAAACAAATACTTATTCGGATGGGGTTTATCAGTCATCTAGCATATCTGCGGCGAACCCGTATGCATACGAATCAGAGCTCGGAAAAGCCGCAACCTGTATCAATATCGTAAATCCCACCATCGAGGGGGAAGCGGATTTCTCCGGCGAAGTAAATATCTCTCCCAGTACGACCTATACCAATCTAAGTTGTTCTGGAAATGCTTGCTACGCTTCTCGCGACGGAACTTATACCTTTAATCGCTTCTATAAAATAACTCGAACCGACAGCAATTCAAACACTCTCGCAACGAAAGTTAAATACAGTACCTCCAGTTCGAGTTACCCAACATCTGCCGGAACTGATATTCCTAGCGCAATCGCCTATAATTCTAGCCCAAAATACGCAACTAGTTTAGCGACAGATACTCCCTCTGTAACTTTTAATAGCTCTAATCGCGGAGGTAGTCAAAACATCTGCGGGTATATTCGATACGAAAATGTCGTTTATTATAAAACAGAAAACGGCTCAACTACCGAGAATACTGGAAAATCTGGTAATCGCGGAACAACTACCGCTTATAAATGTATAACAGTCTATGCTCCGCCTCCTGACCAAAGCCAAAACTTTACCGCCTCAACGTCGTTCTTGTCCGGAAGCGGCGACCTCGATTCTAATTTAACTTGGAACTCTACTAAAAATGCCTATATCGGAAAAGAGGCGACTGGAAGTTATACCCTTAAGTTTAATCACGAAATCTCTCGCGGTTCCCCCGATAATTCCGCCAATATTCCCGACGCTTGGGCGACCAATACTTATGCCTTAAAATCCGGCTCATCATCCTCCACGACGACAACAGCGATTTCCGGTTATAGCGGGACAAATGCCGCGCTCAACTCTTCGACTCATAAAATCAGCTCACCGCATACCTATACCCTTTCCGCTGGCGTCAATTCAAGTAATACCTATTGCGAACGCATCGATTATAAACCTTGGGTAAAATATGCTTATGGCTATCTAAACGCCAGCGATCGTATTTATGGAACGACAACCAACACGAGCCCTGTTTGCCGAACCGTTATTCGCCCTGCTTACTCTACTTTCGAGGGACGTATTAAAATTACTTCGACTTGGAACGGTAACCAATATTCCACCGATTCCGGTGACGAGGGAACTCTAACCGGCGGCGGAAAGCGTAAACGCTATGGCTTTAATATCGTTTTCGAAATGCGTCGAACCGATACCGATAGTATGCCATCCTCGCCAAAATCCCGCTATAAAGTCTCTTACAATACCGGCGCTTCTCAGCCGACAAGCGCTTCCGGCGCTTCCGAATTTACTGGTAGCGATACTGACTGGCATCAAGTCGTCGTCGCTAATGCCGAAACTATCGACGTTAGCATCGGGACGACAACTCCGGTTAACTTCTGCGCCTATCTAACCTACGATACGGCCGCGAACTATTATGGTTCTTCGACTCCAGAGGGACGTAACTTCGACGGTAAAAAGAAGTTTT
>CAZFVK010000070.1:0-4235 GCA_964522475.1 uncultured Candidatus Saccharibacteria bacterium | reverse complement strand
CCGTGGACGCCCTCGGCAACGCGACAAGCTACGCCTACACCGTGGACAGCCTGCTTGAAGAGATCCGCTATGCCAACGGCGCGACGCTGACGGCGAGCTATGACCTGGTGGGCAATCTTGTGAACGAGGCCGACCCGGAAGGAAACGCCACTGCCTACGAGTATGACCCCGTTGGCCGCATGACCGCCGTCACCGACGCGCTGGGGAATACCACCCGCTACGAGTACGACGCGGCGGATAACCTTGCCAAAGTGACCGACGCCCTCGGCCATGTGACGAGCTATACCTATGACGCCCTCGGGAACCTGACAAGCGAGACCGACGCCCTCGGCAACACGGTCAAATACTCCTACACCACCGAAGGCTGGCTCGAGACCGTCACGGACGCGGAAGGCCATGTCACCCGCTACACCTACGACCGCACGGGCAATATCCTCACGGCGGACTACGCGGGCGAGCAGACCGAGACCAATACGTATAACGAGCTGGGGTTGCTGACCACCGTCACCACGGCGGAGGGCGATACCCTCTACCAGTACGACGACGCCAGCCGCCTGATCTCCGTAACGCAGCCGAACGGCAAGACCGTGAGTTATACCTACGACAGCCACGGCAACCGCGCAACCATGACCTATCCCAACGGCAAGACGGTCAAGTACAGCTACGACGACATGAACCGCCTTGTCTCTGTCAAGGGCGTGGACGGCGAGACGACGAAGTACAGCTATGACGCTCTCGGCCGCCGGATCGCTACGGACGGTGCGAAGGAGGACACGGTCTACACTTACGACGAAGTGGGCAACCTCGTCTCCCAGACCACCACGGGCGCGTATGACTTAGCCTTGGAATACGCTTACGATCTCTCCGGGCGTATGACAAGCGAGAGCCGCACCGAGGACGGCGCGACTCTGACCAGCAGCTATATCTATGACGCGCTCGGGCAGCTCACAAGCTTCACCCGCAGCGACGGGCAGCGCGAGAGCTATACCTACGACCCGGTGGGCAACATGACGGCGAAGACGCAGAACGGTGTCAGCACCGCCATGCGCTACAATGCTGCCAACCAGCTCATTCAGAGCGTTACAGGGAACGACACAACAAAGTATACTTACGACGCCAACGGCAACCTCGTCAGAAGCGAGAACGCCGGTGGTGCGCGGAGCTACGCCTATAATGCGCTGAATCTGCTTCAGAGCTTTACCCGCGAGGATGGCTATACGGAAACCTACAGCTACAACGCGAACAGGCTGTTAAGCGAGATCCGCACAAGTGAAGATTTGACAACTACGCTGACGTGGGATATTCTGTATGGGGACGGCGTGGTCATCTCTGCTGCCCAAAACGGCCAAACGACCAACTACACCTACGGCCTGGAGCGCATTTCCGCGATCTCCGGAAGCACCCGCACGGAGTATGTTTACGACGGGCGCGGCTCTGTGGTGGCGGAAGTGTCCTACAATAACGCATGGTACACCTTCGGCGGAGGACTGGCGAGGAAAAACGTCACCAGCAAGAGCTACACCCCGTTTGGGGAGCAGATTGGCGAAGCGACCTCCGGGTTCGGCTACAACGGCGAGTACTACAACGCCGCCACCGGCATGATCTACCTCCGCGCAAGGTTCTATGAGCCGGAGATGAACCGGTTTGGACAGAAGGATCTGCTGAGGGGAAGTGCGTTTGCACCACAGTCTCTCAATCGGTATCTGTATGTCCAAAACGATCCGATTAACTTTGTGGACAGCAATGGACGCGGCCTTAAGAGCGCGTGGAATACGGTGAAGGGAGCCGTTGTTGGTGCTGTAAAAGGCGCAGTGACGGGGGCAACGATCGGTGCAGCAGTTGGAGGCGTGACAGGCGGCATTGTTGGAGCAGTTGCTGGCGCCGTGGCTGGCGGAATAGCTGGAGCAATTTCAAGCAAAGCACAACCCTCACAGCCTGTGAATAACACTGCTCCTAAGGTGCCTGCCAATGATAGCAAGCCGAGGACTGGTATAGAGAGAACAAAAGATACTTTGACACGCTCACAAGCACAGCGGGACAGAGGTGTGTTGACTGAGGACGGAGTAAATAAGTCTTCGAACGGTGCCAAGAAAGCCTCTACGCCAAACGTTGTGAGCAAGTCATTAATTAGTGAGGAAACCCCAACTGTTAGATCTGACACCACTTATTCCTGTGGTTTGACTGAAAGAAAGCAGACACCAATTCGCGTAATTGTATATGATAAAACAGAGTATGATTCTGAATTGGGAAAATGGGTATATCAAGGCTTTCAAAATCAAGCTGTTAATTCACCGTATTTTGATTATCGCGATACGAACAATGTATCAATGGTTTATGTAAAAACAGCTCAAGAGTTTATTGATGCGTGGAATGCATCGGATATCATAACTAATTGCCATACGTTCTTTTAGCGCTTTTTCATTTTTTAAAACTTCAAATAATCTACAAGTAGTGACACCAAAATTTATAAAATATCCAATGATATCCGATTCCTTTTTCACTCCTTGAACTTCTTGATTAACACCAGCATCCGTTACCTTGTTATTTGATGTCCAATCAAGCTTTGGAATCTTTTCAAATGAAGTCGGATCATTAAAAATATGATGCAGCAAAGACACCGCCGATTTAGCAGCAGCTATTTGATTGCGTTCCTTGTCCTGAGACTTTGTACCATCAGCCCAATCGCAAATAGCTTTAACAATTATCCACTCGTTAATATTTCTATTTCTACATGCACTATATGCACCTCTTCCTTCCATCTCTCCGCCTATGGCACGAGGATACCTCTCTAGAAGGCTTTTTTTAAATGCTTTGTCATCAACGACTTTGTCTCCGGAGAGTATTAAACCAAACTCACTCTTGACTTTTTTACCATCAATGTAATATTTCCATGTTCTAGAATAATGCTTAAATACGGATTGAAGCTGTCGCCCAGATTCTGCAACAAACCCGTCCGACATAACTTGGCCTTTTTTTATTTTTCCGCTTTCATAATCTGCAACTTTCTCGGAGATAAGCACATCGCCTATTCTCTGGCTTGGCTGTTTGCTATTGTAGTATTCTTTCCCGAAAGCAATTCCAACTAGGATTACGGCATCTGGCTTGAAACTGTGAATCGCAGAAACTATTGAAAGTTGTGCCGCATCAGCGCCAACAGCACCCTGATTTGTCAACTCAAAATGGACAACATCGTAGCACCCAAATTTTCCAATATTGTAAAAAATGGGGTCATTAGGATCGTCTGCTCTTGCAGTTTCAACGGTAAAAGTGGGATCATTCAAGAGCGCATCAGTTTCGTTTTTGTTTGCTGTTACTAAAAGGAATCGAGCACTACCCATTATGTATTCCTCTCTATCTCTACTAGTTACATGGCTTTGTCTCTGGCTGTTAAATAGATTATAAATTATAATCATTATTAATTCAATAATTATTTGATGTTGGCAAACGTTCTTGGCTTTTCAAAAGGAGGTCTTTCGATTATCTAGCTTACGATAGCATTCCTTTCGGTTTCCTGTATCTTCAGGAGCTTTGAAATCAATTTTTTGTTAAATTCCTTATGGATATAAGACTTAACCAAAATCCCAATGAATTGCCAACTCACAAGGAAAGCAACTAGATACTCCTTCGGAATATAATAGCTGCGCTTTATGTAAAAGCTTTTAAGATATTGCTTGTTACACCATCGCTCAACAGAGGTTTTTCCGTATCCGGTGAAAGCGGATACTTGGCTGATGGTCATAACATCCGGCCAGGACTCCAGTTCCTTTTCATAAAACTGCTTCATCACAAGCAAGTCATTTTCGGACAAGGCTTGCGGCTGCGGGATATGCGGCTGTTTGTAATAGCCCTCCGGTGGCTTGTAGTGTTCAGGGTGATACTCCCGATCCTCCAGGTAATGTATCACGTCTGCTGTTTTGATCTTGAAGCGCCGGGTTTTCTTCCCGCTGTCCAGGCAGGGGACGAGGCCGTTTTCCAGAAGAAACAGGCAGGTCTTTTTGCTGATATGACAAATGCGGTACATCTGATCTTTTGTCATGTAGATGGGGTACTGCTCTAATATGTCTTGATATTGGGTCGTTGCGTTCATGTCATACACCTCTCATCTTTTTTGCCAACAGCAGAAGATCGGTGTTTTTTCTCTCCAACGAGATCATTAGAATGCTGGAATTTGCTGTGAAAACAGGGCTTGCGTTCTCTCCTGTTTTCTCTCCTTTCTCCCCAAATTCTCTCCTTTT
>CAZFVK010000069.1:0-4264 GCA_964522475.1 uncultured Candidatus Saccharibacteria bacterium | reverse complement strand
GGCGGATTGTTTTGAGGCGGTGATTGGGGCGATTTATCTTGATCAAGGGTACGACGCAGCGAAGGACTTTATCGACAAACATATCCTCTCAAAAATTGATACGATTATTGAGGAAGGGACTTGGCGAGATCCAAAGTCTTATGTACAAGAACTTTCACAAAAAATGGATGGGGTAACTCCGACATACCGGACTCTTAGAGAAGATGGGCCAGATCATGATAAACATTTTGTGGTGGGGCTTTATATTAACGGAGAATTATTCTCTTCTGGCGAGGGACACTCAAAACAAGATGCGCAGACAGAGGCAGCTAAAGAGGGGGTTAAAAAGTTTCGGAAGGCGCTCGGTCCGGAGGTGGACCGGTTTAAGAAAAACATTAGCAAAGAATAAAAAATAACCCCTTGAGGGGTTATTTTTTATTCTGCTGCTTCTGCTGCTTCTGCTGCTGCTGCTGCTGGGGTTTCTTCAGCTGGAGCTTCTGCGGGAGCTTCTTCGGTAGGAGCTTCTTCTTTGGGTTGGTTTCTCCTGAGCTTGTCAGCGTGTTTGGCTTTGGCAGATTTTTTCGGAGCTTCTTTGTACCATTTTGGTAGCTTGACGCCGTTTTTCTTCAAGATGAAGGCGACGCGAGAGCTTGGGTGAGCACCGTTTTTTAGATATTTTTCTATAGCTTCTTCGTCCATGACGAGAGCCTTAGTGGCTGGGTTGTAACTGCCGACCTCAGCCACAACGCGCCCAGAAAGAGGGTGACGCTGGGATTCTTGGACGACTATCCGGTACACCGGGAGGTGTGCGCGGCCATTACGCTGCATACGAATCGCTAGCATATTTTCTCCTTTATTTTAATTAACTCCTATTATTTTAGCATAAAAATTCCAAAAATACAAGGTGTAAAAGCTAAACATATGTGCTATAATTGGATATATAAAAATAATTGGGAGAAAAAAATGGCTACTATTGACCAGCAATTTGTAGAATATATCGTAAAAACCTTAGTCAACAATCCAGACAAAGTATCAGTAGAGCGCAAAATTGACGAAAAAGGCGTGCTTTTATCTCTCACAGTAGATCCAGAGGATGTGGGCAGAATTATTGGTAGGCGTGGTGCGACAGCGCAATCTCTTAGGGTACTTCTTAGGGCGCTTGGAACCAAGCAAGATGCCCGGTATAATCTTAAGATTGTAAATACTGATGAAGATGGGATAGAACGTCCAGTCAAAGCCGAGAAAACTGACAAAGCTGAAAAGGTAGAGGAGAAAGATGCAGATGTAGTAGAAAAGGTAGAAGAGGTTGATGAAGTAGACGAAGATTCAGAGGAAGAGCCAGAAGAAGCTCACTCAGAACTCGCTGAAAAAACTCGAGCAGAGCTAGCTGATCTCGACGATTTAGACATCTAATCATAAAAATATTTGAACTATATTTGAACCAAAAAACGCCCTCAACGTGGGCGTTTTTTAGACATATATAAGCTCTCAACTCTTCGTTCAAGCCGACTCGCAGTTAGTTAGCTTATGTTTGATTATACATGAGCTTTTTTTGAAACGCAAGGACTTTTGGACGGTTTTTTGACAAAACTTTTCCACATGTTAAAAAACTAGTCTTGAAATTTTTCGTATTTTTTGATAAAATGGTAGGAAGAAGTAGTGTGCCCTGCCCAGAAATCTTTAAGAGAAATGGCAAGCTCTTAAGGTGGCATAGCAGTAATCTTCGGCGCTGAGATAGCCCGACTAGAGGAGGTCGTGCTGTCAAAAAAGATACTAAACACTAAATAATAAGAGGTACAATGGCAACAGAACCCAAGCAAGACAAGCGAGTCTTCTTTACGGAGGACGACTGCGCGGTGGATGTTCCGGATATGGCTATTCATCAGAAAAAGTCATGGGAAGATTTCACTAAAAACGGATTGCAAGAGGTTTTTGACGAGTTGAATCCGATTGATGATTACACTGGTCAGAAGTTCTCACTCCGTTTTAAAGAATACAAATTTAAAGAGCCTCAGGAGACTGAGCAAGAAGCTAAATACAATTTAGCTACTTACGAAAAACCACTTTATGTAGTAGTGGAGCTCGAAAACAAGAAAACTAAAGAGAAGAAAAAACAAGAAATTTATTTTGGCAATTATCCGTGTATGACGGAAAGGGCTACCTTTGTCATCAACGGAACCGAAAGGGTGATTGTGTCGCAGCTAATTCGTTCGGCTGGGGTATTTTTTACTGCGGAAAATATCGGAGTAAAGAATCTTTACGGAGCTAAGATCATCCCAGGTCGTGGGGCGTGGCTAGAGTTTGAAACTACAGCCAACGGGGTAATTAGCGTAAAAATTGATCGTCGTCGCAAAATCCCAGTAACTACTTTCCTACGCGCTCTTGGTATGAAAGAGAGCGAAATCAAGAAAGTGTTTGCCAAAGTTGACAACGGTGAAAAGAAGTTTATTGAAGCTACTCTAGAGAAGGACCCGAGCTCAACTCAAGGTGAGGCTCTTCTTGAGGTATACCGAAGGATTCGTCCAGGTGATCTTGCTACTGTAGAAAACGCAAAGTCGATGATTGATCGGATGTTCTTTGATCCAAAGCGGTATGATTATTCTAAAGTTGGTCGCTTTAAGATGAATAGAAGGTTGGGTTTTGATACACCAAATGAGCCAGAATATCGTACGCTTCAAATGAAGGATGTAGTAGCGATTATTTCAGAAATCATTCGCCTTAATAATACACAAGAGCCAGCGGATGATATCGACTCTTTGTTTAACCGGAGAGTAAAGTTGGTTGGGGAACTAGTTCAGAGGCAGTTCCGCTTAGGTATGCTAAGGCTTCAGCGCAATATTCTTGATAGAATGTCAATGGCAAATCCAGATGACGCGGTGCCACTTCAACTAATTAACCCACGTCCAGTGGTAGCTGCGGTGAAGGAATTCTTCTCGACTTCACAGCTCTCACAGTTGATGGATGAAGTAAACCCGTTTTCGGAACTTGCTCATAAGCGTCGTCTTTCCTCAATGGGTCCTGGGGGTCTTACCCGGGAACGCGCCGGATTTGATGTCCGTGATGCTCACCCAACTCACTATGGTAGAATTTGTACTGTAGAAACACCAGAAGGTGGTAACGTAGGTCTCGTACTTAACCTTGCGACTTACGCTCGGATTAACGACTATGGTTTTATCGAAGCGCCGTATCGAGTAGTAAAAAATGGCAAAGTAACAGATGAAGTTGTTTACATGGATGCCGCTACCGAGGATGACAAAGTAATTGCGGATGCTTCAGTAAAATTAGACAAAAACGGTAAATTTAAAGAAGATTGGGTTTCGGCTCGGGTACACGGTAAGCCGGCTCAGGTAGAAGCTAAGAAGGTAACTCACGTAGATGCGGCTCACAAAGAAATTTTGGGTGTGTCGGCATCATTAATTCCGTTTGTAGAGAAAAACCGGGTTGACCGTTCACTCATGGCTTGCGCCATGCAGAAACAGGCAGTACCACTTCTTAAGACTGATAACCCAATTGTGGGTACCGGTATTGAAGCGGAAGTTGCCAAAAATACTTCTCAACTTGTGATGGCCACTGGCCCTGGTGAAGTTAAGAAAGCTGATGGCGAATCAATTATCGTGAAATATGATAAAGGCGGTGAGCACGAATATAAGATTACCCACTTTGAAAAAACTAATGATGATCGTTGTTATAACCAGCGTTGTGTGGTGAGACGTGGTCAAAAAGTCAAAAAAGGCGATGTCTTGATTGAGGGTGCATCGGTTCACAATAAAGAACTAGCACTTGGACGTGATCTCTTGGTTGCCTTTATGCCATGGCGGGGTTACAATATGGATGACGCGATTGTAATTTCGAATCGTTTGGTAGAAGATGATGCGCTCACCTCTATCAATATTAAGGACTTTGATGTAGAAGTACGCGATACTAAACTTGGTCCAGAACAAGTAACTCGGGATATTCCAAATGTATCCGAACATTCTCTAAGACATCTTGGTGAAGACGGTATTGTAACGATTGGTTCTGAAGTAAAAAATGGCGATATCCTCGTTGGTAAGATTACACCAAAGGGCGAAAGAGAACTTTCCTCTGAGGAAAGACTACTTCGGGCAATTTTTGGTGAAAAGGCCAACGACGTGCGTGATACTTCGGTAAGAATGAATGGTTCCTCGGTAGGCAAAGTAGTGGATGTACGCGTTTACGATGCGGAAAAATGCCGTGAACAGGGGCATGAACTCAAAGCTGGCGTGCTCAAACAGATTAAGATTTATGTAGCAGAGATGCGTAAGAT
>CAZFVK010000068.1:0-4310 GCA_964522475.1 uncultured Candidatus Saccharibacteria bacterium | reverse complement strand
ACGCAGCGGTCTGCAAAACCGCGTACACCGGTTCAATTCCGGTAGGCACCTCCACAAAATTAAAAAAGTGTGATATAATATACTTAGCAACGTGCGAATGTAGCTCAGTTCTGTCCGAGGCCCTTGTGGCCGAGTAAATCAAAGACAGTCTAAACAACTGAGCAAATGAGCACGAGTACGTGCGAATGTAGCTCAGTTGTTTAGAGCGCTTCCTTGCCAAGGAAGAGGTCGAGAGTTAGAGTCTCTTCATTCGCACCATTTTTTATTGTAAAAAAAGATTTTATGTTATAATATATCCATAAGCTGAATTCAAACAAACATGGACACAAATATATTATTGCAAATTTTACTCTTAGTCGGCGGTTTTGTAATTTTGATTAAAGGCGCCGATTGGTTAGTAGACGGCGCAAGCAGCGTTGCTTCCAATTTCAAAATATCAAAACAGCTAATCGGTCTTACTATCGTAGCATTCGGCACCGGCGCACCAGAGCTTGCTGTATCGATTACGTCTATGATAGAAGGCAATACCGATATACTACTTGGCAACGTCATGGGTAGTAACATCATCAACATTCTACTCTTAATTGGTGTCGCGGCCTTAATTAGCCCTATCAAAATCAACAAAAACACTATCTCAAAAGAGTTACCACTGCTTTTACTTACTACGCTCGGTCTAATTTTTCTCTTCCTAGATACTTCCATTTCTGGCGCCGAAGAAAACTGGATCACCAGAAGCGACGGTCTCGTTTGTGTGCTTTTCTTTGCGATTTTCCTTTACTACATTATCGCGATGACTCGTAAAAACAAAAAAGAAAGGCACAAAGTCGAAAAACCCAAATGGAAGCTCGGCAAATCTTTTGTTTTTGTAATTCTAGGTCTCGTTGGTGTAGTTGGGGGAAGCCAGCTTGTAGTAAGCTCTGCTTCCGAAATTGCTACTGTAATCGGAATTTCCGACCGCATCATCGCGCTTACCGTCGTTGCCTTTGGCACTTCGCTTCCCGAACTCGTCACCACTATCACTGCTGCCAAACGTGGCGAAAACGAACTTATGGTCGGTAACATCATTGGCAGCAATATCTTTAATATTTGTATTGTACTTGGACTTCCCGTTGCTATTTTTGGCGGTATCAAACCCGAAAGTTTTGAAATGATCGATGTTATTATGATGGTGGTTTCAGCCGCCCTTCTTTGGATTGTTGCCCGCCGTGGCAGTCCAATTTCCAAAAAAGAAGGCTCTCTCATGCTCATCATCTTCGCCATTTATTACGGCTATATCGTTGCTAACGCCCTCACCGCCATCTAAAAGTTCAAAATGGCATGAGCGACTCCACATTATATCCTGCATGTAGGTTAAGTCTGATACATCCTTTTCCTCACTAACGCAGCGGATGTAGAAGCCATAGTAGCGGCTGCTGTCGTCGGTATATAGGCTACTACTATTGTAAAGCAGGTAGTACCGCCTCGCACCACTATACGCAGCACTGCCCCACCAGAACCCGTGCGTAGACTCACTGTACAGCGTACCATTGTAGTAACCCCCGCCCAGGACTGGGGAAAAGCTTGGTACATAAGTACTACTGCCTGGTGATGCTCCGCCAAAGCTATCTATTTGTTTCTTAGCCGGTAATGTCCATCCTTTAGGGCAGATACTTTCTGTAGTTATAACAGTATTATCTGTACCAATTATGCTTCCAGCAGAGGCAGCTCCATAGTTATACCATACAGTATCACCGTTTGTATAATCATTAGACCCGCTATGAATACAGGAATTTACATATCCTGCTCCACTACCAACTTCAGTAGTAGAACTATATGTTCCATAGCACTCACCCCCACTGGTACCTTGGAGTGGTATAGCAAAGGAACGCTTGATTTTTGATTCCGCTTGAGGTAAAATAAAAATAGAACATAGCCCCTAGCAGACTACGTTCTGTGGTTTGGAGATTAGGCGTTTAGCCTAATCTTTTTTCTTTGGTTTCTTGTCTCTTTTGGCGAAGTTTATAACAATCAGATTAATCTGAACCGTCATCTGTTATCCTTTCTAGAGCAACTTTAATCCGCTAGGAAAACCGTTTAGTGAGCCCTCGCAGTTAGGACTTCTCCCCCTCCCGACCCGCTAAATCCCAAAGACCAACCCAGGCTATCATATAGCACAGAGGTAGCAAAAAATCAACCCCCACCTCTAGCTTATACTTACTTTGTATTACGTCTATGCTTTTAGTTTGTCCGGTTTTCGAATCAAAATCTTCTTTTGCTTCGCCAGCTTCCCCGCTTTTTCAATCAAAGCCGCTACCTTTTCTTGATCAGTTTTTTGCTTAGTCTCGTCAAACGATTCTTGTTGGCGTTTCAAATCACCATAAAACCCAGTACCCCGAGCTGCATTCCAAAAGATTTTCTCCCCAGGCACATTTTTATAATGCCACGGCTTGTTAAACAAATTAAAATGTACCAATTTCGTCGCATCATCAAACTCAGCCGTCGGCTCCGCATTCCACTCCGAGCCAAAATGCCCAATCTTACCCTGAAGAATCACGTTAAGATAATCTTGATCCGGCGCCACGAGGTCCGCATCGTATTCCTTCATCATCGCCACCATTGTAGTCAAATATTTCATTTTGCGCATTTTTTTAAGATCCATCAACATCACACCGTCATTCACATATTCCGTATGTGGCACGCCTACTGCCAAGTCTACATAATCTCTAAATTCCGGAATTGCCGTCACTTTCGGATCAACCATCGCCATCACCACATTTTCCCCCATTTCTTTGTCAAAAAGCTCCCCAATATCACCACGCAAAATCGTATCACTATCTATATACACCGCCCGCTCATACAAGGGAAACAAAAGTGGGATAAAAAATCGATAAAAATACACCGCTTTCGAGAAAAAATCCCCCATCCCCTTTCGCTTTGCTACATAATTTATCACTACTTTAAGGTAAAGGCTTCGCGTGATTTTTTTAAACTGAATCGCACAGTTATCCGTCACCAAACTCCGAAATCTCAACCGATTCGCAAAGCTTAGCCCATCGTGCAGAATTATCACCCGATAATACCGTTTTTTATTCGAATGTTGCATCAAAGAATGAATCGCCGCCGCCGCATACGGAGCATACTCATTATTAATCGTAATAAACACCGGCACGACTTTCGTCAGTTTACCAATTGGAAGTCCCGTCCTAAAAATACTCATCTAAACTCTACTTTTTATTATTATGCTTACTATCTATTTTATCAGATTTTTTAATATATTCAAAATATTCGTAAGTATTTTTCTTGGCATGTTTTTTCATGCTTTCGTAAACTTTTTCGGCTAGCATCTCCTGATTTTTTTCATCACTCAAAGACAGATTCGGTAGGAACGGCCCATCCACATAAATGTCCATCCGCGGCAAATCACCATATTTTTTCCGAGCTTTTTTATCACGCTTATGGTAAGTCGTCGTCATCGAGAATACCGGCAAATTATTCCGCACGGCATACTTAAAAGATTTTCCACCGGCCGGGAATTTCCGAATCTTCGTCGCATACGGCCACACGTGTGCTTCCGGATAAATCACTAGACATTTTTTCTGTTTCACAAGTCTAGTATCCACTGCCTCATTCATCGCCTTCTTTTCATCAGGAGTTCCACCCAGTGGTACTCCACCAATCATCGGGAGAATCGGCCCAATTTTTGGAATCTTCAAATTTACCGGCGAAATCACCGTATATATTCTTCTGTCTGCCGCGAGCGCCGGCCCAAACACATCATGAAACGGATTTGTGTGATTACAATACATCACATAACCCGTCCCCCGCGCTTTTTTTAGCTTCTCCCGCCCATAAAATTTCGCTCCCCAATAATGCCGTTCATACCATTGCCCAAACACCCAAAAAATCGAAAACATCAATCGCGATTTTACCCGCGTTAGCCAACTTTTTGGAATATATTCATACCCTTCCGGCAGCCCAACTTTTTCCTTCCGTTCTTGCTCATCCGTCTTAATCGGATCGTCCTCCTCCGACTCATAATAAAACACTCGTTCTTCCTTCGGAATATCTTTTTGAAATAACTCTGCTTTTGCCACTACAAATTCTCCTTATACTTATTATAGTCTTCAAAAATATCGTCATATTCATGAATTTTCAAAATCTGATGTACTTTTTCAATCTCATACGGCTTTACTTTTTGAACACGGAAATATGGCCAGAACTTAAAATTATTTGAAAAATGATGAAGCACCGTGTCAGGCGATGGTCTTTCACCCGGACGTACCGTTCGATATGCTTCCCTCAGTGGATATTGTTCACAATCCCGATGGAGA
>CAZFVK010000067.1:0-4486 GCA_964522475.1 uncultured Candidatus Saccharibacteria bacterium | reverse complement strand
CACTGGAGAAGGTTTTGGGGACGGACTGAAGAGCATGCTGTCGTACATCAGGGAACAGGCTGCGGTTCTGGCCGGAGCGGCAAGTATGCCGCTGAACGAAGTGAAGTCTAATGTAACGGATATCAGCGGCATCGTAGGGAGAAACGGATACGGAAACGCAGGGACGGTAATCAACAATTACAACATGTCCCAGGTCAATAACAGCCCGAAGAGCCTTAGCGCACTTGAGACATATCAGGCGCGGCGCAGGCAGATCTCAATGCTGAAGGCAATGACACAAGGGGGGTGATGAGAAGTGCTTTCTCTGAAAGTGCAGAACAAATATCAGGAAACACTTGAACTGACAAATAACCCTGCCTATGACCTGACGAATATTGACGGTATCGATCCTCCGGATGCCGTAATCAACACAACACATAATGCCGGCGTTGATGGGAGTGTTTTTAACTCGGCCTATATGGATGAGCGGACGATCACAATCACGATGGCGCTGAATTATCCAGTGGAACAGAACAGGCTGCAGCTGTACCGGTATCTGAAGACGAAAGAACCGGTGAGGGTGTTTGTCAGTACCGAATACAGGGATGTTTATATAGACGGATATGTTCAGTCGATTCAGGTAGGGTACTTTAACAAAAAACAGGCCGTGCAGGTTGTGATTTTCTGTCCGCAGCCGCATTTTAACGGAATTGAGGTGAAGATCCAGCCGTTCATGTCGCTGCAGGCGGGATTTGAATTTGCATTCGATATTGAGGAAAGCGGGATTCCGTTTTCGGAGATCATCCTGGACATGGAAAAGTCGATCATCAACAGCGGAGATATGGAGACGGGTGTCCTGATCAGAATACAGGCATTTGGATCCGTTACGAATCCGAAGATCTATAACGTCGGAACTGTCGCGCAGATGACTTTGAATATTGAGATGGAAGAGGGCGACGAAATCATCATCAATACACGGCAGGGAGAGAAATCGATCAATCTGGTTTCAGGCGGCATCACAAGAAGCATTATCGGAAAACTCGGACAGGGAGATACATGGTTTTCTATGGCGCCGGGCGACAATCTTTTCACAGTGACGGCGGATGAAAATCCGGAGAATATGCAGATCACATTTGAATGTATCGACCAGTATGAGGGGGTGTAACGGTGAATATATACACGGTTACTCTCGACGGCCTGGGAGATATCATTGACACATTTGCATCTGTCATCTGGAACATGCAGTTCTTCGGCCTGAATGACTTCGAACTGGTTGTGCCGGCGACGGACAAGAACCTGATGATCTTGTCGCCAAGGACGCTTCTGGTCAGGGAGGCGGACATTGTATCGGACGGTTATGACAATGTCATGATGATAGAAAACATCACAGTGGATTTTGACACGGAAAAAGGCTGGACAATCACATGCAGCGGAGGCGGCCTGAAGAAGATTCTCGGACAGAGAATTGTCTGGTCACAGACGAATCTGACAGGGAAAGTGGAGACAGGCATCAGAAAGGTCATAAATGAAAATGTAATTAATCCATCTGTACAGATCAGGAAGATCCAAAATTTTGAGTTAGAGACGGCGCATGGATACACAGAGACATTTGATATGCAGCTTCTGGGCGAGAACATTGCAGACTGGCTGACGGAGATTTGCCCGACATATGGTTACGGCTGGGATGTCGTGATCCGGAATAGAAAATACCGGTTCGTCCTGAAGAAAGGCGTAGACAGGACATATGATCAGAGCGATGTCGTTCCGGTCGTGTTTTC
Organism: uncultured Candidatus Saccharibacteria bacterium; assembly: GCA_964522475.1. GTDB lineage: Bacteria > Patescibacteriota > Saccharimonadia > Saccharimonadales > Saccharimonadaceae > Nanosyncoccus. Next base: position 2,729 of record CAZFVK010000067.1, on the reverse strand, counting down.
TCCGGAGTATGACAACCTGATGTCATCGTCATACATCTATGAATCAAAAGACTTCAGCAATGCGGCGCTGATCGGAGGAGAAGGTGAAGGGACAGATCAGAAAACAGCGACGATCGGGACGGCGTCAGGCCTGGATAGACATGAGGCTTTTATTGATGGATCAAGCGTCAGCAGCAACGGGGAGATCATTACGCTGGCGACATATCTGAAGATGCTGCAGGATTACGGGAAGGAACAGCTGGCAAAAGCGGCATTTACAGAGAAAGTAGAAGGGAAGATCGTCCAGAACAATATGTATACGTTCGGAGTTGATTATTTTCTGGGGGATATTGTCCAGATCAGCAACACTTTCGTGGATGCGACAAGCAGAATCATCGAGCTGATTTATTCGGAGGATGAGAACGGGAGCCAGCTGATTCCAACGTTCGGAAACTGGGAAGGTGAATAAATATGGCATTAACGTATGGGTTTTTCAATAGCTTGAATCACGACAGGGTCTATAACGCTGACCAGATGTCCGAATACTTTAAGGGGTTGATCTCGGACGGCGTGTATGAATCTGTCGGAGATGCGCTGCAGGTAACAGCCGGAACAGGGATGAATGTCTATGTCGGGACCGGCAGGGCGCTAATAAACAGTAAATGGGCAGAGAATGACGCGATCATGACGCTCCCGGTAACGGCAGCCCATGTCACGCTGCCGAGATATACGGCGGTGGTCATTCAGCTTGACATCACAAACAGGCTGATCAGGATTACAACGAAGGACGGGACGCCGGCATCATCACCAACAAAGCCCGTGATTACGCCAAAGAGCGCGACGCTTTGGGAACTATGCCTGGCATTTATCTATGTGCCGGCCGGAGCCACGCAGATCCTGCAGGCGAATATTACTGACACGCGGGGAACACTTTGCCCGTATGTCACAGGGATTATCAAACAGGTTGATACGTCAGAGCTGTTCACTCAGTGGCAGAATGCTTTCCAGAATTATTACAACATGATGACAGCAGAATTCACGGAGTGGCTGGACACACTGACCGAAGACCTGAACATTAACACATTTATCCAGGAATTCAAGAAATCGGTTGTATTGTCAGGGACGAATGTTGTCACTCTGGACATGACAGGGTACGGATATGGGCCGGATGACATCATCTTTGTTTCGATAAATGGATTAAATGCGGTGGAGGGAACGGACTGGACGCTTGATTCAAGCACATCACCGCCTGGGATACAGTTTTCAATGACAAACCCGGTCGATGAAAACGTAGACATCCGGGTGCTGAAATCGAAGATCGCATTTAATACATTAATTGATGCAGAGGAGGCAATGATTGTAACTGATGACAATGACGCTATACAGATATGAAAAGGAGGTTGAAGTATGGCTGACGGGCAGGAAGTAAGTCGCAAACGAATTACCCAGCTGACGGAGACGATTGAATTTGCCGGGACGGAGTATTTCGTCGTTGACCATCCGAATAACGGGACGGTGAAGGCAAGCACGAAACTGCTGAACGCACTGCGCGACAATATGGCTGCACCTTATGACGAGGATGCGACATATAAGGCGGGTGACTTCTGCACATACAGGAATGTATTGAAGAAGGCAAAGGTAAATATTCCGGTTGCGGAGGAATGGAACAGCGGGCACTGGGAAGATGCTGTAATCACAGAAGAAGTGATTGCTGCTGATAAGCTGAACAGCCTTACCGGTGAAGTGATCCCGAATACCGTACAGGAGTATACATTCTCGGACGGATCTGTTTCTCAGGTGGTACACAGCCGCAGTGGAAGTGCAGTACGGACGGATGCATTTACCTATGGAGACGGAACGATTACAGAGACACGGACGCTTGCCACAGGTGAAAGCCTGACAATCGAAACGGATCTGGAGACACTGGAAACAGTTATTACATACGCTGTAGCGTGAGGGGAGGAGTAAAACATGGGTGTATCAATTTGGGAAGGCAGCAAAGCGTGGGCACTTGTTGAACTGCTTGAGGCGCAGAATCATCTGATTTCGCATCAGAATGCAGCGATTGATCTGCTTGCTTCGGATAAAAGGGCGGATCTTGTTACAGATGTAGCAGGGGTTGCGCAGCTTGCACGGAACGGAGAACTTCTGGAGGTGATGGATTACGGTGACGAAATCCATCCGGAATGGGTCGATGGTGAGACGCATTATAACCCGGCAATGAATCTGTGCCATGAAGCAGATGCAGAGCTGGAAGACGGGGAGACGATCCACGGGTGTTTCTTTGAATGGGACAAGACGACACCGACAGGTGTGCCGTTTGATGAGCCGGAAGCTATCTGCTATTTTGACGGAACCGAGACGCCGGGAGATTACTACATTACCATCAGTATTGCTTATGGTAATGGGTGGGTGGCAGGTAAGTCAATCCAGATAACACTCTCGGAAGCGCCGGCGGAAGGCGATCAGCTTGTGATCGATTGCGGAAAGAATTCTGATAATAATCCGACTGCCGGAAGGACCTGGAACATATATGCAAAAGGATCAACGACATCAAAGCAGACAGGAACGACATCGGAAGGAACGAGCGGGACGAAGCTTGGCGATACTTCATCGTTGGATAGCCTGCATACAAACGGAAAGATCAATGCACCGGGGCGCGTTGTATATGGATACAACAGGTGGGCGCAGAGTGCGCTGAGGCAGTGGCTGAATTCGGACGCCGCAGCCGGAGGGTGGTGGACGCCGCA
>CAZFVK010000066.1:0-4508 GCA_964522475.1 uncultured Candidatus Saccharibacteria bacterium | reverse complement strand
AAAAGAGCCTGCTTCTCCACTCACGGAGTAGCAGGCTCTGCGCTTTAAGCGTCTGGCTCGTCGCTAACTACGATCTTAAATTTTATCACGCCGAGTTTGGTTTCTTCCTTGCATTTGGTACAGTATAGGGGAAAATTCAGAAGTACAGTGTCCTCGTAGATTTTGATCTTCGTCCTGGCTCCACACTTTGGGCATGGGAGCCATAATGACTTTCGTTCTTGTTCAATGATCATGATCTCTGTGTGTTCCACTACTTACTATTTGATTGGGATAATGATCAGATCGATGTCTGTCAATGTTCTCGCCCAAGGGAAGTTGCTGGCAAAGATCAGTGCCTCCACCTGCTCCGGCTGGAGGATCTGATGCGAAGAGTAGTCCAGCTCAAGGATCAAATTGTCGATATCCGCGTAGCCCTCCTGCGTGGGCGGTCCAAAGATGTTGGTCAACACCGTCCCGTCAGTCAGCCGCACGCCCACGAGTTGGAGATCGTGGTGCTCCAAGGTTTCGTAGCCCTCCCAGAGCTCGGGAAGCTGTAGCGCCACCTTCGCAGAAATCGGGCCGACCTCCGCGGAAATCAGCTTGATCCCGGTATCACCGAGGTCTGCGTCAGGCTGTACGGTCAGCAGTTCGCTGTTGCTACTGGGTGTCCATACGAGTTCCCAGGGGCCTTCCACCAACGGCTGATACTCGCTTTTAAGACCGCCAACGCCTAAACTTTCAATGCAAATACGGATTTCTTTTCCGGAAAGTGTACTTAGCTTGTCTCCTGCTCTGGCCCAGATATCGAATTCCATCGAGCCGTCAGCCGCAATAATGAAAACACGGTCATTCGCGTCGCGATCTTCCACGAAACTGCCGCCCATCGCAGGCGCTTCTTCTCCGTTGAAGGTAGGCATCCAGCCCCAAACGGCGGCGTCAAGTTCCTGTTCCCGGTCAAGCTGCCAGCCCTCGATCCGCAGGGCAATCTCGGCGGAATCTCCATCGATGATCGTCTGCTCCACTGAAATCGTCACGCCGTTGGCTGTTGCGCTGACAGTCTGGGAAGTGTCGGACAGGCCGCTCTGCTCTGCCAGTTCTTTTTCTTCCTCCGTGGCGGGAAGTCGTTGCTCCATGCCTCGCGACCAGTGCGTATAGATTGCGTAGGCCGTCACACCCAGAGCGAGGATCAGCGCAACCACCGCAGCAATGGACAGCAATCTCCCCATCCGAACGGGGGCGTGAGACATGCTGTGTCTCTCTTTTTGATAACCCAGCGCGCGGCCGGTTTTCTCGATCTTATCATCGGAAATGTCTCCGATGGCTTTCATCATTCGTTCCGAATTGTACATAAACCCTCCATCAACAGGTATGTCTTCAACTTGCCTCTTGTCCGTTTCAGCATGGCGGCGACGCCGCTGCGGCTCAGGCCCAGCTTCTCCGCAATCTCCCGCTCGGTCGCCACGAACCAATATCGGCTGACAAACACAAGCTGTTCTTTTTCACCGAGCTGCCCGATAAATGCGTCAATGGCACGACTCAGTTCCCGATCTTCGATTTCCTTTTCCAGATCGTAGCCGGAGGAAAGGCACTCGTCCAGCTCCTCCAGCGTAAGCTCCGCTTCACCGCCGCCCCGTTTCTTTGCCGTGCGGCGGACGATCTTTGTCAGAGCAAAGTTGCGTGTGATCCGAGCAAGAAAGGGGCTAAGCCGATCCGGGCGCTTGTCCGGCATCGCGTTCCATGCGCTCATCCAAGTATCATTGACGCACTCCTCGGAATCTTCGCTGTTTTCGAGGATGTTATATGCGATGATGTGGCAGTAACTCCCGTATTTCCGCTCGGTTTCCGCTATGGCCTGCTCTGAACGCTGCCAGTATAAATTGACTATATCTCTGTCGTTCATACCTCGTCTCCTTTGTTTAAGGGCCCTCACTTATATAAATCCATTTTTTGAGCAAAGTGTCACAAAAACAGGAAAGGTTTTTTCTTTATTGTATCACGACAGCGCAAATAAGAAGAGCTTGAGCTTTGAGTGACATCAGAAGCTCGGTCAAAACCTGTCTCACGGTAAGACACATTTACAACGTCTCCTTTACCAACTCCCACGCCTTGTTTGCCAGCAGAACCGCCTGCTGGATCTCTGCCTCCTGGATGCTCTTTTTGGCGTTGGCCCAATGGGCGATCTGATTGACGTTGTTGCCGATGGCCGACAGCGCCCGCAGCAGGGCTGCGTATTCATTAGGCGGTCTGTGGCGAAGTTGCACCCCTTCGATGGCCTGACGGATTAGCACGCCGGTCGGCAAGCCCGCGATCTCGCATTGCTCCCGCAGGTGGGCGTATTCTTCATCGTTCAGCCAAAGGCCGATAAAGTGATTGCGTTCTCTCATAACACCTCCATGAAAAAAAGAAACTTGTCTCACGGTAAGACAAGTTTCCGGTTAATAGATCTTCATTTGTAAATTCGTTTCACGGTGAAACGGATTTTTGTTTCGCAATATCAAGAAAAACTCGAAAATGCGAAACAGAAACGCCCGTGGGTAAAAGGAAATCAGAACATTCCCTGGTCGGGTCTTCGCTTTGTGTTTATCAGGTGTTTAAAACATCAATTAGCTTCAGAGCGCCGTTATCAACGCAGTATTGAAGCAGTTTTACAGGCTTGTTTTCAATGCGCGTTCTTTGCGAGACATATTGTATTACCGAATCGGAGTATGTCTTTGCTATTGCCGTCGTTCTGACCATGTTGGAGTCACCGGACACTTTTTTCTGTAAAAACCATGATTCATAGCTGACGAGCTGGCAAAGAGCATCTTCATCAAAAACGTCCCGCTTTACTTCAATGATATCATACGAAACGACTTGATTTGTTGAAACCGGATTATCATACATCAGCAGGAAATCCATTTCTTTACCTAAATTTGTCGGAACATAACAGAGGCAGTCAGTATAGTTTCCAAAAATGCCCGTATATGACCCCTTTGCAAATTCTGCATTCAGCAGCGCCATGATAGTAAACTCATATTTCGGTAATCCGTTCTGAAAGTGGAGATGTTCAGCGAGGTTGAATTCACGATATGGATATGGCTGCAAGATCCTGCCTTTTTGCGTAGTAAACGGATTGATCTTCATGAACTCCGTTAAGATGGTCAAAAACTCCCCGTTTGAAATAGAAAACATAGCATTGCTGCCAGTTGATCTTTCTAATGCCCACGTCCATATTTTCCCGGTATTGCGCAGGTCGTTTATATCATCCAGTTTTAATGGGTTCTGGAAATTATATTTTGACCATCTTATCCTGCACCTGAAAGGATACATTCTATCCTGCCATACCGGAGTTTCTTCATAAAAAGGGCGTCCCTCGACTTGCCAAACCCCTCGTAAGGTTTTTGACTTAATCACATACATAAGAACATAGTCGTCTTCCTTGATTCCGCATAAGCGCGACAATAGGCCGTCGACTATATTATCATGTCTCGGGCCTTCCTTCGCTTCAGGTATCGCTACAAGGCCCCTCTCAACACAGATTTTATAGTTCTCTTCTGATACAGCAAAAATATGTACTGCCACGGTCATCCCTTCTTTCTATCTATTAGCCATTTGAAAAGGATTCTGTTATAAACTCTGACGGCAAGTATTACACCGGAAACTTGTCTCACGGTGAGACAAGTTTCCGGTTAATAGCTATTCGGTTGTAAATCCGTTTCACGGTGAAACGGATTTTGGTTTACAGCATGTCTTTCTCCCGAAGTTCGGCAAACACGGATGCGGCGGGCGTCACACGCCCGGCGGCAACGTCAGCAAAGCCCTTCTCGATTTCCGCTTTCAACTGCTCCTTCGTGAGATTGCTCATGTCCGGGACGGGGACGGCGGGCAGTTTCATCTTATGCGCTGCACTATTCTTCGTCGATTCTGCTTCTGTCTCTCTTGCCGTAAAGAAAGCGGCGAATCTCCACGCGGTCTTGAAAGACGGCGTAATACAGCACATAGTTCTTGACCGGCACCTTGCGGATCTCATCCTTCATCGGGCGGTCTGTTCGGTAAAGCTCGTGGGCGTAGGGGAACTCTGCGATGCGCTGTACCGTCTCGTCAAACTCGGCCAGCAGATCGCGGGCGGCTTTTGGAGCGTCCAGTGTGTAGGCAATATAGTCCAGCGCGTCCATCAAGTCGCTCTCCGCCAGCGGCAAATAAACGATCTTATGCACGCTTTTGCTCCTCCGCACCGCTCAGAAACGCACGCGCTTTCGCCATAACATCAGCGTGGCTCAAACGCTCCGACGTGCTGGCAGCCTGTAGCTCCGCCTCGCGCAGCTTGTCATAGACCATGCTGTCATAGCGGTTCTGCTCGTAGCTCTCCATGCTCATGACAACGATGGAGCCGACGCCGTTCTTAGTCAGGAAGATCGGCTCGCCGCTGAGCTGGGCGTCTTTCGTGATCTCTGCGAAATGATTTCTCAGATCGGAAACAGGACGAATATTCGGCATCTCGCCACCTCCTTGCTTAGCATTATTATATGCATAATTACGCTAATTGTCAA
>CAZFVK010000065.1:0-4651 GCA_964522475.1 uncultured Candidatus Saccharibacteria bacterium | reverse complement strand
CCTCTGGGATAAAGGTGTGTATGTTATGTTACCTATTATATGAGGTCGTAGAGGGAGAGGCACCAGTGGGGGTGAGTGCTATGGGGCTTATGATTCTACTAGTGGGACTGGTAGTGGGGCAGGATATGTGAATACTTGTATTCATAGCGGATCAAATGATTATACTAGTGGCAATACAGTTTGGTATAATTACGTGACGGCCACTGCTGGAACTATTAAAAATTCTAGTGCCAGTGATACTACTGGTACGACTGCTGTTGCTACAGAAAGCATATGCCCAAAAGGGTGGGCATTACCTTCTAAAAAACAAACGGATAAACAAAATACTACGAGTTTTTCTTTGGCCCTGGGTGGCTTTTACAATAATGGCACTCTAAGTGGTGAATCTACACGTGGAATTTGGTGGGGCTCTACAGCTTATAACAGCAGCCAGCGCTATTACTTGACCTATAACAGCAATTTATATACTGATTACGGGGTTCGCTATGGTGGCGCCTACATCCGCTGCGTTAGTGAGGAAAAGGATGTATCAGACTTAACCTACATGCAGGATATGACGCCGAGTGTAGCAGCGAATACTGCTGAAGGGGCCACGGCCAGAATACACCTTACCGCAGCCTCACCTCAGAATTATTCTTCATCTTTTCTGTCTTTTTTATTAAGGTCTTAATAATAAAATCATCTCTTATTTCATGGATGGTAGTCATTTTGGTACCGGCATCCTTTGAAGAGCCGCCGGCTTGATAGACTTTCTTTTCATCTAATATGATAAACCTATCGTGAATAGTTCCTCTAGTTTTGATTAATTTGATTTTAAGATCTGGTCTTTCTCTTTGGAAATCTAGTAGATCAGACCGCCTTAGATAATTCCGCAAATTATCAGTAAAAATTATAATCTCTAAGCCTTGCTTTACTATTTGGAGTAAATGAAGTGTTTTGATATTAATATAATTGTCTATGATACAAATACTTTTCTTAGCTTGTTTATAGATATCTAGGTAGGCTTCTTTAGCCTGAATCGGCTCACCTTCAAACAAGAGAAACTCTTTGTGTTCTACTGTCTTAGCAAAGTCTAAAAACACTGGTGAGATTTCCGTTCTCTTTACCACTTCGCTCATCTCGGTAGCGAGTTTAGAAACTTTTGCGTCAATCTTTTTTATCTTTTCTGCATTTTCGGAAACTTTGTAGCCGATAGCCAAATTCTCCCTACTGTCTAGCAACATTTTGTTCTCAGCGATATAATCCTTCATTGCCTTAAACGCCATTACTAACATCCGGCTCTGTTTAATCGCAAGCTCACCTTTCAACACCGTCATTAACATATAAATGCCTTGCTCAGTGAAAGCGTACGGCAAACTTCTAGCCATAGGATTAATATTTGCGGTCAAAAAATTTGACCGCAAATTACCATCAACTTCTTCTTGGGTGAGCTGAAACATGAAGTCTTCCCCCTCAAACTTTTCTTTATTATTCTTAACCTGTTGGTTTAATGCTTTCGTAGTGTAACCATATATTTCCGCAAGGTCACGGTCTAGCATCACTTTTTGCCCACGGATGGTGTAGATTTTGTTTGCTATGTTTTCTGGCATAAAACTCCTTTATTTTAAGATAGAGTATTATAGACATATTCGCATCAAAAAATCAACCCCCCACCTCTAGCTTATGCTTACTTTGTATTACGTCTATGCTTTTAGGCGCCAGTGGGGGTGAGTGCTATGGGACATATAGTTCTAGCACTGGAATTGGTAGTGGAGCAGGATATGTAAATAATTGTATTCATAGTAGACTCAATGACTTAGCAATTTGTTATAATCAAAAAATAGTTGGAAACCGCGCTTTTCAACTATTTTTCATAATAGTTTCTTTTCGTTGGGACTTTTCTTTTCTAAAGAAAAGCCCAAACTAGAGATGTATTAGACTTAACCTACATGCAGGATATGACGCCGAGTATCCTTCAAGAACTCTGTGTCATAGTGAATGTATTAAGAGCTTGATACTTTAGCGGATGTAGAGACCATACTAGGAGGCCTGAACACACCGCACGTAGTACCCAGTGTGGCGGCCGTAGTAGCCGGTATAGAAGCTACTATTGTAACCCAGGTGGTACCGTCCCGTATCACTATACGCAGTACTACCCCACCAGACCCCGCGCGTAGACTCACCGTACAGCATACCACGGCTGTAATCCCCGCCCAGGACTGGGGAAAAGCTAGTGACGTCTCTTTGGCTATCTATTTCCACGATGTTCTTGCCCCTTGAGAGGAGATCTAAGAAGGGATATATCAATAAAGAAAAACGCTTGTGCTTGCCATTTATATGATATAATGGGATTAACAAAAGTAGAAAGGAGTATATGAATACTACACTAACAACATCAATCAACGACTTGACTGCCACCGAAGCAGCCTTCGCTGGAGGTTTTCTCGGAAGCATAATGGTCATCGGCTTAATCATCTGTGTTTTGCTAATTATAGCTGGGTGGAGGATTTTCGAAAAAGCCGGTGAAAAAGGTTGGAAAATTCTCATCCCAATCTACGATCTTTATATTTTGTTTAAGATTTGTGGTATCAAAAAATGGTTCTGGGGTTTGCTTTGTATTAGCATCATTGCTAGTATCTTGATGTGTATAAAAACGCCACCTATGATTGAAGATGCAACCGGCTATCATATCGACTACAACGTACTTACCTTTAGCGAATACCCAACATATCTTATCGGACTTATTATTAGCTGTACCGCCAGTATCGTTGCTGAAGTCGCTATCGCAATTAAACTAGCTAGAGCATTTGGCAAAGGCGTTGGCTATACTCTTGGGATCATTTTCTTCCCATATATCTTTACCCTTATCCTCGGATTTGGTAAAGCCAAATACAGCGCCAAAAACATCAAATAGCTAGACCAATAAAAATACCCCCGTAAGGGGGTATTTTTTAAACTCCATTTTTAGTAGTTTTCTGCCTTGATCTCGAAATACGCCTGTGGATGGCTACAAACCGGACAGACTTCTGGTGCTTCCTTGCCAATTACTACATGCCCACAATTTCGACATACCCAAATCTTATCACCGTCCCGCGAAAATACTTTACCATTTTTGACATTATCGAGCAGTTTACGATATCTTTCCTCATGTGATTTCTCAATCGCTGCTACCTGTTCAAATTTTACCGCCAAATCTTCAAATCCTTCCTCTCTCGCCGTCTCAGCAAACCCTTTATACATATCCGTCCATTCATAATTCTCGCCATCAGCCGCCGCTTCTAGATTAGTTACAGTATCTTCTACCACCCCACCATGGAGCTCTTTATACCACATCTTAGCATGTTCTTTTTCATTATCTGCCGTCTCTGTAAAAATCGCCGCTATCTGCTCATAACCATCTTTTTTGGCCTTAGAAGCATAAAAAGTATATTTATTACGAGCTTCCGATTCTCCTTTGAGAGCTTTTTCCAAGTTTTTTTCAGTTTGAGTACCTTTATAAATATTCATGTGTTCTCCAATCTTATTTCAAATTTGAAATGGAATTCACTTTCATTTCAAATTTTACACTTGTTTTCTTTTGTTAGACTTTTCTTTATTAAAAGAAAAGTCTATATGGCTGTATATCCACCATCTACGGGTAGTATTACACCATTAACGTAGGAAGCTTCTTCAGACGCTAGAAATACGACTGCTGCATCTAGTTCGCCTGGTTTGCCATAACGCTGCATCGGCACCATTGTTTTGGCAAAATTCTGAAATCTCTCCGTATCCAATACTGCCGTAGTGAGCTCCGTATAGAAATACCCTGGGCAAATCGCGTTACAAGTGATTCCATCAGTCGCCAATTCCGCTGCTACCGCCCGGGTGAAGTTCACCACCGCACCCTTAGAGGTGTGATATGCCACTGTCGGGATCTCGGTATTTCCTACCAAGCCATACATCGAAGCGATATTGATAATCCGTCCGTAATGATTTTTCTTCATAATTTTACCAAACGCTCGCGTCATCTTAAACACCGAAGTTTCATCAGTTGCAATAGTAAAATCCCATTCTTCATCATTCATATCAAGCACGCCCTTATCTTTAGAAGAGCCCGCACAGTTAAGCAGAATATCCACATGACCAAATTTCTTCTCCGCTTCTTTTGCGGCATTATCGATATCCTCTGTAGAAGTTACATCACACTTAATTGCGAGAACTTCCTCTGCGCCCTCCTTAAGCAACTTTGGCTTAAAGTCTTCCAGCCGCTCCATTCTTCGTGCCATAATCACGAGCGACGCACCTTGCCGTGCTAGAGCCAAAGCCATCTGTTGCCCCAGCCCCGATGACGCTCCAGACACCGCCGCTACCTTTCCTTTTAGACTAAACATTTTAGTATTGCTCCTTTCTACTTTTTTTAATTATACTACATATATCTTGAAAAAATCTTAAAAATCACATATAATATGTTTAGTGCCGCTATAGCTCAGTTGGTAGAGCGCATCCATGGTAAGGATGAGGTCACCAGTTCAAACCTGGTTGGCGGCTCCATTAAAAGTGCTGGAATCGTCTAGTGGCAATGACAAGAGACTGTAAATCTCTCGGCTTCGGCCTTCGTAGGTTCGAGTCCTACTTCCAGCACCAGAATTAAAATAGAAAGGCGCCATCTCGGCGTTTTTTCGTGCTATAATAA
>CAZFVK010000064.1:0-4770 GCA_964522475.1 uncultured Candidatus Saccharibacteria bacterium | reverse complement strand
CCCTGGCCGGTTTCCTTTTATCCATGTTTTTGACTCCAATTTACACACATTTTGCTTACAAATATCATTTCTGGAAAAAACAAAAACAAAAAACCGTGGACGGGCAAGATTTACCCGTTATGAGCAAACTCCACGCCCACAAATTCAAGCGTAGTTTTCCTACCATGGCTGGTCTCATTGGTATCGTAGCAGTTACGGTTGTTACCTGGGTTTTTAACCTTGATCGTGGCCAAACCTGGTTGCCACTGGTCGGCTTCCTTGGTGGTTCTATCGTGGGAGTAATCGATGATTCTATCAATATTTTTGGCTCTGGGCGAGGCGCCGCGGGACTTCGTGGTCCGGTCAAATTCTTTCTTATTACTATGGTAGGACTAGTGCTTGGTTGGTATTTTGCTGTCAAACTTGGCTGGACTACTATCCTTGTGCCATTTATCGGCAACCTTGAAATCGGTATTTTTGGCGTGGTCGTGGTATTTGCCTTTGCGGTGGTCGCTACGTCAAACGCTGTCAATATCACCGACGGCCTAGACGGTCTCGCTGGAGGACTTGCCATGTTAAGCTACGGCGCCTTTGGTATCATTGCACTTTTTCAAGGCAACATTCTCCTCTTTGGTTTCTGTATGACAGTAATTGGTTGGCTCTTAAGCTACATCTGGTTTAATGTGCCACCAGCCAGGTTTATGATGGGGGATACTGGGTCCTTTGCGCTTGGTGCTGGACTCGGTGTGGTTGCCATGATGACCAATTCACTCTTGCTCCTACCGATCATCGGTCTGCCTTTTGTAGTCGAGACTAGTTCATCGCTCATCCAACTCATCTCCAAAAAATTCTTTGGCAAAAAAGTCTTTATTTCTGCACCTCTCCACCACCATCTAGAAGCCAAAGGTTGGGGAGAAGCCAAAATCGTGATGCGTTTTTGGATTATCGCCGGAGTCTGCGCAATCTTAGGGATTTTCCTAGCTGCTGTTGGGGGTGCGGTATAGATGAATCGTAAGCATAAATCAGATTTGGTAATACTATTTACTACGCTGGGTTTAATGGCGTTAGGTCTAGTGGTGATTTATGCTATTGGCCCTATGCGTGCTAATGTTCTTAATAATACCTACGGCACCGACTATGGTCCTAACGATTTTTTTATCGGCCAAATCCGCTCCGTTATTATATCCCTTGTCGCCTTTTTTCTAGCTTTCAAAGCCATACCATATAAATACGTCCAAAAATTTGCCAAACCACTTTTGATTTTTGCCTTACTTTTGTCAGCCTTGCTTTGGGTGCTCTCTATAGCACAATCTTCAATCGTTAAATGTGAACTCGGTGAGTGTCGCTGGTTTCAATTTGGCTCCGTTAGCTTTCAGCCAGCGGAGATTCTAAAACTTGCTCTGGCGGTTTATTTGGCGGATTTTCTCGCCAGAAAAAGGGAAGAAGGCAAAGTCGGAGACTTTAAAGAATTTTGGTTGCCTATTATTATTGTTTGCGGAATTTCGCTTGGGTTAGTGGTAGTAGCACAGGGCGATCTTGGCACCGGCGTAGCCCTAATCGCCATTATTTTTGGTATGTTATTAGTGTCCGGCATCCCAATGTGGCAATTTTTCGTGATGTTTGCAATTGTTGTCACGGTGGCTGTTGGCTCAGTGGCTATCTCTAGTCATCGGATGGAACGGGTTAACGCCTGGATTACCACCTTGACTGGTGGGGAATCATCCGATTCTACCTACCATATCGACAACGCTATGCTCGCCATCGGTACCGGTGGGTTTAAAGGCGTAGGTATTGGCAATTCTGTCCAGGCTACTGGCTACCTTCCAGAATCTATCAACGACTCTGTTTTTGCTATCATGGGAGAAACCTTTGGTTTTATTGGTCTTACCGCAGTAATTGTGGTTTTTTGTATTATGCTTCTTCGTATGCTAAAAGTAGCAGATCACACCAAAGACGATAACAATCGCTTCTTTATTGTTGGAGTATTTTCTTGGACCTTGGCTCAAGTAGTGGTCAATATCATGGCAATGACCGCACTCGTACCGGTTACTGGTATTACATTGCCGCTTTTGTCCTACGGTGGCACCTCTATGATGTTTATTGCCTTCGCAATTGGCCTCGTTTTACAACTTTCGTGTTATACTAGTAGGGAGGGAATTAAACATGAAAATATTAGTAGTGGGGGGCGGCAGCGGTGGACACATTACTCCAGCCGTCGCCGTCATTCGTGAGATTATCAAGAAACGTCCTCGTGCCGAGGTCGAATTTTGGACCGACTTCAAATATTTCAAAAATGTCACCAAACTCTGTTCCGAAATCGGTGTATCTTGGACTGAAGGTCACGAGAAAAAAGGTAGTCGTCGTGGTCCCGTCATCAAAGTACGGCGTACTTTGGCTGGCAAATTTCACCGCTATGCCGGCTGGAAATTTTCTGATTACTTTACCCATTTTGATATTACGATAAAAGATTTAATACTCGGCAATTTCTTTGGTTTTTTGGGGTTTCTAGGCGGCTTTTTAATGAGCTTCTTTAGACTTTTGATCCATCGCCCCAATATCATTTTTTTGAAGGGCGGCTATACCTGTTTGCCAATCGGTATCGTTGCCAAAATTTTTCACATTCCGTATATTATTCACGAGTCAGACTCTGTAGCAGGGTTAGCCAACCGTCTGCTCATGAAAAAAGCTAGGAAAGTTGCTTTTGGCATGCCACCTTCCGAGGCTGCCATGGAAAAGCATCAGAATTACATATATACTGGTATTCCGGTAGCCCCCGAATTCAAAGCTGTGAGTCTCTATCATATGGGGCAACTCAAAAAAGCTTTCTCCTTCAACCCAGACAAGCCTCTCGTGGTAATTACGGGCGGCTCTCAAGGTTCGGAAAATCTCAACGAGACTACCAGGTTGATTTTGCCAGAGCTATTAGAATTTACCCAGGTGGGCTTAGTGGCTGGTCGCAAACATTACGAAGATATGCTTGATCTCAAAAAATACGAAAACTGGGACCACGCCTCGCTCGAATCCAACTTCCGGATGTGGGAATTTAATACTACCATGGACGAGTTAATGGGTGCCGCCGACGTAGTTGTTTCTCGCGCTGGTGCCACTACTATTGCCGAGTTAGCCGCCCTCGAAAAGGCTGTAATCCTAGTACCGTTTGAACGTCTTCCTGGTGGCCACCAGACCGAAAACGCCAATCGTCTTGAAAGAGCCGAAGCCGCCATGGTAGTATCAGACGCTAAAATGATGAAAAACCCTGCCGAACTCTTAGACGCTATTCGACATCTGGTTAGGAGCCCTAGGCTTCGTGCCGATCTCGCCGAACATCTCCATAACGAAGCCCACAGTAATGCTGCTTCTCGTCTTGCCGATTTGATTCTGGAGGAGGCTGATGGAAAATCCCGAGCCTAGACTGGCTAAGCGTCGTCTCAATAAACATTCCAAACTCAAATCCGGTCGCACCATTGGTGAGCGTCGGGAGCATCTAGAGACCGCTTCTGAGCGCATGGCCGCCAGAAAAAAAGTCAAAAAACGCCAAAATCTACGTGTCGTCATCACTATAGCGGCCTTTCTTCTTGCTGCCATCGCTATTATAGTTTTTGTAGTAATCTTCCTAAAGCAACGCGCCGCTAACGAAATCGATACCGCGCCTACTGTAGTAGTCAAAACCTACAGTCCCACCATTGGTATCACCGACGAAAACTCCGTCGGTGGCAAAATCACTGCTAGAATGAACGAATATATCGGCCAACTCGAAACCGACCTTCGAGACCTCGGCCTCACACCCTTAAGAGCGGTTGTCCCCGCCGGTTCTATTCGTGAAGTTGATATCTATCTAGTAGGTTATAATGGTTTCGTTAAGACCACCATCGACCGTGGCACTGGCGTCACTGCTGAAGATACTGATCGCATGATTCGCTATCTCAAAGGCCAGGGAATCAATGATTTTGAGTATATCGACGTCCGTATCGACGGCAAAGCCTACTGGAAATAGGGAAAATAAGGCCAAAAATAACAGGGGTAGAACAGGGGTGAAAATCACTATTTTCTTCTCTCTTGTTCGGTTTTTGTTCGGGCAAAATAGGTGTATTTTGATCCAAATGGGGAACGAAATATGCTGGAGAAACAGGGAAAATAGCAAAAAAGGGAAATAAACGAGGGAAAAAGTCAAATGTGGAAAAATCCACCCACCAGAAACCCCTAACAGGGGTGGGGCTTGTAGATGGGGTTAAAACCACTATTTTTAGCAACGGTTGAACTTCGCTCCGGGATTTCAAAAATTATTTTAGGCGGGTCTTCACCTAAATTATCGGACAATTCTAATGGTACGAACTTTATAAAGTTTACCTAACTAGATAAAGTTATCTACACTCCACGCTGACAGTTTAGGATTCAGACCCGTAAAATAATTTTTAAACTCTCGGGCTCGTTCAAAATGTTGCTAAAAATAGTGGTTTTAGCCCGCCCATTAATTCCCGTTCCCCGGCCATTTTAAGCACAACCAGGATATGTCAGCTATTTAGAAGGTATAATCAACCGTCTTTTTGAATTAACCGCAATGTCGTAAAATATGTATTGTGCGACATTACAACT
Source organism: uncultured Candidatus Saccharibacteria bacterium (assembly GCA_964522475.1). Classification (GTDB taxonomy): domain Bacteria; phylum Patescibacteriota; class Saccharimonadia; order Saccharimonadales; family Saccharimonadaceae; genus Nanosyncoccus. Next base: position 198 of record CAZFVK010000064.1, on the reverse strand, counting down.
ATATAAACTCAGGAACAGTTAATTATACAAATTTTGAATTGGAATTCACTTTCAATTCAAAATTCAAACTAATTTTCTTTGTTGGACTTTCTTTTTTAAAAGAAAGTCCATAGCGTTAGCGTCTAGCTTTAAACCCATCTGCAGACACGTCTTTGTCCTCATAGTTACCCGGATCCTCAACAGGGGTCGACAGGGAAA
>CAZFVK010000063.1:0-4989 GCA_964522475.1 uncultured Candidatus Saccharibacteria bacterium | reverse complement strand
TTCTCGCCGGTCAAACTAAACAAATATGTCATAAAATCCTCGACGGAACGTATAATTACCATATTAACTATCAAAAACTTTGGCGCCAAGAAACTTATACAGATACATCGGAGAACGGAACCGCATGGCATTTCCGAACCGACCGCATCTCGTCTAGCCCAGTTTCCGACGGCTCGACCGATAACGCCACCGAGGTCTGTGTTAGAATTAACCGCCCATATAACTATAAAGTAAACGACGTAACGCCGTCTGAGTCGGGACACAATAACGGTCTAGGTTATATCGACGACGAGTTCCAACCCGACTTCAACATCAACGTCGTTCGCGACGACACCAATAAAGAATATATTACCGATATGGAATCCGCGAATACTACTCTCTCTGTCTTCGAGTTCGTTGTTAATAAAAACGCCGCCTCTCCCGATGCTAAAATTACCAATAACGGAACCTCTAACTCTTCGACCGACTCTGGGATTTGCACGGGTTATTATACCTTTGCCAATAAGAAATTCTGCCGTGTCCTAGAGAGCGGTAAACAGCCAGTTAGCCACGTCGGTAACGCCGTCAGTGGCAGCCCATACTCTTACACTACTAGCTATACTCCCGCCAAGATTACCATCCCCGCGACCCTCACCGACGGGACCAAACTCGAACCGGGCGATAAATACTGTATGTCGATAGCGATTAAGAAAGAAAGCAGCAGCTCTTCGAACTGGTTCGTCTCTAAAGCGACCTGCGTCTCCATCGCCAAGAAGCCAACCATGCAAGTTTGGGGCGGTAGCATCCTCTCGAACGGCAAGGTTAAAGCCTCGACCTCCTCGAAGCTCTCCGGCTCCAACCGTTCCTTCTTCGGCTCATGGACTGACTTCGCCCTCATCTCCCGCGACGATATTAAAGGCATGGCTTCCGGCGCTGGACTCGCTGGAGGAAAAACCAACGCAACTAAAATCTGTGGCTACTCTCATCTCACCATCTCCGACGCTACCTGTCGAACTAACTCGAATGCAACCACGCTCGGTCATTCCACCAACTCTCGCGATCCGAGTGCTTTCTTCGATAAGATTAAAGACCGCCTCATCCCATCAAGAGAGATATTGACCGGCAATAATTTAACTATGTACTTAAGCCAATGTCTCGGAGACGGATACTATCCAAATTGCGAAGTCTACTCGCATTTTAGATACGACAGTAATGGCACAAGAGTTTTGTATAACAAAACTGGCATCCTCTATATTCCAAATAATACAAGGGGAAATAATAAACGCCCCATCAGGTTAAGCGATACTTCGGTTCAAAATACTTTTAGTTCTTCTCCAATCTTTTATTCAAATAACAGTATTGAGATAACAGCAAACTTAATCAACGATCTTTCCAATAAAATCGAACAAATAGTTATTATTTCTGAAGGCGACATACTTATCGATCAAAACGTCAGTCGTATTGACGCATGGCTAATCACTGAGGGAACCGTAAATACTTGTTCGATCAACGGGACTGCTCAAAGTATTTCCGATCTTAATACTGACAAATGTACTACCCCGCTAGTGATTAACGGTCCGGTTTATGCCGATAGCATCGTCCTCTCCCGAACCTATGGTGCTGATCATAATAAAGCCGACGGTTCAGGTAGTCTCCTCGACCCCGCCGAACGCATCAACTTTACCCCATCGACTCTCCTTTGGCCATACAACCATGAATCCAAAGATAACATTCCATCGACTGTCTATCTTAAAGAACTTTCGCCGCGATATTAAGTATCCATTCGATTCCATTTGTGGTAAAATAAAAAGATAGGATTCCTATCCTTGCACGCCAAGCCTTGGTACATAAGGGATTTATTAGTCCTCACTCACGTATACAATAATGACTAAGGCTTGGATCAAATACAAACAGTATTCATCTATTAACCGAATAAAATATAGAAATCTCTTATAACCGTTGTAGCATCCGAGATGTCTTTTATACTCAACCAATCCCTAAAACAGTGATCATTCTACAAAAAATAGGCCGAAGCCTACCTTTGTGCAATAACTAATTTCGCCATTTTTTGCAACGCACTTTCTCACATCGAATATAGAACTGGCATCATGGTTCGTCTAAGGTACGGCCTGATTCTGTCTCCTGACATGGCATGCACATATTATAACAAGCAAAAGCGTAAAAGGCAATAGCCGTCTGTTCGTACACGAACCAGGTGCTCTGTTCGTACATGAGCCAGGTGCAGAACCCATCGTGCCCACTGAGCATACCAAAGAGGAAAAGTGGACGACATTATTATGATTTCAGTGGATTTAAGAGTGGGGTGAGAGAGGACTCCCGTACCTGACGTGCATAAGCCCCAATTGCAACTCGTGTATCGTAATACACTCTTGATAATTTAATACTCATCTTCATTATAAATTTCCGCTGCCTCTTTCAACAGGCTTGCTTCTATTTGACGCCAATCCTCCATATCCTTATCCAGATTCTCTTTTGTAGACTCGCTCTCCCAGGTGTCTTTCTCTTTTTCCCACTTTTCTTTACTGTCTTGCATTTCGGTTATCCACGCCTCTGTCGTCTCAATAATTCGATTTATGATTTTGTTGTCCGGACTTTCGCCAATTCCCATTAATAGATTTCTCATAACCGTCGTTGCATCCAAGATATCTTTTAAGCTCAACCAATCCCTAAAAACAGTGATCCCTTTATAGGTTCTGACTGCTCTAAGATACCCTTTTGCTTCAAGATTCGCATCAAACCACAACCGTTTCCTCAGCAGTTGCTCCTGGAGCATGAACGCCATGTTCAATGCCTGCTTCATTGACAATTTCGATAGCCTGAACAGTTCGATAGCCTGGGCATATTGAGCGGCAATCTCGGGCAAGAGTTTATAAAAGTCCGCTTTTGCTTCGTCTTCTTCCTCTTTGGTCAAATCCAGTATACTTTTATCCCTTATATGAAAAATCACAAGATTATCTTTTTCCTCAATATCCTCTTTCGGGATTTTGTTTTCCTGAATATACGATGTAATAGAATCGTGTTCTTTGTCAATATAACTATCGGCAACACTCAACAGGAAAATACCCAACACGTTTCTAATATAAGGCTCTGGTTCGCTATATTGTGTTGTTACAAATACCTTTTTCCATACCCAGGGCAATGCATTGATATTTTCCGATTTCGCATCGAGGAATTCGGGGTTACGAAACTGTACACCGATAAAAACGTTTTTGTAGTTTCTAAAAATGTTCAGCACATCTTCGATTTGCCTGACGGTGAGGCTTTCATAGACAACCTCTTTAAGCAGCCGATGCATAAATACAGTCTTGTCGGTCCTCTTGGTAAAAAGAGAATACTTCGTTATCGCGTAAAGTGTCTCGTCGGTTGCCAGATCATCCGCGAACGCTTCATGGTAAGGGGAAGGTAGGGTATCGGCGATATATTCAAAGAAGTCCAGCGGGATTTCTTCCGGCGCAATGACAGCACACAGATTGAGGATACTCTCTACCCGAGCCATGATTTCGTCGGATTTTGACTCATCGCGGATTCGGTCCAGCGTAATCTGAAACGCCCGAATGATCGTATTTTTATAGCCCTTCACGCCAAACCTGTTTTTACGCAGCATTTCCACGCTGCCTTTGTCTTTGAGGAGGCGGACGTATTTTTCATAAGTCATTCCATCCCGGCAGATATATGACCCGGCATACTCAAGCGCCAACGGATGACAACCATACAGATCAACTAATTCACGGGCATGCGCATCCGCCGATTTGCCGGTTCTCTTCTCGAGGAAGCGCAAAGAATCTTCTTCGGGAAAAAGCTTGGCTTCTACCTGAGGCATACCAAAGAAGGGCGTCGATGCTTGTGTCGTAATAATTATACGGCCAATACCTGTCGAGGGTATGATTTCCTGCAGGAGAGCTTGCGTTTCGTCAGATTCATAATCTGAATTATCAAATATCAACAGCCATTTCAACTGAGCCATTGACAGATATGTGCTAAAGTGCCGGCGCAGTTCTCGTCCTTGTTCGTTGGCGTCTTCATGTACGCTGGCAAAGAAAGACTTGAGCTCCTTATCGATGTCTTCCTCGGTCTCGGTGTTGATGAACCATACGATCTGATACTCAGACAGATGCTCTTGGGCATACTGAATAGCGAGCTGGGTCTTGCCGACTCCGGCAAGGCCATAGATGGTCTGAATGCGGTATCCGTCTGATATGTTCTGCTGGATCTGCCGCAACTCTATCGCTTTTCCAGTAAAATAGGTATTCTTCAGGGGCAGGTTGGTCAGGCAAGTCGACGATGTGTTTTCTAAACCATTATTATTTTCTTCAGGTTCATGGCCTTTCGCGCCACCCTTCTTTTCGCGGCCCTTACCCGCCACGTGAGAAGAATTGTAGTGCCGCGGATCAACAAGCTTATACGAAAGATCTAAATTATCCAAGAGGCCAATCTTTCCTCTATTCTCCACAATCTGATGCGCGAGTTTCTGGCTTAGCCATTCCGTTATCTTGTCTTCTTCCTCAAGCCATGTCTTACCAACCGATCCATTCCCGAGCTGAGGTGACACTTTTTGTTTATATTTTTTTCTGCGTTCACCCAGAAGGGGCTGCTCATATCCTTCTAAAAAACCGAAACACAAGAAAAATATCTCTCTTCTCTCTTTGCCCTTGCAAAAGTGATCTATGAGTTTGTACATATAGGCGCGACAATATCGTCCACATTGATCGATGTCGGGGTATAAGAAATCAAGATACACTCCCTCCAAATTATATATCAGTTGTGTATATGCATCCCAAACATTACTGGTTAGTTTTTTCCTCTTCGCAGCTCCTAAACCCTCCTGTATTATCTTTGCATAGGGAACTTCTCCTCCGGCTTCATCCAGTTGGACAAAGGGCGATTTGCTGAGTCTGTTTTTGATATACAAAGTACCACCTCGTCTCTATCACGCTTATAGTATAACTGATAACAATGGCATTTGGCAATAAAAATCCGCGACATTTCTGT
>CAZFVK010000062.1:0-5054 GCA_964522475.1 uncultured Candidatus Saccharibacteria bacterium | reverse complement strand
AAATCAAGTGGCATTTGGGAAGTCAACGCATCAAGCGGCTCCGTAGCACAAAGCTTGTTATTTGATATTTGATATTTAGTTTTTGATTTCTCTCAGGTCAGCTTCTTGCGATCCTGAATTGTACGGGCGGGAATGTTACCTCCTCGCCGCAGTTGGGGCATTTTTCTTTCGAGAAGCTGTGTTGCCCCCTATAAAGAATCGTCACCTTATGTTGGCAATAGGGACAGATCCGAGCCATAGTCATTTTCGAGGAGCATTGCTTGCTCAGCTCGTCCTGTTCTGCCTTGACCTTAGCGTAATGAACAGGGTCTTTTTCTTTGATGTTCACTCTCGGCATTTTCGTTTTCCTCCTCAGTAGTAAAGAATGTCCGTCAAAGCGTATGGATTATCAAGGTAATCCTTTTCCAGCAAGCCAAGCTGCCGGAGACGAATGGACAGAGCTTTCTTTGACACGCCCAAGAAAGTTGCCATGTCCGCAAACCGCTCATAGACAGCAGGACAGTAGACCTTGTTCAGCATTTGGATTCCTCCTTCAGGCAACCCGAAAAGAAGAAGTGCTTGCCTAACTAAATCCTCCTGCATCAGAATAGCGGCTCCAAGTGTGTTTGCTTGCCATTCCTCCCAATTCTCGATGGGTTTCTTCACCTCGGAATTGGCGAGATAGAAATGTACTTTGGGTTGGCGTGGGTCAGCGCCGTACTCCCTCGGATAGAGCATTTTGAAGATTTGGTGGCTCGCTTCGTGGGCAATGGTGAAGTTGCAGCGTCCGGTTTGTTTTACGTCTGCCTTCAAATCCTTTTCCACGAAAATGGTGTTTCCATCCAGCAAGGCGTAGTATTCTTGATCGGCTTCGTCATAGACCTTGTAGGAGACTTCACAAGGCGATGTAACGCCGAGAACGCTGCCATAGCGAGATAGATGATGGAACTGTATATCCAAGCCTAAAACGTCCGTAACGAGCTTCTCAGGCTCTATCCTGTAAATGGGCTTGCCCTGAAGATCGGGCAGCTTCTTGTATGCCTCACAAACTCGTGCAGCGATACCTTCAATGTCTTTGCGGTATAATGTTCTCAATAATGGGTTCCTCCTTTAACCGAACTTTGCCTCCACGAACCAACGTCCGTTTTGTTCGTCAAAGAGGTTGGCTTCATTTCTTCCGATTCTTACTGTATAGCGGATACCACGACCACCAACCTCGGAGGCTGCACGACAAACTTGAAGTACCTTGTCAATCTCGTACTTCCGATCATTGTCAAAGCGGATCGTCTTGGGACAGCAGGAGCCGTCCGCTTTATGATCTGCGTTGACTGCGACATAAACCTTCCTTCGTGTCATAGTCTCTCTCCTTCATCCACAATCTACTTGTTGGTTGCTGTCTTTGGAAACGGGGCGGTTTCGGAGGAGCAGAAGCTGCAAACCGGCAAGAAAGCTGTAGATTTTTGAAATTATTTTCACCAACCTACTTGACATTATCACCAATTCAGTGTAGAATACTCGTGAAAGCGACAAGTGAGTTGGTGATTATGATTATACACAACTGACTTGGTGATGTCAAGAGGTTTTCAAAAAAATCCCCAAATAAATTGTTGGTGGAGGTACTACCATGACGTTCGGAGAAAAGTTGCGTCATCATCGGACGCTAAAGAAAATGAGCCAAGAGGAGCTTGCAAAGGCATCGAATCTTGGCATAAACACCATTAGGAACTATGAAAAAGGGAGAACCTACCCGAAGGATCGTCAGGTCTATAAGACGCTGGCTGACATTCTCGACGTAGATGCCGACTATCTCCATAATGAGAACGATGACTTTGTTGCTCAGGCACAGGAGAAGTACGGCTCCCGTGGTAAGAAGCAGGCAAAGGATCTTCTGACCGACATCGACGGCCTTTTTGCGGGCGGCGATATGGCTGACGAGGATATGGACGAGTTCATGAGAGCTGTTCAGGAATCCTTCTGGAAAGCTAAAGAGAAGAACCGCAAGAAGTTTACCCGCAAGGATTATCGCAAGAACGGCGAATAAGTCCCATTTATAGGACACGTTCTGTGATATATTTACAGTGTCAGAATGTCGGAAGGAGGTGAGCAGGGGTGAATCTGTCCACTTTGGAGATCGTAAAGAAAGCAAACAAGATTGTCCGGTTATGCGGAACCCGTGATCCGTATCGGATCGCAAGGGAACGAGATATAGAGATTGTCCCTTGCAACTTCAATCGTCAGCGAGGCGCATATAAGGTCATTCAGAGAAACCGCTTTATCTTTATCAATGAGAACCTCCACCCAACGATGAAGCGAATCGTCCTCTACCATGAGCTTGGGCATGACGCTTTACATCGTACCGAGGCAACAAAGCTCGGCGGTTTCAAAGAGTTCAACATCTTTGACATGACTGATAATCGGATGGAGTACGAGGCGAATGTGTTTGCTTCTCAGCTCGAACTGGACGACGACGAGTTCCTCGAATATGTTGAGCGTGGCTATGACGTTCAGCAGATCGCAAGGGCAATGCACTCAGACATTAACCTGATCGCTCTGAAAGCGGACACAATGATTTCGCAGGGCTACCGGTTTAGAAGGCAAGAACACCAAAACGACTTCCTGAGATACGACAAATAAAGACCACTGAACCAATCAAGGCTCAGTGGTCTTACTCTATTATGCAGGCTACCACATTAACTCATCGATAGCGTCGCTCTCGATTTTGCTTATGTCCTCGATAAAGAGGACTTTCCCGCTATTCAGCGTTATGCTTTGCGAGAACTCATCATATTTTTCTATTCTGCCGGTGACGGGAACATACTCGCCTCCGGCTTTCTTGTTGTCTGGAACAAAGATTGTAAATGTTGCTTCAGGTGGATCGTCTTGGTGGAACAGCCACACAAGTTTTTCATTGAGTGCTGCTTTGCTGTCCTCATCGAGATCCAGCGCCTCGTCGGTTTCCCGTTCAGACTCTCTAATCAGATCGTCATAGCCGGTGAGGGCGGCAAACGGAGAAAACTGAGCAGCACGATTAAGCCGAGCCATCGGTTGACGTTTCTTTGAAACATGATGCTCTCGGTCAATTATATCCGCATATTCTTTTCGTGCGTCGCTCATGGTATCACCTCGCCGGTTATGCCTCGCCCATCTTCTCGGTTAGGTCATGCAGGCTTTTTTCGTATTGCTCTTTGGAAATAGCTCGCTTTTCAAGGAAAGTCTCCAGCAGAGCCTTTTGCCTTAGGTATAGAACATGGTTCTTTTCTGCATGGGAAAGGGATTCCCATTGCTCTTGACTTGTGTAGTCACGCATGTAATCATCCTTACAAACTGGAATATGTCTTAACGAATGCTTGCTCCAATGGCTCTTGCTTCGTCTTCCTTTCCAGCACCCAGTACCGTGCCAATGTTTTCCCAGCCAAGATACTTTGACAGTATGTTGTAGAAATCGAGCGCCATCGAATAATCATCACCTCGGGCAGTCATCAGGAGCACGCTCTTTCTGTGCGCTTCTTCCACACCAAGTTTATTAAACCAAGCGAACATCCTGTCAAAGACCACCTTCAATTGCCCAGTAATCGTTCCCCAGAACTGTGGTGAGACGAAGACAACAACATCAGCCCATGTCAGGTCATCATAGATGGCAGCCATATCCTCGTCCTTCTGAACACAGCCTTTGTGCGTTCTCAGGCAGGAATCACACCCGATGCATGGCTTAATGTTCATCGAAGTGATGTAGTCCTCTTTGATCTCATTGTTGTTTTCTTTTGCCCCTTCGATCAAAGCGTTCATCAGGGAAGCAGTTGCCCCCTTTTTCCTTGGTGATCCATTAAGAATAAGTATCTTTGCCATTGTGTTTCCTTCCTTTCGTCAAACCTGAATCTACTGAGTTAACTTATCTATTGCCTTTTCCTCTGACTCTACGAAAAACACGTCCTTGCCTTTGTTGCTTTCATATATGAAGTCATGGAGTGGCTTGCTCGTGTAATGGGTGTAATCACCGTAGATAGCGATACGTCCACCGTAATTGATGTACTTCTGCAATATTTCTCCGGCCAGACCACTGCTGAGGATAAAGAAATCCTCGACAATCAGCTTCTTGCTGATAACGATGTTCTTTGTGCCGGCATCATACTTTGCTGTCATCAGAATATCCAAAGCAGATTGAGCATCCGCTATGACAATGTCATCGCTGTTTACGATGGCACAGATTATCCCGTTTTTCTCGATTTTTGTTATTGTCATATCGATCCTCCCAACAAAGGTCAATTTGTTTATTTCGATTCCGTCGTTTTTATCGCACCCATGCAGTGGATTCTGACAACACGGTTAACATCGGTTTCTGATATTTTTTGTAACTGCTCCGTATATGGCATGACGTACTCCGGTTTACGCTTGCCGAGCACACGGAAGATTTCAGGCGCTTCCATCCTGACCCTATCGTCCTCATCATGCAGGAGCTGTTCAAAGACAGGCATATAGTCTTCGTAAATGTCCGGCGTGTTCGTTGCGATGTTTTCCGACGCCCATATAAAACTCAACCTGACTTTTGCGTCCTCATCAGAGGCAAAGCGGAACAAGTCACTCCAATACGGTTCAATCGCTTGATAGCTGCCTCGCCCGATCCTTCCAAGGGCGTTGAGCGCACGTTCCCGCAAAAGCGACACCTGACTATCACAGAAGGATGCGATTACAGAAACCTCATCCTTTACAGACGGTGGATATACAAGCCCGATTTCACCCAACAGCCAAAGCGCCTTTGCCTGTATTCTCACAGATTCATGGGAAAGAAGAGATGAAAGAAAAGGTACACTCTCGTTCCACTTGTTTTTGCCTTTTGTCAATGCCCCAAGCTCTTTATAAAGCTCCTTTTCGTTCACTCCGTCACCTTCTCACCTTAGACTATCACGCCTTATGCCCGCCAATTTGCTTATTGCGTTCCATAGCGGTGGCGCCTTCCTGCATATTCAGCCCTCTGACAATGGCGTTCTTTCCGAACTTGTCCCTAATGTCTATGAGGGCTTTTTGCATTTTGCGTTCCTTCTCAAGCTCTGCTTCTTCAGCTTTCTTTTCCCGTTCAA
>CAZFVK010000061.1:0-5275 GCA_964522475.1 uncultured Candidatus Saccharibacteria bacterium | reverse complement strand
CATTTTTCACCTCTGGGATAAAGGTGTGTATGTTATGTTACCTATTATATGAGGTTGTAGAGGGAGAGGCACCAGTGGGGGTGAGTGCTACGGACATCTTTTACCTGTTTTAAATGAATACGCTGTAAAAATTATCAAGGCGCAAAATCATCCATTCGCGAGAAATAGGTAAAAGATTCTAAAATCTACCCTTTGTTTTTTATGCTATAATGTTTTTATGATATTCGAGGAGATTTCGGAGGAAGAATTTCGTAATTTTGCGGCAAGGAGCCCCTATAAATCCTTTATGCAGACTCCCGAAATCGCTAAATATAGGGAATCAAACGGCTGGACAGTCTACTACTTAGCGGCTAAATTAGAAGGAGAAATCAAAGCCGCCTCCATGCTAGTAGCAAAACCCACATTCCTTGGTAAATCCACTTTTATCGCCCCTGGCGGCCCCCTGCTAGATTTAGAAGATCAACCTTTGACTGGGTACTTCATAAAAAGCCTTAAGAAATACATCAAATCCCACAACGGTTACGTCCTCCACATCAGCCCCTATTACGAGCTCATCGAGCGTGATCGCCACGGCGACAAAGTCGAAAACGGTTTTGATCATCAATCGGCCACCAAAAACTTACGAAACCTCGGGTTCTTAGAGTTAAAAGACGCCTCCCAGCCTAAATACATGTACGCCTTAGATATCAAAGGGAAAACCCCTGATGAGCTAATGAAAGATTTTAAGAGTAATACCAGAGGCCATATTAGAAAAGCCGAAAAAATGGGGGTAAAAGTCCGTGAATTAAAGAGGGAAGAACTAAACATCTTTAAAGACATTACTGAGTCCACGTCTAAACGCCGTGAATTTGAGGATAAACCCCTGAAGTACTACGAAGAAATGTACGACCTCTTCGTCCCCCGACACGAAGCATTATTTTTGCTAGCCGAAGCAGACGGCATCCCCATGAGTGCCGCCATGTTTATGCTCTATGGCGACGAGGTCGTCTATCTCTTCTCCGGTAGCGACGAGAAATATATGAAAGACTACAATGCCCAATACGAGCTCCAATGGCACATGATTAAGTACGCTTCCGAGAAAAACTTCAAACGCTACAACTTTTACGGCATCCACGGCCTCCCCAAAGAAGGCGAGCAGGACGGCGTTTATGAGTTTAAAAAAGGCTTCGGCGGCCAGGTAATCGAAATGATCGGCACTTATGAGCTTCCTATCGACCACAAATTTTACCAATTAAAGAATTTCCTGAAAAAAATTAAGAGAACCAAATCATGAATAACCTCCAAAAGTCCCACCCCATCCTCCATATCATTATAAAAAACACCTTCACACTGTTTAATTTTGTAAACCTTGTCCTTGCCCTTATGGTAGCTTTTGTTGGTAGCTACAAAAACATGCTCTTTATTTTGATTGCCATCGCAAACACTCTAATTAGCATCGTCAATGAAGTCAGGGCTTATAAAATCGTCCAAAAAATGCGCCTTATTTCCGAACAAAAACCCACCGTCACAAGAGACGGTAAGACTTTTCAAGTTTTGCCTGAAGAAATCAAAAAAGGCGATATTGTTATATTGAGTCTCGGTGACCAGATTTTATACGATAGCATCATGGAAGAAGGGGTTCTCGAAGTTAACGAGTCCTTCATCACTGGCGAGCAGGATTCTATCGAAAAACATCAAGGCGACGAACTTATTTCTGGCAGTTTCATTGTAGCCGGTACCGCCAAGGCCAAAGTTATTCATGTTGGCGAAGAAAATTCTATTACTAAGTTGGAACAAGCTGCCCACCATGTGAGAACCGCCGACTCCAAGCTTTTTACCCTCATGAACAAAATCGTGAGATACATTTCCTACACACTCATCCCAGTCGGTGCTCTACTCCTCTGGTCTAGATTTCGTACCGAGCAAGATACCACTACCGCTATCACCAGTACCGTTGCCGGCCTCATCAACATGATCCCAGAAGGCCTCATCCTTCTGACCAGCTCTGTCCTTGCTCTTGCCACCATCAGGTTAAGCAGAAAAAAAGTCCTCGTCCAAGACCTTTATTCTATCGAAACCCTCGCTCGCGTAGATACGATTTGTTTGGACAAGACCGGCACCCTCACCTCTGGCAACATGGTAGTTCAAGACTTTATTCTGCCAGACGGCACCACCTTTGACAAAATCACATTCCCCATACCCCCCGCCCAAAAATCGTTCCTAACGGCCCTAAACGCGATTTTAACGCATCAAATGTCCGAAAACGCAACCACTACCGCCTTGAAAAAAGCATTAGCGAAAAGTGCCAAATTTGAAGAATTAGACGGTATTACAGAGGTTATCCCCTTCAGTTCCGACCGCAAATACTCCGGTCTTCGCACCAAGGATGCGGAATATCTTCTAGGTGCCACCGAGTTTATTACTGATGATAATGAAGGAATTAAAAAAGCAAAAGAGTATTCCAAAGAATATCGTGTTTTAGCCGTTGTACAGAATAGTACTAGTGTTCTTTCGGGGGATTCCGGAGCGCGGCAGCGCGAGGTGAAGCGCGCCGTCCCCGTGGCGACGGGCGACGGCGACGCGGCCCGAGAAAGGACCGCTAGTACTATTCTGGGGTATATCAGGCTAAAAGATGAAATCAGAAAAAACGCTCCCGAGATCATTAACTATTTTTACAAAAACGATATTATACCCAAAGTCATTTCTGGTGATGACTTAGCCACCGTCCAAGAAATTGCCAAAACCGTTGGGATTAAAGATTTGAGAGGCATCGACCTCTCTACCCTCAAAAACCCCAACTACAATCAACTAGTTAGAGATTACACAATTTTCACCCGGGTCAAGCCCGAGCAAAAAAAGAGCCTCATCCACGCTTTTAAAAAGCAAGGAGGGACTGTCGCTATGACCGGCGATGGCGTCAACGACATCCTCGCTATGAAAGAAGCTGACTGTTCTATCGCCATCGGCGAAGGCTCCGATGCCGCCCGTCGCTCCGCCAAACTCGTTCTCCTAGATTCCGATTTCGACCGCGTCCCGTCCATTATTGACGAAGGCCGCCAGTCCATTAATAATCTCGAAAGAAGCACCGCCCTCTTTCTTGCTAAAACTGTTTATGCTACCATTCTCGCAGTTATTTTCGTGGTCTTACCGTTCAGTTACCCTTTCAGCCCTATCGAAATGAGCTTACTTAATTTTACTTGTATCGGTTTTCCGGGCCTCATCCTTGCTCTTGAAAAAAACACTGCCAGAATCAAAGACCGTTTTACCACCAATATTATCGAGTACTCTTTTCCGATCGGTCTCACCGTCTCTATCTGTATGCTAATTTTATCTATTATTTCTCACCACCAAAATTTCACTCGTTTTGAACTCACTACTACCTCGGTCTTCATTGCCTTTGCCATTGATCTCATCCTAATCTATTGGATCTCTAAGCCATTGAATCTCTTACGCGGTAGTCTTATCTTGGTGATCATCGCCATTATGATCGGCGCTTTCCTTATCCCCTTTGCCCGCGAGTTTTTCGAATTTACCTTCCTCACCCAAAACGGCCTCATAATTATGGTTTCAATCATCGTCGCCGGTATCATTATTTTTAGTCTTATACGCACCATCATGCGTCACCTATCTAAAAAGTTTATCAAGAATTAATAAATAAGAGGAAATATATCATGATACGAATAATTGCTGGAGGTAAAAGACATGAAAAATGGGCCGAGTTAGCTATCTCCGAATATGAGAAGAGATTAGGAAAGCCCTATGATATCAAATGGGAATTTATCGAAGAAGATAAACTCATTAAAAAATTAGAAAACTGGCCCTTCACTGGCCATGACTATGTTATCATCTGTGATGAACGCGGCCAAAATATATCATCAGACGAATATTCCGCCAAACTCGAGCAAGCTTTTATTAGTAGCAAAAACGTCATCATTTTAATCGGCGGCGCCTATGGTTTTCCCGAAGAAATCAGAAAAAGAGCCGACTTTCTCTGGAGTTTTTCCAAACTAGTCTTTCCACATATGCTAGCTAGACTAATCGTCACCGAGCAAACTTACCGCGCTCACGAAATCGCCCGTGGGTCCCACTACCACCACGTCTAATGTTCTCCTCATCACAAAAACTGTGATATAATCAAACAAAGGAAGGGAAGTCGTGAAGAAAATTTCCTTGTGACAATGAAAATTTTAGGAATTGAAACCAGTTGTGATGAAACCGCTGCCTCTGTAGTAGAGGATGGACAAAAAATTCTTTCAAATGTGGTTGTATCCCAAATCGATATCTTTGCCGAATATGGCGGAGTAATCCCAGAAGTTGCTGCTCGTTCTCATCTAGAGGTTATGATGCCAGTAGTCAAAAAAGCCCTGGAAGATGCTAAATGTGATTGGGATGATATTGATGCCATTGCCGTCACTCATGCACCTGGACTTCTGGGTTCACTATTAATTGGCACCCTCACTGCTCGTACTCTCGCTATTCTTCATCAAAAACCATTATATGCGGTTCATCATCTCAAATCTCACATTTACGCCAACTGGCTAAGTGGCCAAACTCCCACATTTCCACTCTTAGCCCTCGTAATTTCCGGTGGCCATACCCAAATTTTGTATATGCCCACTCACAACAATTTCAAAATCATCGGCACCACTAGAGATGATGCTATTGGTGAATGTTTTGACAAAGTCGCCAAAATTCTCGGTCTCCCATATCCTGGTGGTCCATCTATTGCCGCTGCTGCCAAAAACGGCAACCAAGATAAATACAAACTTCCTCATCCTAACATAGATGGATTAGATTTTTCTTTTTCCGGATTAAAAACCGCAGTTTTGAGGGCTGTCCAAAAAGAGTTAAAACTTCCTATTTCACACCCATCTCATGATCTCAAAAACCATCTGTCAAAACAGCAGGTTGCCGATTTTGCAGCTAGCTTTCAAAAGACTGCCATCAATATTCTTTTAGAAAAACTCCAAAAAGCTTTACTAGAATATCCAGACATTCAGTCTGTAGTGGTAGCTGGTGGAGTTAGCGCCAATCAAGAGCTTAGAAACGCTTTAGAAAACGCCTATTTCCCAGAGCCCAAATTATCCGGCGATAATGGCGCTATGGTTGCCGCCGCCGCTTTTTATGAAATCAAGTCTGGTGTCAAGCCTACTGATCCCTACACTCTTGACATTTACCCCCGTATTTCTATAGAGAGATAGCTTTACTTTAAGCTTAAAATATGCTAATATGAAATTACACTGGGATGTCGCCAAGTGGTAAGGCAACGGGTTTTGGTCCCGTCATTCGCAGGTTC
>CAZFVK010000060.1:0-5311 GCA_964522475.1 uncultured Candidatus Saccharibacteria bacterium | reverse complement strand
TCAAAGGCTGGGAGAGCATCGCGAGAGGCGGCGTAGACCTCGTAACGGTCATTAAACTCGTTCCATTCCATCTCAAACTTTTCATAGGATTTATCGGGCCTCAGTCCAGATTTAAACTTACGAGATTTGACGATAACGCCAAGGTAATCTTTGGGTAAGTTGATTTGACCAACAATATAGTAGCTAGAAGTGGCTTGATCTGGGGTTTCGGCATAAGTATAGAGCTGAATCAAGAGATCGCCCCATTTACCAATTACGTGGTTGTTGATATCGGCGATTTTCATACTGGCACCGCCGAAGATTAACCCACGAGCGGGCAAAGCGTAGCGACCCCAGTCCGGACTATAGAATAGTTTGTTCTTGCTAGCGAAGGAAGCTAGAGATTTGACGAGATGTGGGGCAGATTCAGTCGGCTGAGCGATGCCGCTAAGTTTAAGATTTTGGCCATCGTAAACAAAATTCCAAACCTCAGAAGCATAAGAAGCGTACTCGCTGTAGAGTTTTTTGCCATCATCCGTAATTACCTCATCTAGACCGGAAAAATCAAAGGCGATCCGAAGATTGACCGGAAGAGTAGTATCCTTATTTACAGGATTTAGAAGATAGACTTTTTTAACTTTGAGCTTACTGACTTTGTTGGTGCGATGGAGATTTTTCAAAAGCTCAAGCATAAGAGAAGCGTGCTCATAATAGTGGGTGGTGGAGAAAGTTTTGATGTCTTTTAGATTAAAATTAGTCCAGTCTTCTTGATAGGATTTGAAAACATGCTCGGCTTGCTCGTGAATATACTTTTCTTCGTCGGTAGAATTATAATCTTTGTAGGCACGGCTAGATTTACCACTTCTGGTGGCAAGAAATATTACAATAATAAATATAACAGCAAATAAAATAATAGCGGCTGGGTCGTCATCGG
This sequence comes from uncultured Candidatus Saccharibacteria bacterium, assembly GCA_964522475.1. GTDB lineage: Bacteria > Patescibacteriota > Saccharimonadia > Saccharimonadales > Saccharimonadaceae > Nanosyncoccus. Next base: position 4,398 of record CAZFVK010000060.1, on the reverse strand, counting down.
AACTACTAGAAGAGCTACTGGAACTACTAGAACTACTATGATAACTAGAACCGCCAGAAGAGCTATAGCCGCCACCACCGCCGCCAGAGCTACTACCACCGCCGCCAGCAAAGCCCATAAATACAATCGCTAGACTGGTAATAATAGCAGCAATATTCATATTTATATTATAACATAGACTTTGGCGTAAGCATTTTACAATTTTTTTTCACAAATGTAAAAAATGTGCTACAATAGTAGTAGAAAATCTTAGATTCCATAGTTGACACGGTGCTTAATTTATGGTATTATAAGTAAAGGCAATATTATTAACAGGGCAGAGGGAAGGAAATACTCAATGGAGCAAAATGCGGAAATCCTCAAAAAAGCAATCTCCGGAAGTCTAAAAATAGTAGAGCAGGATCGTGAGAAAGAAATCATTTCTAGACGATTCGGGTTAAAAGGACGAAAAGAAACTCTTGAACAAATCGGAGAAACTTTATCCATCACCAGAGAACGCGTTAGACAACTCGAAAAAGCAATTCTCATCCGTCTTCAAATTTCCGCAGAAGAAGGCAACATTCCAGAACTCGCCGCCGCTGAAAAGATCTTAATCCGTAATCTAACTGAAATGGGCCGGGTAGCTAGACTCGACGAGCTAGCCAGCAAAATTTACGGCGGCAAAGTTTCTACCGCCGAAATGAACGGCATTTATTTTATTGCGACCTTTGCTAATAATTTGGCTGTGGTAGAAGAAAATGACCGCTACTACCCAGCTGTAGGAATTGCCGAATACGGTAACACCGCCGCAATTAAGGGCAAGGTAGATGAGGTCGTATCAGTAATTTCAAAAAACAAACAACCAATGACTATAGATGAGCTTGACAATGTGCTTGATTATGAGCATCCTGACCATATAAAGGCGATTGCGTCAATTTCTAAGTTACTTTCTACTCTGAATGGACTATGGGGGCTTTCAAAATGGCCTTCAGTAAATCCTAAAAATATTCGGGATAAAATTTTTGTGATTTTGGAGTCCAAAAAAGAGCCGATGCATTTTTCGGAGATTGCTAAAGAGATAAAGGAGTCTAATTTTAAGCGCAAAAACGTGACCGTACAGGCAATCCATAACGAACTGATTAAAGATCCACGGTTTATCTTGATTGGACGGGGAATTTACGCTCTTAACACTTGGGGTTATAAAAAGGGAACTATTTCTGATATCATCGTTTCTATTCTAGAGAAAGCTGATGAGGCTTTAACTAAAGAAGAGATTGTTAAGCAAGTTCTCAGAGTACGCAAAGTAAAAGAAACTACGATTCTTTTGAATTTACAGAACAAAAAATTGTTTAAGAAAATGGGGAAGAATTCCTATCAACTAGCCTAGAGTATGCTATAATAATAGCATATGGAAAATGTCATACATTTTATATTGATGCCAATTTTCTGGATACCAGTGGTGGGGATTTTGGCGTTTCTTACATATCGCAATTACAAAAAAATCAATAAGCTGAAAGTTTTAAACGTAGATTCGGTGCTTTTGATGCTAGAAATTCCGCGTACCAACGACAAGCAAGAGCTGGCCGCAGAACAATTATTTGCTTCTCTCCATGGTATTCTCCGTGACAAGCAGGAGCTTCGTAACTCTGGCGGGGTACAGGAACATTTATCTTTTGAGATTGTATCTACGGCTGGGCAAATTCGATTTTATATTTGGGTGCCGAAAGTTTTGCAGAGTTTCGTGGAGGGACAGATCTATGCGCAGTATCCGACAGTACAGATTTATAAAATGGATGACGACTATGTGGACGACCGAGCGAAGTACCCTGTATCTTATACTACAGAGTTAGGCTTGACAGACAATGAAGCTTTGCCAATTAAGACGTTTGATTCTTTTGAGGTGGACCCATTAGCTGGGATTACTGGAACTTTGGCTAAATTGGACCCGGGCAGGACAGAAGAAATGTGGATTCAGATTCTCGCACGGCCGATTCCGGATGATTGGCACAAAAATACCACTGACAAATGGATTGATCACGTTAAATCAGGGAAGAAAACTACTCTTTCTATGGGGGTGGATTGGACGTGGCTAGTAGAAGCAATTGGGGCTTTGTTTAGGCCGCCAGCCGGTGGGACTAATTCGGAGGTCAAGGTAGAACTATCCGAAAGAGCCAAAACGCAAATCGCCAAAGCCGAAGAAAAGGCTACTAAACTTGGCTATGATGTAAAAATTCGTTTGGCTTATCTTGGGCAAAATGAGACCGATGCTAAGCTTAATATGCAGGCGTTAGTTGGGACGTTTAAGCAGTATAATTCTACTTCTATCAACGGTTTTAAGCAGCTGAGTGGGACTTTTGATAAAAAGGCTTTGGACGATTATAAGACTAGGCAATTTTCAGAACGTGGTTTTATTCTCAATATCTCTGAGCTAGCTTCGGTCTACCATCTACCACATACCTCGGTAGAAACGCCAAATATTGTCTGGGCAAATGCCAAGACCGCTGAGCCGCCAGCACAGCTACCAGTACTGACTGGCGAAAAGGCTATTGACGAAAATATTTCGGCCTTTGGTTTGACTAATTTCCGAGGAATCAATCATCAGTTTGGTTTGCAGAGGATTGACCGGTCTCGACACGTTTACATCATTGGGCAAACTGGGGCAGGTAAGTCTGGAATGCTTGAACTTCTCGCACTTTCGGATGTGTTTTATAATCAGGGATACTGCATTATTGACCCACACGGAGATTTTGCGATTGATAACCTCAAATTTATACCAGAGTCGCGAGTGAAGGACGTGGTGTATTTCAATCCGGCAGATACGGCTTTTCCGGTAGCGTTTAACCCTTTGGAAGTATCTGATCCGTCTCGGAAGCCAAATATTTGCTCCGAAGTAATTGGAGTGCTCAAACGAATGTTTGGTGATTCGTGGGGGCCCAGACTTGAACATATTTTGCGCTACACCTTGCTAGCGTTACTCGATCGACCATCGGCTACTTTGCTTGATATTTCTCGAATGCTAACCGACAAAGAGTTTCGAAAGGAAACTTTGGAATATTGCCGAGATGTAACAGTTTTACAATTCTGGAAGCATGAGTTTGGCCAATGGAATGAAAAGCAAGTCAACGAGTCGATTGCGCCAGTATTAAATAAGGTGGGGGCTTTTACGGCTAACCCGATTATCAGAAACATTATCGGCCAACCAAAGTCGTCATTTGATATTCGCAAAATTATGGATGAAGGCAAGATTTTGGTGGTAAATCTATCGAAAGGTTTGATTGGCGAGGATAACGCGTCGATTCTAGGGGCTTTCCTTGTGACTAAAGTTCAGCTTGCAGCAATGAGTCGCTCGGATATCCCGCGCGTACAAGATAGGCGACCGTTTTATCTTTATGTTGATGAGTTCCAAAATTTTGCCACGGACTCCTTTGCAGTGATTTTGTCTGAGGCACGCAAATACGGACTCAATCTAACTGTGGCAAACCAATACGTAGCTCAGATGACCGACTCGGTGCGTGATGCGGTGTTTGGCAACGTTGGTACGACAATCAGCTTCCGGGTATCAGCCGAGGATGCACCAATTCTAGACAAACAATTTGAACCGATTTTTGACGCGTCAGACCTGTTACAGCTAAACAACCGCCACTTTGTGATTTCGATGATTATTAACGGTGAGAAGGTTCCTGCTTTTTCGGCTACCACCCTCTCAATTCCCGCTACACCACAAGATAACTTCTCTTCTATTATTGAGTATTCTCGGGTACGCTATGGGCGACCACGCGAAGAGGTGGAGGCTGAAATTCGCGAAACAATCGAGCAAGCTGAGCGGTACAAGAAGGACTTGTCTGATTCTGGGCGAGTAGCCGGTGAGGCTGGCGCTAATAACGAAGTGGTGTTTATGCCAGTTTCTAATAATAGTCGGCAAATTCACCATGAGCACACCTCGGGATATCTAAGCGTAGCACCAGAGAGATCTTCTCTTAATAACAGGGGCGATACTAGTAATAATACCGAACAAAAACCGAACTTAAAGTCTGACTTCATGAAGGCCAAACTCAGCCCGAATACCGCTGAGGGTAAAAATCGACCGGGGCTAAAGGATTTAGCAAGGCTAGTAGGGGAGCAACAAATATCAGAGAAAGAACAGGGAGCAGGAGAACAAAAAGCGCCGAAGGCGCCAAAAGAAGCGGGGAATCAGAAGCCCAAAAAAGATAAAAATACAGGGAAAAAGAAGAAATCTGGTAATTCAGGGAAAAATCAACGAGGCAAAAAAGCCATGAGGACAGCGATGAACCCACATCTTAAGGTAGAGTATCAAGAAAAGTCGACTGCCAAGGTGCCAACCTCTAGAAAGCAAGCTTCCCCGGTTTCCCTGTCGACCCCTGTTGAGGATCCGGGTAACTATGAGGACAAAGACGTGTC
>CAZFVK010000059.1:0-5497 GCA_964522475.1 uncultured Candidatus Saccharibacteria bacterium | reverse complement strand
CGTATTCCGTTTATACCCTGCATACAAACGGCCACTTTTCACATGAAAAAGCATCTAAGGAATTCGATTACGAACCAAGGGATATTGTAGAGTCAATTCGAGCTTCTCTTCCGTAAGGTCAAATTCCAGTTTGTTGAGGTAAATATGGTAATCATGATAACAGGAGCATCCCATGTCGGGAAAACGATTCTGGCACAACGGATGCTTGAGAAAACCAAATACCCGTATCTTTCGATTGACCATTTGAAGATGGGGCTGATCCGCAGCGGCAATACCGATCTCACACCGGAAGATGATGATGAACTGACAGATTACCTTTGGCCAATCGTTCGAGAGATCATAAAGACTGCTGTTGAGAATGAGCAGAACCTCATTGTCGAGGGCTGTTATATCCCTTTTGATTGGAGAAACTGTTTCGATGAGCAGTATCTTCAGTCGATCAAATTCGTTTGCCTTGCCATGTCGGATGAATACATCGATTTGCATTTTGAAGAAATAAAATCGTATGGCTCTGATATCGAAAAAAGGCTGGATGATTCTTATTGTACAGCTGAACAACTGAAACAGGATAATCACCGGATCATAGATGGTTACCGATCTACCGGCGAACAGATCACGCTGATCACAGAAAACTATGATGATTCGATAAGAGCAGTTTTGGATGAACGGATTCCGGCTTGAGGAGCCAGTGAAATGACAGAGGCAGAACTCTATAAAGAACTCGGACTATTGACCAAGGATAAGGACAGATGGAAAGAAGCCATCCCTTATGTCGCGTCTCTCCTCAGCCACGACTCCGTAAAGATACAGGCAAAGGCACTCTGGCTGCTGGGTGAAATGGGCCTTATCTATCCTCAGGCCGCACAGGACGCGGTTCCTACTATAGCTTCCTTCCTTGACAGCCCGGAGCCGCTTTTACGGGAGCGGGCGATAAACGCTCTCGGCAGGATCGGACGAGGCAGATATCAAGTGATTGAGCCGTATTGGACGGGGCTGTTCCGCTTTGCCACGGATGAAGCGCCAAAGGTCAGATTGAGCTTTATCTGGGCGTCGGAAAACATCGCTGTGAACACGCCTGATATTTTTGAGGATCTTATACCGGTATTCGAGAAACTCCTGCATGATGCAGATGACAAGGTACGGATGGAAGCGCCGGAGATCTTCCGGGTTCTCGGTAAACGCAGGCCGGAGTTCGTCAGGCCCTATCTGGAGCAGCTGCGGCAGATATCGGAAACAGACTCAAACCGAGTCGTTCGGATCCACTGTCTCGGCGCGATCAAGGCGACAGGATTGCAATAGACAGCTCGGGATTGGGGGAGCTATAAGCAAATGAGACTACTGTTTGAAATGGACAAAAAGGATTATGGTGGATGTGCGCATTCTTTTACGCGGGACTCTGCCAGAAGTATCATTATCAGGAACGGTAAGATCGCCATGATCCACAGCCTGAAGTATGACTACTATAAATTCCCGGGCGGGGGGATCGAACCCGGCGAGCGCGCCGTCGATGCGCTGATTAGGGAGACTGCCGAGGAAGCCGGCCTGACCGTGATTCCGGATTCTATACGGGAATACGGGTATGTCCACCGGATTCAGAAGAGCACGGTGAAAGAAGACGAGTATTTTGTGCAGGACAACTATTATTACCTATGCGACGCGGAAGAGGGCGTCAGGCCGCAGAAACTGGATGACTACGAATCAGACGAGCATTTTACCCTGGAATATGTAACGCCTGAAAACGCCATCCTCAACAACCGGACTAAAGATCACGGGCCAAAGGATCCGGTAATGCTTGAACGGGAGGCGCGAGTCCTTGAAATGCTGCTTTCTGACGGGCTGATAGAGTGACAAATTACGATTTTGCCGAGCAGAACCGACCATATCATCCTTTTGCGAAATACGCAAAGAGGAAAAGAGGGAGCAGGCTATGATCTTTTATTTCACCGGAACAGGCAATTCACTGTACGCAGCGCAAAAGCTTGCGGATGAGGGGGAGAAGATCGTCTCCATTGTGGATGCTCTGCGCAGCAAGGCGTTTCACTACACACTGAGCGAGGGCGAAAAGCTCGGCTTCGTGTTCCCGGTCTATTTCTACACGGTGAGCGACCCGGTGCTGGAGCTCGTCCGGAAGCTGACGGTGGAGAACGCGGGCTTTGTCTATGCCGTCATTCCCTGCGGGGCGAGCATCGGAGCGGCGGGCGGCCTTCTGAAAAGCGAACTGAAAAAGCGCGGCCTGGAGCTGCAGCGCCTCGACGCGCTGGTCGTACCCGACGGCGCGCTGATCTTCTACGACATCGACTCCCCGGATAAGATGGAACAGCAGCTGGAAACCGCGACAAAAGAGCTTGCTTCCATCAAGCGGGCTATCGACAGGGGCGAGGGCAACAGCATAAAGGGGAGCCCGCTGCTGGGAAGAGCAAGCCTGGCTGCCTACCATGCCTGCATGAGCACAAAAGCCTTTTACGCCGACGAGAAGTGCATCGGTTGCGGGAAGTGCGCTTCCATCTGCCCGGCCGGGGCGATCGAAATGATCGACGGCCACCCGGCCTGGACGAAGGGCAAATGTCTCAAGTGCTGCGGCTGTATTAACCGCTGCCCCGTTTCCGCGATCCAATACGGGAAAAAGACAGCCTCCCGCAGGCGCTACGTCAATCCGGTTTTGAAGTGAAACTGAAACACCCTGAGAGATCTGAACCCCTTGGGTTCGGACATCTCAGGGTGTTTCTTATTTTTCCCTTTATTTATGCGGCTTTTCGAGCTTTCGCGTTAAGTACAGGAATCGGACAAGTAAAAGGAAAACATTCAAAATCGGAAAGAGAATAGTGATACCACGACCATGAAAGAGCAGCGGGCAGGACAAAACCCTGCCCGCTTTCTGCATGATCATCGCTATTATCCAAGCGCTGTGATAAGCTTCTGGATCTCTTCAAAACGGCCGTCCAGCGTGGCGCCGGCAAGACCAGCGTCCGCCAACTCCTCGCTCAGTGGCAGCTTGCAGAGGATCTTCTCCGGCGCTCCGATTTTGGCAACCATGGCGGCTTCATTCTTCGGCGTGACCTTGTTGAGCACATAGTACAGCGGATGGCCCACCTTGGCGCAGAGCTCCGCGATCTTCTCCGAGAGCTTCAGCGATTCATAGGAGGGATCAACCACCATCAGCACTGCGTCGCAGCTGTTGCCCGTACCGCGGCCCAGATGCTCGATGCCCGCCTCCATATCCATGAGGACGACGTCGTTCTCCTTCAGCCGCAGAAATTGCAGAAATTGCGCCACAACAATGTTGAACGCGCAGGCACAGCCCTCGTTGGCGTCCTCGATCTTGCCGGGAGAGAGCAGATAGATGTTGTCCTTGACCGAGACGTATTCGGCGGGAATGTCGTCAATGGTCATGGGGCCTGCAAAAAGCGGCGGCATATTCATGGGGCCATTCGCCGAGAGCATCATGATCTTCTGCTTGCCGCCTACGAAGTTTGTCAGATCCTGGGGCAGCTCCAGCCCCAACTGCTGGTGCAGCCCATAGTTGGATTCGTCGCAGTCGATGACCAGGACGCGCTTGCCCTGCCGGGCGTATTCCTTCGCCAGAAGCGCGGTGACGGTGCTCTTGCCGCAGCCGCCTTTTCCGCAAAGCATGATTTTCATTGAAACTTCCTCCATTTCCCGGTACCACCGGTTTTTCTGCGGCTACCATAGCAAAGCCGGCAAGTCCGCGGAAGCCCCCCGGGGGGTTATAATTTCGACCATTTTTTCGTAAACAGAGAGAGTTCTGAACAGATTTCAAAAACTTGTACAGCCTTGACAAAAGAGAACAGATAGATATAATTCTAATCAAGCTGTTCAGAAATGAGGACTGCGTTATGGATGAAAAGAAACCGAGGAAAACCGACCGCCGCACGCTCTATACCCGTATGGTCATCAAGGAGGCGCTGCTGAGCCTCCTGGCGGAAAAAGAGTATGCCGACATCACCATCGCCGATCTCTGCCGTGAGGCTGAGATCAATCGGGGAACCTTCTACCTGCATTACAGCAATCTCCGCGAGGTGCTGGAGGAACTGTTTGACGACGCCCTGGGAAGGATGAACCATGTGCTGGTACAGGTGGGATGCGCGCCTGCCGATGAGCAGAACAGCAGGGTTCCCCTCTGCCGCTTTCTTCGGGAGAACAAGCAGTATCAGCCGCTGTTCTTCTCGGATTCTCTGCGTAGTGTTGTGATCGAGAGGCTTCAGCATTCCTGCTGGGAGGATTTTGTCAGGCGTCTCGGGGAGCAGAGCAGCTTGAGCGAAGAAACCCTGAAAGCGATCTTCTGCTTTCAGCTCAACGGCTGCCTGGCCATCAGCAAGCAGAATGTGGACATTCCCGATGATCGCTGGGAGAAGATTCAGTGCCAGGTGGATCGCTTTTTAAAAAGCGGCTTTGAGAACTTGTAAGGAAAGTGGGGAGATAGGTATGATCACCTTTCAGCAAATCCGAAACGCGACTACCAAGCTATATTATCCCGGCGTTACGTTCCTGATCGATCCCTGGCTGATGGACGAATGCCCGTCGGAGGAACGGGATCGCGCGGTGGCAACGCACAGTTTTATTCCGAAACCGATCTGCCCACTTCCCGCGCCTGCGGGGGAACTGATCGCAGACGTAGATTTCTTTCTTCTGACCCATTTCCATCCGGATCATTTTTCCGTTGACTACCTGCCCCCGGATGCCGCGTTCATCTGCCAGAATGAGGCGGACGCCGCGCTTCTTAAGAAACTGGGCTTCAAAAATCTGCGCTGGTTTCATGAGGAAACGATGCAGATCGGCAGCGTGACGATTTATCGGGTAGAGGCCCGTCATGGGGAGAATGAGATGACGGCGGCGCGGATGGGACAGGCTTCCGGCTTTGTATTCGTCTGTGAAGGTGAGAAGACCATTTATGCCGCGGGGGACACGGTATACTACGATGGTGTCAGGACAGCGATCGACCGGTTCAAGCCGGACATTATCATCACAAACGCCTGTGACGCAAGAGCAAAAATCGGCAGGCTGATTATGAATGCCGACGATGTAAAAAAGACCTGCGATTGCAAACCGGACAGCATCGTGATTGCCAGCCATTTGGATGCGGTGAGTCATGCCCACCTGAACCGTGAACAGCTGAAGAAGGAACTGGCTGGTACTCGGTATGCAGGGCAGGTGCGGATCCCGGAAGATGGGGAACGCATAGCAATCAAGCTGACATGATCCTATGCATTGCTGTAGACACCTTTTGGTAGTGCGGCAACCGATTTCGAACAAAATTATCAAAATCGGTTACCGCACGATTCATTTTTTCCTTATACTTCGGGCTTTTTTCGACTTGCCCGTTTTACGGCACAAAAGCGAAACTGCTAAAAACTGAAGAAGAAAAAATCGACCGGTCACCTTATATCGACCGGTCCTTATCATTTTTTGCATTTCATAACTTTATTGACATATGTCTAAAACAGTGCTATCATCTATTTCGACATAAGTCAGAAAAGAG
>CAZFVK010000058.1:0-5558 GCA_964522475.1 uncultured Candidatus Saccharibacteria bacterium | reverse complement strand
GATATGACGCCGAGTATCCTTCAAGAACTCTGTGTCATAGTGAATGTATTAAGAGTTTGATACTTTAGCGGATGTAGAGGCCATACTAGGAGGCCTGAACACAGCGGACGTAAACTCCATAGCGGCGGGGTTTGCCACCAGTATATAGATTGCTACCATTATAATCCAGGCTCAGCTGCTCTACGCTACCCGCTACGGTACTGCCCCACCAGAACCCACGCGTAGTTTCACCATCCAACTTAGCATTGCTGTAATATCCGCCCAGGACTGGGGAAAAGCTATTTACGTCTCTTTGGCTATCTATTTCCACGATGTTCTTGTCTCTTGAGATGAGGTCGTAAGATGAAGATTTAAATGTGGTATAATATAGACATGAAGAAAATGAATACCTCACCGATTTCGGGGACTTTGGAACTTTTGCCGGCGGAGCAGGCGGTTTTTGATAATCTTAAGGCAAAAATTGCTTTTACTTTTAAGTTAAACGGGTTTCTCAATATCGAGACGCCGATTTTGGAGCGGCAGGAAATACTTTTGGCGAAGGCTGGTGGAGATACAGAGAAGCAGATTTATAAAGTTTTTAAGACTGCGGAGGGGGCTGAGGATGCGAGTGAGGCGCTAAGGTTTGATCATACGGTGCCGCTTGCGAGGTATATTGTAGAGCATGAGTCGGATTTGGTTTTTCCTCTTAAAATCTCTCAGATTGGTGAAAACTTTCGGGGGGAAAGGGCACAAAAGGGGCGATTTCGTGAGTTCTATCAGTGTGATATTGATGTAGTTAATAGGAATAGTTTGCCGATTTTTTATGATGCGGATGTGATTGCTACTCTGATTGAAACTTATCGGGATTTTGATCTTTCTACCCCCGTAATTGCACGGATTTCTAATCGCAAGATTTTGAAGGGGCTGCTCTCTGGGATGAACCTGGAGGAGAAGTCGGGCGATATTTATAGTATTATTGATCATGCGGAGAAGGTATCTCCTGAAAAGACCGATGCGGCGCTAATAGAGGTTGGCTTAGGGGACGCCGAAAAAGCTAAAATTTTGACTTTTATTAACCTGGCCGGCTCGATTGAAACGGTGGTGGAGGGGGTTCGTTCTCTGGGGGTGGAAAATGATACACTTGAAGCTGGTCTTGATGAACTAAAATCTGTGGCGGAGATTTTGGCGGCGGATGGATATAATGACTCTGTAAGTTTTGACATGAAGATTGTACGGGGGCTGGACTATTATACTGGAACGGTGTTTGAGTTTGCGCTTCCGGAATATAGAGAGGTTGGCTCGATTGGTGGGGGTGGTCGTTATGATAATTTGGCAGAGTATTTTACAGAGCAAAAATTCCCAGGGGTAGGAGGCTCGATTGGATTAAATCGGCTTTTCTCGGTTTTGATGGAGAAAAATCTTTTGAAAGAGGCTTCTGGTGCTCCGGTGGACTGTGCGATTATCCCGATTTCTGAGAACGAGCTGGAATTTGCTCTTAAAGTAGCGAAAGATTTTCGGGCGAAGGGCGATTCTGTTACAGTGGTGATGAGTGACAAAAAATTAGGTGATCGACTAAGCTATGCCGCTAAAATTGCTAAATCGGCTGTCGTAATTGGCGAAAACGAAGTTGGCTCGGGAACTTACGAAATCAAGAAATTTGAATAGGGATTCAGGGTTTTATCTCCCGCGGTGGCGGGAGATTTTTTTGTTCGGTTTTTTCGGTTTTTCTCTGTTGTGAGTGTAATAAGTTAGTGTTTTTGTCAAGTATAATTAGAACATAAAAAATCTAAAAAATCAATATTGACATGGATTATGGCTATGCTAAAATAGAATTAAGTTCAGCCACGATCTGACGTTGAGAGAGGCTAGAACGAATGAGGTAGGCGGTGAGAGTGTCGAGTTACTTTGGCTATATTTTCACCTAGAAATTAATGGATAAACCCGTGTATTGGTCATGAATAGGCATAAACGGGTTTATTTTTAACCAAAAGTGTGGTATAATTGGGGTATGAAGCTAAAACGTGGATTAAATAAGGCTATGTTTCTTTTGATGGTCTTTTTGATTTCTTTTATTTTTGGGACCACGATGGCAAAAAATACCCTAGTAAACACTTATGCTGAGGGTGAAGATACTGTATTTGAAGATACGGAAGAGCATTTTGTGACTTTTTATGATGATGGAACTAAGCTAACCGTAAAAACCAATGCGAGAACAGTAAAAGAGGCATTAGATAAGGCTGGATACGAGATTTCTTCGGGGGATATTGTGGAACCGGGGCTTGCTGCTAAGATTAACAGGGATAATTTCTTTATTAACATTTATCGGGCACGACCGGCTCTAGTGAAAGTAGGTTTGATTGAAAAATATTTGATGACGGCGAGCACGGACCCACGTAAAATCATGGAAGACGCCGGATTTACGGTGTATGATGGAGATGAAATCAAATTGGTAGAAAATCCGAACTTCCTTGAAACAGGGGTGGCGACTTTGTATGAACTGACGCGTAACGGTGGTAGAACAGTGACGGTAGAGACTGAAATTCCGTTTAAAGAGATAGAAGAGAAAGACTACAATTTGGCACCGGGACAAAAAGAGGTTAGACAGCTTGGCGAGGTGGGACTTAAAGTTGCTAGCTACGAAGTTCTTTATATAGATGGGGTGGAGGCTTCTAGGACGCTTCTTTCGGAGTCGGTGACGAGAGAGCCGGTAGACAGGATAGTAGCGGTGGGGGTAAGTGAGATTCAGAGAAGACCACTTACGGCATCGATGGGGGCGAATGTCTATACTGCTACCAAGGGTGACGGTACGAAGGTTACTAGAAAAGAGACTTATTATGATCTGCCGATGTCTCTGGTGATGCAAAATGCTGCGCGTCTCTGTGGAGTGGAACCGACTTATAGTGTGCGTGCGGATGGGGCGAAGGTGGATGCTGAGGGGTATGTATTAGTGGCAGCGAATTTGTCGAGATATCCAAGGTGCTCAGTAGTAGAAACTTCGCTTGGTCCGGGAAAAGTCTATGATACGGGTGGATTTGCGGCTTCTAATGCGGAGCAATTTGACCTTGCGACGGACTGGACCAACCACGATGGTAGATAAGTCTTTGGGGCAGCATTGGCTGTATAATAGAGCAATTCTTGATAAAATTGCCGATTTGGCGGCTTCTGACGCTTCTACTAGCCTTTGTGTGGAGATAGGGCCGGGACTAGGCACTTTGACCGCTTCTCTTCTGAAACGCTTTGACGCAGTGGTTTCTGTGGAATTTGATGCTAAACTCGCGGCGAATTTGCCGAAGAGTTTCCCAGGGACAAAATTAGAGGTGGTGAATGCGGATATTCTGAAATTTGATTTTTCTACTATCCCTAGTCCGTATTCGGTGGCGGGGAATATTCCGTATTATATTACGAGTCCGATTATAGAGAAGCTTTTGACTACTCCAAATTTACCAGAGAGGATTGTGCTTTTGATGCAAAAGCAAGTAGCGGAGCGAATTTGCGATGAAAAAGAGTCGGTTCTGTCGCTGTTTGTAAAAAACAGGGCGGAGGCCGAGCTTGGGCCGGTGGTTTCTAGATCCGAGTTTGAGCCGGCGCCAAAGGTGGATTCGCAGGTTCTCATCTTAAAACCATTTAAGGATGGGGCAAAATACCCTGATGAACTGATGGACTTTATTAAAAAAGCGTTTAAAAATCCTCGGAAAAAACTTAAACACAATATTTCTAATATCCCAGAAGAATATGCAAATTTAAGACCTTCGGATTTACATCTAGATGATTACTATAAAATAATGAAACAAAAATAATTCTAATTTATAGCCGTGCTCACGCAAGAGGCTAAGAATTGGAATTATTTTTTGTTTATATTATGATATAATGAAGTCATGTTAGATGTGAAGTTTATCCGAGAAAATCTTGAGCTCGTAGAAAAATCAACTAAAGAAAAAGGTTATAAAATCAACGTTCCAGAGGTATTGGAGTTGGATGACAAGAGAAAAGAGGTTTTAGCTGAAGTAGAGGCTCTTAGGGCGCGGCGTAATGAGGTGGCAGGTAAGATGAAGGGTGGTAAGCCTTCTCCTGATTTGATTGCTGAAGGCAAAAAGATTAAGGAGGAATTGGCGGAAAAAGAAAAGGCGCTTTCATCTATCGAAACAGAGGTGAATGAGCTTTTGAAGAAAATTCCGAATGTAATTTTTGACGATGTGCCGCTAGGGGGTGAAGAATGTTCGGTGGAAGTAAAAAAGTGGGGCAAAAATCACGAAACAGGGGCGGATCATTTGGATTATGCGACGAGCCGTGGGTGGCTGGATTTTGAGAGAGGGGCGAAGGTAGCGGGGAATAAATTCTATTATCTAAAAGGGGATTTGGCGCTGCTTGAAAATGCGCTTTTACAATACGGACTTTCTAAGGTCTTAGAGCATGGGTTTACCTATATGACGGTGCCAGATATGGTGTCGTCTAGAGTACTTGAGGGATGTGGGTTTAATCCGAGGAGTTCTGAGCAGTCAGATGAGTATTTTATTGAGGGTGAGGACCTCGCGATGATTGCGACGGCGGAAATGCCTTTAACTGGTTATCACATGGATGAGATTTTGAACGAAGAACAGCTACCGATGTTTTATGCGGGGTATTCACCGTGTTTTAGAAAAGAGGCGGGGGCGTATGGCAAGTATACGAGAGGGCTATTCAGGGTTCATCAGTTTAATAAGCTAGAGATGTATGCTTTTTGTTTGCCAGAGCAATCGAAGGAAATTCACGAGAAAATTTTGGAAATTGAAGAGGAAATTTGGCAGGGGCTAGAGATACCGTATCATGTAATAAATATTGCGGCGGGTGACCTTGGTGCACCAGCGGCCAAAAAATACGATATGGAATATTGGTCACCAGTAAATCAGAAGTATCAGGAGATTACTTCGTGTTCAAACTGTACGGATTTTCAGGCGAGAGCTTGTAATGTGAGAGTACGAAGAAAAGATGGCTCAGTAGAGTTTGTTCATACCCTGAACGGGACGGCAATACCTCTGGCGAGAGCGCTGGTGGTGATTTTGGAAAATTATGCCAATCCGGGTGGTAAATTGGCTGTACCTAAGGTTTTACAAGCCTATCTCGGTGGAAAAACAGAATTATAGTTTATAAAAAGGAGGATTATGATAGAAAAAATTGAAATTACCGGCAATGACTATAAAGTAGAGGATGGGCTAAAGCGGTATGTAGAAAAACGGATTGGGAAACTTGATCGATATCTCCCCAGGGGGTCCAAAAAAGACGTGGTAGCGAAGGTGATTGTGACGGAAATTGGTAAGGGCAAGGGAGATAAATATGAGATTTCGGTGGCGATGGAAATTCCGGGTGGTAAGGTAATTGCCGCGAAAGATGAGTGTTCGAATATCTTTGCTGGGGTGGATCTGGTGGAGGCTAAGGTGACGGGGCAGATTCGGCGTTATAAACTAGAAATGCAGCCACATCGCCAGAAAAGAAGCCTCAAAAACCTCTTTATCAAGAGAGGCTAGTGTGTTATAATGGGGGGAAGTTAGGAGTGTATTAATGGCAAAAGAGAAAAAACCCAGTGATAAATTGGCTGATAAGAC
>CAZFVK010000057.1:0-5570 GCA_964522475.1 uncultured Candidatus Saccharibacteria bacterium | reverse complement strand
TTGCAGACCATATCCGAAAAAGCCCGTGGTTTCGAGCTTTTTGACGGGGTCAGAATTATGAGAGCAATTCTCGACCGATTATTCCAAATAAAATGATTCATAGGAGGATTCTGAATGACCAAAAAAGAATATGCAAAACGGTTTCGGGATCTGCCCGATGCGCTCAGCGCCGTGGAGACAGCCGAGGCGCTGCGGGTGAATGTGAAAACTGTGTACAAGCTGATCCGCGCCGACGCGATCCCGGCCGTGCGCGTCGGCAGGGAGTACCGCGTTGCGAAAGGAGCTCTGATCGATTTCCTCCGCAGCACGGAAAAGAAGAACGAAAAAAGATATGTTCTTTCTGATAACTCTTCCCGAGAAGCATAGACTTCCCAACGCTCTTGCGGTATTGTTCGTGCTGCCGATAACGAGCAGAAAGGAGCAGTGAACAATGGCACAGAAAAACACGCTCGCCGCCAGCGTGCAGAAAAAGAACGGACGCCTCTACGCCGTGATCCAGGCGAAGGAAAACGGAAAGACAAAATCGGTATGGCGCTCCCTCGGTCTCGCCGAGGGAGCCAGCCAGACGCAGATCAACAAGGCCTTCCGAAAGGTAGTCACAGCCTACGAGGAGGAGTACAACAGGCGTCTGGCCCGCGGCGGACGGCCGGACGCGGACATACCGATCCATCCTTTCCTCTGCACGTATCTGGAAAAGGTGAAGCCGCGGCTGCAGGTCAGCACCTATGAGGGCTATCACCAGATGATCAACAGCCGGATCAAAAGCTACTTCAGTGCCAGGCCGAGGCTGACGGTGGAGAGCATCACGCCGAAGGATAACGAGGCCTTCTACAAGTGGCTGGCCAAAGAGGGACTGAAAACCGGAAGCGTGATCCACTACCACACGCTGCTGCACAGCGCCTTCCAGCAGGCCTTCAAGGACGAGCTGCTGGACGCCAATCCCTTCGACCGGGTGGAGCGCCCAAAGAAAAGCGACTTCCACGGCGAGCACTATTCGGAGGACGAGCTGGTGGCGCTCTTCGAGCTCTGCCGCAGCGATCCCATCTGGCCCTGCGTCGTCCTTGCGGGCGGCATGGGCCTGCGCCGCAGCGAGGCGCTGGGCGTCCGCTGGTCGCGGATCGACATGGACAGCCGCACCGTGCTGCTGGATACCAAGATCATCGAGGAGAAGGTCGACGGCAAGCCAGTGCTCCGCGCCATCGAGGAGATGAAAAACAAATCCAGCCGCCGTACCCTGCCGATCCCAGATCCGGTGTTCGAGATGCTGGAGACGATCCGCGCCAAGCAGGAGATCAACCGGAAGATCTTTCGCGGAAGCTACAACCGGGATTGGGACGACTATGTCTGCACCGACGAGCTTGGAAACCTGCTGCGCCCGAACTTCGTGACGGAGCACTACCGCTACCTGCTGGACAAGCTGGGCCTGCGGCGCATCCGCTTCCACGACCTGCGCCACACCTTTGCCAGCGTCCTGCTGAACAAGGAGGTGCCGCTCATCAACGTCTCCAACTTCCTCGGTCACTCCACCATCAGTACCACCGCCAACATATACGCGCACCTGGACAAGTCTGCCAAGCAGAGCAGCGCCGATGTGATCTCCGATATTTTCAGAAAGGAACAGACATGAGCCGTCCCGGTCGGGGCGGCTCATGTGCTTGGTGGCATTATGAAAGACGAGACCATGAGCGGGAGCGAGCTCTGCCGCTACCTGCATATCTCCACGCGGAAGATGAAATACCTGATGGATCACGATTACATCCCGCACGAGAACACAGGACATGCTACGTATAAGTATCGCATCCGCGTGAAGGACGCGCGGGCGTTCAAACGACGGATGGATACCGAGCCGGATTTCCTGTCGGAGCTGACCGGACTGTTCAACAGCGGGTGCTCTTCCGGGAAGCACCCGCCGAAGGAAAGGATCGTTATCGACAGCGAGAGCTTTCAAAACTACCTTCTTCTGCTATGGGAGGCGCTGCCCGATGCGCTTTCTACGCAGGAGGCGGCGCGGCTCATCAGCGTCAATCCCCAGCGTATCCATGAGCAAATCCGCGCCGGCACGCTCCACGGCGCCAAGATCGGCGGTCGACAATACTGTGTCAAGGTGGAGATTATCGCCTATGCCTCCGCAGCCAAGCGTCTGGCCCAGCCTCGCGGCGAGGCGTACAAAGCCCTGATCGAAGGGTATCTCCGGCAGAAAACGAGAGGGCATGAACGGTGAGTAATGTTATCATATATGATAACACGCAGCCACGAGTTGAGCGTAACCGTTTTGTAATAGTCACGTCAAATCCAAAGTTGTACTTTAGATTGTTCTGAAAAGCGATCATAAGAGTACCGCGCACCGGCCTCAAATCCGAGGTCGGTGCGCGGGCTTTTTTCATTTGTGCAGCCGCGGAAAGCTGGACAAAAAGGCGGCGTTTGGGCCGTAAATTCGCCCTGTGTCGCGTTTTTGTTGTTGGGTGGGTAAACACATCCCAGATAATTTTTCGCAAATAGCGGCAAGTGTTGGACTTTTAGATTCTCCGCCGAACTTACGAATTTCAAGCTGAACAATGAATTTAAATGTCGTAGATGTTTTGGAGGGAATGTGTTATAATGCGCGTAGTTTTGAGTTTAGTTTGAAATGAGGGATAGTGGGAGGCGAAGCTGTTTGAATATTTATATTGGCGTAACAGATAAAAACTGGTACGAACAGCTCAAGAAAGAAAAAGCTGATGAAGTTAATTTCTGGAACCCTGGTGCATCGCCTTTTAAAGCATTAAAAGAAAATGAGCTGTTTTTGTTCAAGCTCCATTATCCATACAACATGATCGTTGGTGGCGGGTTCTTTGTCCGTTACACACAGTTGCCTCCTTTTTTAGCATGGGATGCTTTTGGACGGAAGAACGGAACAACGTCCTACGCTGAGCTCATAAAGCGGATTGAAAAATACCGTGGGAGGAATAACATCTCAGAGACATCACAAATCGGATGTACCGTTCTTACAGCTCCATTTTGGTTTGAGGAATCCGATTGGCTTCCTGTTCCGGATTGGAGCCCTCACATTGTAAAAGGAAAACTCTATTCCACGGAGACAGAAGCAGGTAAACGGCTCTTTCGTGAGATTCAAGATCGGATTCCACGTTCGATTCGGGCTCCAGAGGTCATAGAGGCAGAGACAGATGAGCGACGTTATGCTGAGTCTGTTGTTAAGCACAGACTTGGGCAAGGCGCCTTTAGGGTTGCTGTCACAGATGCGTATCAACGACGTTGTGCGATAACTGGCGAAAAGACACTCCCTGTCCTCGAAGCAGCACATATAATGCCATATTCGGAAAACGGTCCTCATCAGGTGACAAATGGTCTGCTACTCAAGTCGGATTTCCACACACTTTTTGATGGTGGGTATATTACCCTGACAAATGATTACCGAGTAGAAGTTAGCCGCCGCCTTCACGATGATTACGGCAATGGAAGGGACTACTACAAGTATCACGGCCAGCAAATCCTTATTCTACCGGAATCAGCACTTCAGCGTCCAGACTCACATTTTATTGAGTGGCACAATAACAACGTCTATCTTGGGTAAGAACAGAAACAATCAGAATCTGTTTGTTCGAGAAAACCTGATCGCCCTACCTTCGAATATCTCTGAAACGCGCCGCGCACCGGCCCTGAATCTTGGACCGGTGCGCGGGCGTTTTCGTTTGTACAGCCGTCGGCGAGAAGGCGGGATTTGGGCCGCAAATCTGCGCTGTGTTGCGTTTATATTCCTGACCGGGGTGTGTAACCCCATATCCAGGACGGTTTTGCGCGCTTATGGGCATGTGTGGCGGTTGCGTGGTCAATTATCAGAGACAGTATCTACACGCATAGATAATCTCTACGCATTGATGATCTCTCAATCTTTATATTGATAATAGCCGAGATAGGCCGCTAAAGCAACCATGTGCTTGCATGGCTCATCTGGGCGATTACAAAATGCTGGGCAAGTACATTGCTCCAAAGATGTCAGATATTCACGGCCATCTGTTTGACTGATAAAATGGCATGTGTTTTTGCTTTTATCCACATTGAGCGGCAATCCTACAGTCATTTTAGCCTTTAAAACAGTTCGGGAATATATATTTTCATAAAAAGATGGCTTGTATTGTGATGCTGCTAACTGTGATCCTTGACTGTCCAGATCAGATTTAGCATTACGCCTGATGATTATTCGTGTAATAGTATTGCTGTTTTCATCCTTTTTTTCACCTATTATCCCACGAAGCAATAGTGAATGATAACGCCTGTTAATCAGCTTGCGTTTCGCTATATCGCCATTTGATAGAGCCGCAACCAGCGTTTTCTTTTTGGCTTTTTTTCGTGGGCACGAGTTTAGGTAGTTGACTATTTCTGTTTCTATCAGATGATTTTCATACTCACACAACATATAAACTTCTCTATCTGCTATTGACGCTTCATAGGAATGCTCTAATTTGGAAAGAAAAGCCTTCTCGGTCTGTAATTGCCGATCAGACTCAATAAATGGTTCATTTATATCTACAACCATGTTCCATAGCTTGTGGCGTACAACAAGCTGTCTGTATGCTTTGTACCGCTGCTTCCATTCGTCGTAATATTGAGCAGCCTTTGGCTCAGAAGGATCCACAATACGCTGCTGCAGAAATCTTAAGTGATCCCTAATTGCAAATGCTTGACTGTTAACCACACGCCAGCGTTCAAATTCATCAGTTGTTTGGATTGGCTTCCCATCCAAATATCGAACGTCACCGGTATAGGTAATGGAAGCAAAGCCTTTTGAACCGCTGGATCGATACACTGTATGCCGCTCACCCAGGCCTTCTGATGCTGAATTACTGTTATTAGAATTAGAATGGGAAACTGCCCTAACTACCGAGAACAGCAATAAAATTAGAGCCAATAATATTACGACAATGAGGATTAATTCCACGAACAGCACTTCCTTGCTTGATATCGGCTTTGTACAAACAGTATATATCAACACCAAATGAAAAGCAAAGAAAACGCACGGCGATTGGTTTCAATCACCGTGCGTTTGGCGGAGATGGAGGGATTTGAACCCCCGCGTTGGTTTCCCAACCTCCCGGTTTTCAAGACCGGACCCTTCAACCCCTTGGGTACATCTCCGTGTTGTTCAATTGTCTTAGATTTTCTCTTAGATACGGACGGAAACCGGAACCGGCGCACTGCAAAAAGGCCAGAGTTCATGCGCCGTTGCGGGATCGGGCGTTCCTTTTCACCCCACGGTTTTCAAGACCGCCCCGTTATGACCGCTTCGGTAACCCTCCATGTATGTCAACTCCCTTTCGGGAGGTAACGACGATATAGAATTGTGTGGGCGGAGCCGCCCCGTTATGTCCTGTTGCGGTACCCGAAATCTTCTGCTCGCTTTTCGCTCGCAAGATTTCGACCGCTGCCACTCCTTTTTGCTCGCTTAATCCGCCCCCGGCGGCGCTCGCAAACGTTCCCGCTTCGGTAACCCTCCATATGAGACTGATTTTTGAAACCAGCTTATCTTTTATATCATATCCAGGCGCGGCGTGTCAATCGAAACCGGCCGGCCG
>CAZFVK010000056.1:0-6049 GCA_964522475.1 uncultured Candidatus Saccharibacteria bacterium | reverse complement strand
ATGGGACTTTCGTTGGGACTTTTCTTTAGAAAAGAAAAGCCCAAACTAGAGATGTGTCAGACTTAACCTACATGCAGGATATGACGCCGAGTGTAGCAACGAGAACTGACGGCAAGTAGTCATAGGATTTAAATAACTATTTATCCGAAATAATATGAAATCTCCCATATAATTTTCACAACGCTACGGTTTTTGGACTCTGAACTTGTTACAGAGCCAAAAACCAGCCTAGCGTTGTAAAAATTATCTTGGCGAGATTTCATCTATTGAGGAAAATATGTTATTTAAATCCATTAGGCCACAAAATCCACATTTAGTGTCCAAAAAGTCCTTGACACCACCATATATAGCGCTTATAATAAATAGCAGGTATACTTATAACAACAAATTAAATCACGAAGAAGGAATTTAAGCCATGAAAAAAATCATTTACAAAAATCCAAACGACGCCGAAAACTTCGGCCTCGCCCGGCTCACTAAATCTTTAAATAAATACGCCAAAATCCCCGAAAAGGAAATCAAAGAAGCTGTCGAAGAGTTTAACCAATACGAGACCATGCATGTTTCTTGTCTAGTAGAGATTGGTGTCAAACTCATCGAAAAACACGCCGACGAAAAAACCGCCGCCGAATATTTCAACGCTCATGCTGAATATTTTGACGAAGGCAAATTTGAGCGTCTCCGCCGCATCACTGGCTACTTAGTCGGAACGCTAGACCGCTGGAACGATGCCAAAAAAGCCGAAGAAGCCGCCCGCGTCAAGCATTCTGTCAATTCCGCTATCGACGACGCCGAGCGCCTCGCCGCTCTCGAAGCTCAGGCTATGGAACAAAACATCGCCTACGCTCACTAGCCCAAAGCACAAAAATATGGTATGATTGTATCGTACCATATTTTTGTTATGCCGAGTTGGAACATACATCTAGAAGCGGGCAATCGTATTGCCGACAAATTAAAATTGACGGGAGAGAAGCGTCAAGAATTTTTGGTTGGTTGTATTATCCCAGATATCAATAATGGTTACATTAATAGTCCCAACATCGTTAAACCTCATCACGAAACTCACTACGCTTACGATCAAAAATCCTCCCTCAACTTTTATGCCGAAAATAAGCCAAAAATAGACGAAAAAGACCCCATTTATCTCGGTTATCTTTTTCATCTTTACACTGACGGATTCTTTAATTATGACTTTTATCGCAATATCAAACGCCACGTCTTTAGCGAAAAATCCGAAGACGAAAAACGCGATATCAAACACCATGATTTCTGGCTTTACGACACTAACTATCACCATACAGTAGACATCACTAGAGAAGAAGCCGAAAAAATCGCCAAAGTTGCCAGCAATATCAGCGCGGTAGAAATCACGAGTGATGACATCCTAGACGCCCTCTCTATTTTGAAACGTGCCGATTTAAACGACAGCATCAAAAACGACGAATACATTTTTTATACCAAAGAGGCTTTGGATAATCTCCTCGAAGATATGTGCGAAAGTTTCACCAATGATTACCTGGAGGATCAAATACATGCCTGAGCTCCCAGAAGTAGAAACAATCAAGCGTGGGCTGTCCAAATTTATCATCAAACAAAAAATCAAAAACATAGAAATCCTGTGCGACAAATCTTTTATTGGCAACCCAGAAGAGGTTAAAGGCCAAATTATCAAAAATCTCCGTCGTTTTGGCAAGGCTCTTGTGATCGATTTAAACAACGGAAAATCTCTCATGATTCATTTGCGTATGACCGGCCAGCTAATTTATGATGATAAAAATGCCAAAAAAGAACGTTTTGCCGCCGGCCATCCCAGCGAAAATTTTGTAGCCGAACTTCCCAACAAACAAACCAGGGTAATTATAGAATTAGAAGACGGGACCCTCTATTTCAACGACCAGCGCAAATTTGGCTTCATCAAAATCTTAGAAACACAAGCAGTAGAACAAGATGATTTTATCAAAAAACTCGCTCCCGAGCCTTGGAGCGAAAATCCAGCAGATTTTTATGAGAAGCTACAAAAGCATAAAAATTCCCCCATCAAAGCTGTGATTTTGGACCAGACTATTATTTGCGGTCTTGGCAATATCTACGCCGACGAAAGTCTTTTTATGTCAAAAATCCACCCTGCCACCAAATCTGGCAATCTCACCAAACAAGTAGCTATAAAGTTGCTAGATTCCGCCAAAACCGTCATGGAGAAATCTATCGCCTCTGGTGGCTCCACTATGAAAGATTACGTCAAAGCTGACGGCACCCGTGGCGACTATCTCGACAAATTCGCCCAAGTTTTCAATAAAACCGGCCAGCCCTGTCCAGCCTGTGGCACTGAGATTAAGAAGATTAGAGTGGCTGGCCGAGGAACCCATTTTTGTCCATACTGCCAAAAGGAGAAATTATGATCAAGATTTTTACCGGCGACGACCGTATCAGAGCTAGTCAAGAAATCAAACGCGAGCTCGGCGAAAACTACGAGGTGATTGACTGCGCGGATCTCACCCCAAAAGACCTCACTCCGATTTTTAAAGGTACCACTCTTTTTGACTCTCACCGCAAAATTCTTCTCAGGGATTTTACCGCCAATTCTAGCATTTACCCAGAACTTTCCAAATTCTTAGATACCAAACATGATATTGTTTTGCTAGAAACCAAATTGGACAAACGCACCACCACTTTCAAAGAAATCAAAGACAAAATAGAAATCAAAGAATTCAAGCTCCCGCCCAAGGTTGACTTTAGGGAAGTATATAATATTTATAATGTTGCCAAAAGAGACGGCAAAAAGGCCGTAGCAATGCTAAAAAAAATCGAACTAGACGAAGATCCAATCAGATTTACCGGCCTCCTCGTGTCCCAAGCGCTCAAAGATTATCAAAAAAATCAGGGAACAAAAGAAAAACAAGCCTTGAGAAGCTTGAGCAAACTAGATATCAGACTAAAATCCACCAAAATCGCCCCCTGGCTTTTGGTGGAATCATTTCTTTTAAAATTAAGCTAACTTTACTTTTTTACTCTTAGCAAAGGCGTGAAGCTGAGCTTTTCTCCGAGCAGCAGTGTTTTTCTTTAGAAGGTCTTTCTTGACTGCTTTGTCATATTCGGACTGTGCCGCAGAAAGAGTTTTGGCAGATGGTTTTGCCTTAAAAGCTTTTACCGCAGCTTTGATATTCTTCTTAATCTCCACATTATGAGCGGTACGCTTTGAGGCCTGTCTAGCAGCTTTCTTCGCAGATTTGATAATCGGCATTTTTCTAATATTTCCTATAGATTAAAAATTAATAACTCCCCATTATTATACCTCTTTTGCCCCAAAAAGTAAAGGGGCAAAATTCTACTCACAAAGTTGCTTTTTTAAAAAACTTATGCTAATATAATAAAAAAAGAAAGGTTCAGATGCCAGAAGACGATCAAACATCTACAAACAATCCTGCGGATCAAACCGATTCATCCGCTACCGATACTAGCGCCGAAGCGAGCACAGATCTCGGTATGGAAGATATTGATCCCAATCTCAAAATCCCATCTCTCGAGGATATCGAATATGCTACCCCGAGCGCTTATATTGATCCCGATCTTCCGGCCAACCCTACCCCTATAGAAGACCCGAATGAACCCGAAGAAGAGGAAGAATCAAGCGAAGAAACCGAAACTCTTGAAATGACTCCTGAGCAGATTGCCGAAGCTGTCAAAGCTTCCAATGAGGTCATGGCTTCTGTTGCCGAAAAAATCGCTAATTCACGTAATATCGTAGTCGCTCTTTCTAGCGATCCTTCTGTGGATGAACTTTCTGCTGCTATTGCGCTTTCGCTATTCTTAGGTCGTCTAAACAAACACGCTGTCGCCGTCTACTCTGGTGATATCCCTAGCGCTTTGCAATTCTTAAAACCCGAAGATATTTTTGAAAAAGATACCGACGTGATGCAGGATTTTGTCATCACTTTAAACAAAGACAAAGCCGATCACCTTCGTTACAAGCTAGATGGTGACGCCGTCAAAATTTACATCACCCCATACAAAGATCGTATCGTCTCCGAGGACCTTGGCTTTTCTTATGGCGAATATAATATTGACCTAGTTTTAGCTCTCAATGTTACTAATGGCGTAGATCTAGATCCCGCCCTCCGCGAATACGGTACTATCATGCACGATGCTACCATAGTCAATATCACTGCTGGCAACCCTGGCAAATTTGGCGAAATCGAATGGAGCAACAAATTCTCTAGCTCTGTTTCTGAAATGGTTGCCAACTTACTCTTGAGTGCTGATGGCGGTACCAAAATCGACGCCGAAGAAGCTACCGCACTCCTTACCGGTATCGTTGCTGCTACGGATCGTTTCTCTCGTGCCAACACCGCTTCTTCCACCATGCAGACTGCTTCTAAGCTTATGGACGCTGGCGCCGATCAACAGCTCGTTGCCGCCAATATCTCGGACGATCTAGACAACCAATTCTTTGCTTTTTCGGATTCTCACATCAAAAAAGACGCCGAATCAAACGCTGCTATTAGTGATATAGATGACGTTTCTATTTCTTTTGAGCCTACCGATGAGCCAAAAGAAGGAATCTCAGAAGACGGCACCTCTCTTCAAATTTCTCATGGGAACGACGATTCTTCCGAAGAAACTTCTAGCGAGCCTTCTGAAGAACCCGAAGAAACTGAAAAAACTGAAGAACCCGAAGAAACTGAAAAAACTGAAGAACCGGAAGAATCAAAAGAGCCTGAAGCAGAAAAACCTGAGGAGCCCAAAGAAGAAGCAAGCACAGCGCTTCTAGATGAACTCAAAGCCACCGAGGCTAGTTTATCTGATACGGGAGCTGATTCGGCTGCTACCCCAGAAGTTGCTTCTGCTCCAGAGACCACTTCTACTCCAGAAGCTGTAACCGTTTCAGAACCTACTCCTACCTTAGAAACCACTCCTTCAACTGCACCTACTGAAGAATTTGCTGATGCCACTAGCAAATACAGTCAAATGCTCACGGACGCCTTAAAAGAACCTGCTACTTCTGCTGCGCCCGCCGATTCTAACAATATGACAAGCTCTTTGCCGCCAGTTTCTAACCCTGCTGCTGCTACCGCTCCAACAGTCTCCGCCCCAGAAGTCAGTAGCATGCCAGATATCAATTATGGTCAAACCACTAGTGATATTCTGCCACCGCCACCAGCTCCACCGGTTGACATTAATTCGCCGATGCCAGTTCCGGCCCCTTCTAGCTTGCCCCCTACTACTGCCGCTCCATCCGAGCCCACTCCAACCACACCTACCGACGCCTCTGCCTTTACTATCCCTACAGTATAGAACACGGTTTAGACTTGTGATTTTTAGGAAAATGGTATATAATATATACAGTATATTATATATATGGACACGTAGCTCAGTTGGTTAGAGCGCTGCCCTGTCACGGCAGAGGTCGCGAGTTCGAGTCTCGTCGTGTCCGCCAGAATACAAAAAACAAACCCCAAAGGGGTTTATTTTTTATATTCTAACGAACAAGACGACTACAGCAACTCAATCCATCTGCCCAAAAGGCTGGACTTTGCCTAGTGATGATCAAACTCGTAGCATAGGGCCAAATATTGCCAGTAAGGTTTATATTTCTGATTTTTCTCCAGTCCCTGGTGGGCGTTATGGTAATGGTTCGCTATTTGTTGAAAGTACGCACGGTTATTGGTGGGGTTCTACAGTATATAATGGCGCAAGCCGCTATTACCTTGGTTATAGCAGCAATGGTCTATACACTAACAACTACAACCGCCTCGGTGGGTTCTACGTGCGGTGTATCCAGGCCTCCTAGTATGGCCTCTACATCCGCTAAAGTATCAAGCTCTTAATACATTCACTATGACACAGAGTTCTTGAAGGATGGTGGGGAGAGAAACCGCCTAGGCTTACTATAGGCAGAAGTATTAAACTAAAAACAACAGAGAACAAAACACTTATGTTGCGGTTTACTGGGGGTAGGGGGTTGATTTCTATCTATAGCTGTGCTAGTGTATCTTTGTGGTTGGCGTAACTTTTGGTTCAATGAATAGTAGGTTCTGGGTAGGGCCCGTAA
>CAZFVK010000055.1:0-6332 GCA_964522475.1 uncultured Candidatus Saccharibacteria bacterium | reverse complement strand
TTATTGTTTCTACTGGTTCGGCCTGTGCGGCTGGCGATATTAAACCCTCACACGTCTTGATGGCAAAAACTGGGGACGCCGAGGTGGCACATTCTTCGATTAGGTTTTCTTTTGGAATAGATAATACAATGGAGGATGTAGAAAAAGTGATGGCGGTGCTACCGGGAATCATTAGTAGACTTCAGGGTGTTAGCACGATACCTTTCGATGGCATCTCTTAGAGCGTCGTGGCCGAGGATAGAACAGTGGAATTTGTGCTTAGGCAGAGTCCCAAGATAATCGTCGATATCCTTGGCGGAGATTTTGAGAGCTTCATCTAAGGTCTTTCCTTTGGCCATCTCAGAAAGGGCGGAAGTAGAGGCAATAGCAGAGGCGCAGCCGTAAGTTTTCCATTTGATGTCCAGGATTTTATCGGTTTTTCGGTCGATTTTTAAATACATTTTCATTTGGTCGCCGCAGATAGGGTTGCCGACAATGCCACAAGTATCATACTTAAATTTGGACTCGTCGCCCATGAGAAAATTGCGGGGGTTCAAAAAATGCTCTTTGACGATATCTGAATACACCCAATTTTGCTCAGTCATGTTATAATTATAGCATGAAAATTGCAATTTTAGGTGCGGGGGCTTTTGGAACAGCGCTCGGAGGAATTTTGGCTGACAAAGGCTATGATATTGATTATTACGATTCTAAACTCGAAAAAGAGAAGCTCTCGGATGTGCTACTCAAAGTAAAATATATAGTGCTGGCAGTACCGTCTTTAGCCGCTCCTCATCTTTTGCCATATCTACCGAAAGACAAACCTTTGATTGTAGCAACCAAAGGGTTTTTGGACGATCATAATTTTAAAGATTTTTCAGATTATATGGTACTATCAGGGCCGGGATTTGCGGTGGATATCAAGGCAGGCAAGGAAACACATCTGACTACTACTGATGATCGGGTAGTGGAGCTGTTTGAAACGGATTTTTTGACTTTTGACAATACTTCTGACAAAAAGGGGGTTCTGATGTGCGGGGCGCTAAAAAATATCTATGCGCTCTACGCGGGAATCTTGGGACTTAAACCCGGCACAGCGAAGCATGAACAATATTTAGCAGAGGCAGCGGAAGAGATGAGGGCACTGTTATCTGTTAACGGGGCGGACCCTAGGACGGTGAATTTGGCTTGTGGAGTGGGAGATCTGAGGCTCACTTGTGCGTTGCCGTCTAGGAATTATGAGTTTGGATTGATTTTAAGAAAAGACCCACACGCTTTACCACAAAAGACGGTGGAGGGAATTACGGCTCTTCTTAAGGTAAAGCGAGGCGAAATTAAAGTGCCGGAAACCTGCGTAAAGCTCCTGACCTTGGTAGAAACTAGCAAAAGTCTGAACAAAGGCGCGGGAAAATGGCAGGCGCTTGAATAAGGTTTTAGCAGACAGTTTTAAGAGAAAGGAGAGCAAATGGGGCTAAACGAGAAGCAAAAAGAAGCGGTGGAATATTTGGCGGGGCCACTTTTGGTTTTGGCGGGTCCGGGCACTGGCAAAACTCAGCTTTTATCCGAAAAAGTAGCTTATATTTTGAAAAAAACTGATGCTAACGCTTCAAATATTTTGTGCTTGACTTTTACTGAGTCGGGGGCGTCGAATATGCGAGATCGGCTCAAGTCCACGATTGGAAATGACGCGCTTAAGGTGAATATTAGCACTTACCATTCCTTTGGGCAGGAGATTTTAGCACAGTACCGTAACTTTGCGCCAGATTATGATCGAGTAATTGATGCGACGATTGACGAAGTCACCCAATTCAAGATTGTAAAAGAGATTAGAGATAGTCTGCCAGCCAAAGATATTTTGTACGGAGATAAGGTAAAAGACATCGTCAGTGTGATTTCTGAGGCAAAAGCGGCCGGACTATCAAGTAAAGAGCTTTCTCTGGTGGCCGAGCAAAATATAGAAGATTCCAAAGTGTTATCTTCTGCGATTTCACCACTACTCCAGAATATTGTACCGAGGAAGTATAAAGAATCTTACGAAAATGCCTATTTACCAATCTATGAAATTCTAAAAGATTACGAAAATCTGGAGCCAATTGTACCAGGGGTAGAGCGGATAATTGTGGGGATGGCGCGGACTCTTAAGAGTGCTATTCTGGAAGCAGAGAGTGCCGAAAAGATTAGCCCACTTTCAAGCTGGAAAGATGATTATTTTGAAAAAGATGGTCGAGGTGGCTACCGTTTGGCGGATAGAGTGGCTAACAAAAAATTGTCTTCGCTGGCGAAAGTAATGGAAAAATACCAGGCCTATCTTTTAGAGAATGGACTCTGTGATTTTGATGATATGATTATTGAGGCGGGGCGAATTTTGAAAGAGGATGATGGGTTTAGAGATACGCTGAAAGAGCGCTATCAATTTATCATGTTGGATGAATTTCAAGATACCAACCCGTCTCAGCTCAACATTGTGAAGCAGTTGACCGATTATGAAAAGCCGATAATTATGGCGGTAGGAGATGACGACCAGGCGATTTACGAATTTCAGGGTGCCAACGCCACAAACTTATCGGATTTTCAAGAGTATTATGGGGCTCATGTGGTGACTTTGACGGAAAATTACCGCTCTACGCAAGAAATTTTGGATTTTTCAAAACAGGTGATTGACCAGGCGCCAAACCGTTTTGTAGGAGAAAAACCTTTGAAAGCGCATCTTGAAAACCCTCCAAAATCGCAAATTCATAGAGTGGAGTTTTTGTCTTCGGACCAAGAATACGCATATGTCGCCGACAAAATTGCTGAGCTTATCAAATCTGGCGTAAAACAGAGTGAAATTGCGGTAATTTCTAATAAACATAAGTATTTTATGCCACTTTTGCCATATCTTAAAGCACATTCAGAAATCAAAATTGCTTACGAGAGGCGAGACAACTTGTTTGAGGATGAAAAAATTCACGAGATTTTGACGGTTCTTCGGTTAGTCGATGAAATCTCTCGTGAGGCTAAGCCAACGGTTTCAATGCTTGAGGTGTTTGCCTATGACTGGTTGGAAGTACCAATGCTTACGGCGGTAAAGTTGGTTGGTGAGGCACGAGCAGCACATAAACCGGTGTTTGATTATCTCTTGGACACCAAGACATCCGAACAGATTCATGTGGTAATGGAATTTTTGGCAGAGCTCATTAAAAAGTCTCTGACTGAGCCTCTAGAGTTAGTACTGTCCTTTATAGCTTCCAAAATGAAAGTTGAGACGCTAGAGCCTTATGAGATGTTTTCTTTTTACGAAAATCTAGCCTCTCTTAAGGCCAAGTTGATCAAACACGTAGGCGAAAAGCCTCTCAGGGTTAGAGATTTGATTCAGATGGTGGATGATTATATGCTCGCAGAGATGCCGCTTAATACCACCAGCCCCTATCGGGATGCGGATGAGGCGGTACAGATTCTCTCAGCGCATAAGGCAAAGGGGCTGGAATTTAAATACGTGTTTATTTTGTCGGCCGACCATTCTTGCTGGGGCAAAGGTAAAGGCAATAATAACTTCTTGACCTTGCCGGAAAATTTGACTCATATCAGGCACACAGGGATTACTGATAGTGAGCGGATTCGAGTGCTTTATGTAGCTTTGACTAGAGCAAAACAGACGCTATTCATCACCAATTCACTACATGATTTTGCCGGAAAATCACCAGAGAGACTAGAATATCTAGAGGAATATACAAATAAACTCGAAAATGGTGCCATCGAAGTGATTTCGCCGTTTTTGCCAGACAAAAAAGTGCAACTAGCCTATTCTGATAATGAGCTTTCTCAGTTTGACGAGGAGAATCCATGCGCTCTGCTATTTTCCGCAAATCAGAAGTCGGCGGAGGTACTTCAGAAATATTTGATGCCATTTGTAGAACTTACACCGGATATGAATACTGTATATCTAGAGAGACTGAATGGTTGGCGGATGTCGGCCTCGGCGCTAACTTCCTTTGTGGATATTGTTAATGCTGGTCCGGAAGAATTTTTCAAAAACACGATATTAAGAGCGGAGAGAGAGCCAGAAGATGAGTCTTTGGCACTGGGGAATTTGGCGCATGCGACTTTTGAACAAGTGACTAATTCCGGCTTGTCCGATGAGGCAGCGGTAGAATTTTATCTTTCGGAATTAGATAAAAAAGATTTGCTGCCAGAAACAAAAGACCGTATCAGAGAAAAGGGGCCGGAAGAGATTTTGATAGCTTTGAAAGAATTTGCGCCGATTTTAAGGTCGGGTAAAGCTGAGGTAAACTTGGCATACGAGAAGCTAGCGATTGACGGAGTACCCGTAACTGGCAAAATTGACCATATCGCAATCGACGATAAAACAAAGACGATTGAAATTTATGATTTTAAGACTGGTAAATATTACAAAGACAAGTGGCAGAGTCAGCCGACTTTGTACAAATATATGTTACAGCTTTTGTTCTATAAACTGTTACTCAATAATTCGCCCACCTTTTCAAAGTACAAAGTAACGCGGGGACATATCTTGTTTGTGCGACCAGATACAGACGGAGAGGTCTATGATAAGGTGTATGAATTTGACTCCGAAGACGAAAAACTGCTTGTCAGTTTGATTCAAGCGGTGTATTATCAAATTTCTGATCTCAAGTTTATCAGCGACAAAGAAATTATGATGCCGGCCAACAAAACCTTTGGACTTCGAGAAATCAAAGCCTTCATTAAGCTCTTGCTTGCGAAATTTGAGGAAAGATAGTAGAATTCGAATTGTACCTTATGATTTTGTAGATGAAGGAGGTGAAATGATGTTGTTGAGACATATTTACCTAAAAATCCGGTGCCTCACTTGGAGCTGCCCGCGTTGCGGAAGACCGTTTACCTCAGAAATTGAGAGAAATATCCATATGCTTTCTTGCGGCTCTGCCCGGATACCATTGTAACTATCTACATTTTTTAGGCTCCACTCGGAGCCTTTTTTCATCTAAAAAACCTCTTGAAATAATGGGGTTTTTGTGGTAAGATAGTATATAATTATGGCAAAGAAGAATAATACGAAGAGAAAACTAGTGGGTTTAGTGTCTGAAGAATCAGGGGTAAGAGCTTACTATACCAAGAAAAATACCATGAATACTCCAGACAAACTTTCACTTAGAAAGTACGATCCAATTTTACGCAAACACGTACTTTTTGTGGAGACCAAGAAAAATCTCGGACGCAACGAAGTTAAAGAGAAGAAACGGTAATGGCAAAAATCACTAGGATTAAGGCAAAAGATGAGCCCAGAGAGGAAAAACCCGCTGGGCATATTGATGAGCCTCCGATTACTCGGGAAAAAGTGGTTTTGAAAGATAAAAAGACCGAAAAGGTTAAAGCCAAGGAAGCTAAAGCTAAAGAGGCTAAGGTCAAAGCTGCGGATAAGCAGACTGAGGCTAAGAAGGTTTTCATCCTTTTCCGTCCGTTTGTAGCGCTAGGGCGGTATTTGAGGAATTCTTGGCGGGAGATTCGCCAGGTGAGATGGCCAAATCGCAAAGCTACCTGGAAGATGGTGCTCGCAGTTTTGGCTTACACGGCTCTATTTGTAGTGTTTATTTCTCTACTTGATATGTTCTTCACTTGGTTATTTAGTTTAATTATAAAATAAGGAGTTAAAGGAGTAAAAATGGCAGTAAACAGATATGATGGCACTAGGGCATGGTACGCTATTTCGACTTATAGCGGCTACGAAGATAAGGTAGCTTACTCAATTAACCAACGGGTAGGCAGTGTAGAGATGGCTGGGAAGATTTTTGAAGCAATTGTGCCAAAAGAAAAGCAAATCGAAATCAAAAACGGCAAGAGAAAAGTAGTAGATCGGAAGATTCTTCAGGGTTATGTGTTAGTAAATATGAAGCTCTCAGATGGCACTTGGTATATTATTCGTAATACTCCAGGTGTAACTGGCTTCATTGGTACCGGCACACAGCCAACTCCTGTGTCCGAGAAAGAAATCGCCAAGATTAAAAAGCGGATGGGTGTGGAAGATCCAAAGTTCTCCGTAAAGTACGAGATTGGGGAAGTAGTTTCGATTACGGATGGACCATTCAAAGGCTTTGATGGTACGGTATCAGAGATTGACGCCGCCAAGGGTAAGCTCAAGGTGATGGTGTCGATGTTTGGACGGGAGACGCCGGTAGAGCTCGATGCGCTCCAGGTAAAGCAATTAAACTAGCAGCAGAAGGCTCTTCTCAAGAGCTTTGGACTTGTTTGCCTGTAAAAATTACAACATAAAGTCAAGAAAAAATGCCTTTATTCGCTTACGCTGGGGCATTTTTTCGTTGTTAGGTTGTAATTTTTACGCAAACAAATCTGGTCTAAGTCTCATTTATGCTCTT
>CAZFVK010000054.1:0-6364 GCA_964522475.1 uncultured Candidatus Saccharibacteria bacterium | reverse complement strand
ACTAAGATTATTGAAAAATCGATGTTGCCGGTGGGGAATCGGCCTCTGGTGGATTATTCGGTACAAGAATTGATTGAAGCTGGGGTAAGAGATATCTATATGGTGATTTCGGATCAAGAACCGTGCCAGGTGAAGGCTTTTTATAAGGATAATTTGGCACTTAATCAATATTTGATTGATAGGGGTAAATTAGATCGTTTGGAACTGGCCAAAACTTTGCCGGATAATGTAAAAATTCATTACATTACACAGGATCCGTCAGCCAAATATGGGACGGCGGTACCAGTAGCAATGGCAGTGGAAGAATACAAAATCGATGAGCCAGTACTGGTGTTTATGGGTGATGATTTTGTTTGGAATCCAGATGGTAAAAGTTCGGTGGAGGCTTTGATGGAAGCAGTGAAAGACCCAGACGAATCGGCACTTTTTGCGATTGACCATCCGTATGAGGCACTTCTTAATGGCGGGGCCTTGACAATAGAAGATAACAAGGTAACGAAGATCACTGAAAAACCAAAGCCAGAGCAAGTGACGGGCTTAACTTCGATTAGTAAGTATATTCTGTCTCCAAGGATGCTAAAAGAAATTGTGGAATATGTGCATAACAATGAGTTTGGGCCGACCGATCAGGAATATATGATTACGGATCCATTTGCGACTTATATCAAAAAAGGCGGGGTAATGCGAGTGGCAAGGACTGATGGTGAATATCTTGATGGTGGTACGGTAGAGGGGTGGCTACATGCAAATGAAGTAGTGCTAGAGGAACAGAAAAAAGCCCAAGAAAAGTAAATTAGCACTCTTGACACTTGAGTGCTAATTGTGTATAATCAGAGGTATGCAGGCAGAATTTAGTGATATAATGAGCCATCTTTCTGAAAACGCGAAATTTGCGATTCAGAAGGCGGATTTTTATAGTAAAAGATACAATAACGGATATATGGGAACAGAGCATCTTTTGCTCGGGATTCTTTCGATTGATACTTCTACAGGGGCGGAGATTTTGCGTCAT
Organism: uncultured Candidatus Saccharibacteria bacterium; assembly: GCA_964522475.1. Taxonomy (GTDB): domain Bacteria; phylum Patescibacteriota; class Saccharimonadia; order Saccharimonadales; family Saccharimonadaceae; genus Nanosyncoccus. The sequence goes on along the minus strand of CAZFVK010000054.1, from coordinate 5,352 downwards.
GAGGGGGTAACGTTAGAGGAAATCGAAAAAGCTCTAAATAAGGTGGCGGTAGAAGTGCCGGGGTCGGATATGGCGATGATGTCTCTTTCGGAGGCGGTGGTACTGACTCTTCGGATGGCGCAGAATTTTGTGAACGAAGAAGGGCTTAAAGTAATTGGGACAGAACATGTGCTTTATGCGATAGTTTCGCAGCCAAATTCTAGGGCGGCTTTGATATTGGAGCAGCAAGGCGTGGATATCGAAAAGGTGATGGACGAGGTGGAGACTTTAGTGGAAAAACAGACTGAGAATGAAAAATCTAAGGCTGAGAAGGCTAAGTATATCAAGACTTCAAATTTGAAATTTTTGAAAAGATACGGTAAAAATTTGACGGAAGAAGCCAAGGCGGGGAAGCTTGACACGGTAATTGGACGAGAAAATGAAATAGAAAGAGTAGTGACGGTGCTGTCTAGGCGAACCAAGTCTAATCCGGTGCTCATTGGTGAGGCGGGGGTAGGTAAAACAGCGATTGTGGAGGGGCTGGCCGCGAGGATTGCAGAACAAAATATACCAGGAAATTTAATTGGTAAGCAGATTTATCAGGTGGATTTATCTTCTGTGGTGGCTGGAACGAAATTTAGAGGCGAGTTTGAAGAAAGGATTAAAGGGATTATTGATGAAGCAGTAGCGGATGATACGATTCTTTTATTTATTGACGAAATTCATCTTCTTTGCGGAGCGGGGAATAGTGAAGGCTCGATGGATGCGGCGAATATTTTGAAACCGGCTCTAGCACGCAACTCTTTGCATCTCATTGGAGCGACAACTCTGGATGAATATAGAAAAAGCATCGAAAAAGACAAGGCACTTTCTCGTCGGTTTCAGACGGTGATAGTGGAAGAACCATCACCGATGATTACATTTAGGATTCTTAAAGGTATTAAAAAACATTATGAAGCGCATCATGGGGTGGTGATTCCGGATGAGATTATTAATACGGCAATTGTGATGGGCGGGCGGTATATCAATGATCGGTTTATGCCGGATAAAGTGATTGATATTATTGATGAGGCTTCGGCGATTGCACGAGTCTCTGCAGACAAAAAAGGTGGTGGCAAGTACAAAAAAATGAAGATTCAAAAAGCTACTTTGGAAGAAAAAATTACCGAGGCAGCAGAAGCGGGAGATTTTGAAAAGGCGGCTTTGATTAAAACTGATTTGTCGAGACTAAATGACGAGATTAAGAAACTTGAAAAGGCAAGTGGTAAAAAATTAGACAAAGCACCAGTTCTCACGGAAGAGAATTTGGCGACGGCGGTGTCTCTTAAAACTGGAATTCCAGTGTCTAAGGTGCATGGGAGTGAGATGAAGATGCTTTTAGATCTGGAGTCTCATATTAAGGAATCAATTGTGGGGCAGGACGAGGCGGTATCGGCGGTATCTAAAGCGATTAGAAGAGGACGGTCAGGGATTACGGATTCGAGAAGGCCGATTGGATCGTTTATCTTTATGGGGCCGACAGGTGTAGGTAAGACGGAGCTCGCTCGCGTGATTTCGCGGGAAGTGTTTGGCGGGGAAAATGCTTTGATCAAGATTGATATGTCGGAGTTTGGCGAAAAGCATAATGTATCTCGTCTTGTAGGAGCGCCGGCAGGATATATTGGCTATGAAGATGGGGGTAAACTGACTGAAGCGGTGCGGCGGAAGCCATACTCAGTGATTCTCTTTGATGAGATTGAAAAGGCGCATCCGGATGTATTTAATTTGCTTCTTCAGATTCTGGAAGATGGGGTGTTGACGGATGGGCAAGGGAATAAAGTGAAGTTTAATAATACGATTGTGATTCTGACATCTAATCTCGGTTCGGCGGATATGTATCGGGAGAGCGAGCTTGGTTTTACGGCGAAGGGGCCAAAAGACAAAAAGGCGCTTGCGGAAGAGTATGAAGAAAACAAAGCTTACGCGATGAAGGCGCTTAAAAAAGTGATGCGGCCAGAGCTAATCAATCGGCTGGATTCGATTTTGGTATTCCATGCGTTGACGCGTAAGGATGTGGAAAGGATTTTTGATAATCTCATCAATGATCTTAAAAAACGTTTGGCTACTAAAGGGATTGGGCTAAAAGTAGAAGACGCAGCGAAGAACTATTTGATTGAAAAGGGATATGATCCAAAAAATGGGGCTAGACCTCTTAGACGGGAAATTGAGGATGAAGTGGAGTCGCTTTTGTCTGAGGAAATTATTGCGGAGAAACTAAAGAAGGGTGATATTCCGACTTTGAAATTGGTTCGAGGTAAATTAAAATTAGTAAAGGAGTAATTTTATGAAAGATTATTTAGTACCAACAGTGGTGGAAGAAACTAACAAAGGCGAGCGAGCGTATGATATTTATTCTAGGTTGCTTAATGATAGGATTGTGTTTTTGGGTGAGGATGTAAATGCTCATACGGCAAATTTGGTGGTGGCGCAGCTACTATATTTGGCGCATGAAGATTCGAAGAAACCGATTAAGCTTTATATTAATTCGCCGGGGGGAAGCGTGTATGATGGTCTCGCGATTATTGATACAATGAATTATATTGAGCCGGATGTGGAAACAATTGGGATTGGGCTTCAGGCTTCGATGGGGGCGATGCTTTTGTCGTCTGGAGCAAAGGGGAAAAGATATTGCCTCCCTAATGCTAGAATTATGATTCATCAGCCGTCGTCTGGTACGGAAGGAAAAATTACCGATCAGGAAATTATGCTTCGTGAGGGGGTATTCTTGAAGAAACGCTTGGCGGAGATTTTTGCGAAAAATACTGGGAAGGATTTGAAGCAGGTAGAAAAAGATATGGATCGGGATAATTGGATGAGTGCGGAAGAAGCCAAAGATTATGGTATAATTGACCAGATCATTTCCTAGGCTTTGTAATGTTGGCGGGTTTGCCATAATCCGGGATGATTAATGGTTGGGGGAGATTTAGTTCGTGAATTAAAGTGTTGACTATTGATGCACCGATGCGGAGGCCAGTGAAGGAACCGGGGCCGGAGTTGAACTCAATTTTGGTGATGTCTTTGAAATCTTTATTATTTTCCTGAAGCTTTTCGTGGATGAAACCGAGGAGCTTTTCGGCCATATCGTGACCGAAATCGGCTTGATATTCTTTGTCATCTAGTCTCAAAATCACTGTATCAGTAGATGTATCTAGAAACATTTTCATGGTATAATATATTATATAATGAAAATTAATTCTGAACAAGAGATGATGGACTTTGGGGAGAGTTTTTGTGATAAAAATATAATCGAACTGATTGGAGATGTGGGCACGGGAAAGACGACTTTTGTAAGAGGGTTAGCAAAAGGGCTTGGAGTAAAAGAAAATATTACAAGTCCGAGTTTTACGATTTCAAAGGTTTATGCGTGCTCGGATGGGAGGACTTTGATACATTATGATTTTTATCGTTTGAATGATCCGGGGCTTCTGGTGGAAGATTTGGAGGAGAATTTGAAAAATCCGAACAATATCGTGGTGATTGAGTGGTCTGATACAGTGAAGGATGTTTTGCCGAAAAATCATACGGTTATAAATATAAAATATAACGACGACGGAAGTCGGGAAGTGGAGGAAATAAGATGAAAATATATATTTCGGGGATATGTGGAACAGGAATGGGGCCTTTGGCTTTGATGGCTAAAAAAGCCGGAATTGATGTATGTGGCTCGGATTTACACGAGGGTGCGATTTTTGATGAATTAAAGAAGGCTGGCATAGAAGTAAAAATTGGTGAGCAGGATGGAGAGTTTTTGCGCGAGAAAATTACGGATGGAGTGGAGTGGTTTGTACATACTTCGGCGATGAGTGAGGAAGCTCCGGAAATGCAAGTGGCTTTGGGCGCGGGAATTAGAATTTCTAAACGTGATAATTTGACGGAATTTTTGGTGCAAAAGATGGGGCTCAAAATGGTGGCAGTAGCGGGGACACATGGTAAAACTACAACGACGTCGATGATTATTTGGGCTGCGATAAAGCTAGGTTTGCCAGTGGCTTATGTGGTGGGAACGACGCTAGGGTTTGCGCCTTCGGGCGCTTATAAAGAGGGCGACAAATATTTTGTTTATGAAGCAGATGAATATGATCGGAATTTTCTCAAATTTCATCCGTGGCTTTCAGTGATTACGAGCGTGAGCTACGATCATCCGGATATTTATAAGACGCCGGAGGAATATGTACAGGCGTTTGAGCAGTTTAAATCGCAGAGCGAGAATGTGATTTTGGATTTGAAATTTTCTGATTTTGAGTTGGCGGGTGAGGTGAGGAGAAGAGACGCGGGATTTGCGATGGAGGCAATCAAAGAGATCGTCGCTAATGAGAATTTGGAGATTACTGATGCAAAAATTGTAGAGGTTTTGAATAAATTCCCAGGTGTGGGGCGAAGGTTTGAGAGGTTATATCAAGGGATTTATACGGATTATGCACATCATCCAGAAGAAATCAAAGCGACGATGGATGTGGCGCTAGATGAAATGGAACTGAGGGGCAAAAAAGGCGTGGTGGTGGTGTATCAACCACATCAAAACACTAGGCAACACGAAGTACAGGATTTGTATTATGATGCGTTTATCGGGGCGGATAAGATTTTTTGGTTGCCGACATATCTGACGCGAGAAGATGAAAGTTTGCCGGTGATAAGGCCGATGGATTTTATTAATGGACTTAGTAATGCGGAGATGGCGGAGGTGGCGGAAATTGGTGATGAACTTTGGATGGAAATTTTGCGCTATAATAATCTTGGCTATTTGGTGATTTTGATGACGGCGGGGCCGGCTGATGAGTGGTTGAGGGAGCAGATTGATTTTAAGAAAAATTTGCCTAAAGTGGCGCCTTGACTAGGATTTTGAGCTTATGGTAAAATGGGAGTATGAAGCTCGGTGGAGTGAAAAAAGCGAGTAACAAAACGCTGGCTATGGTCTTGGCTAGTATAGGGATTTTGATTGTGGGGGTGATTATTGCGATCGTAGTGGTGCTTACTACACGGAGTGGTGGGGAAGTCGCTTCAGAAACGTCAGACATTTCAGAGGATGATACAATAGTAACTGAGAAAGCAACAGAAGAGTATTTGAAATTGTCGGATGAAATTATGACTGTTATACAAAAATCTGGGGTAAATGACGAAGAATATGTTCTTTCGACTTTTAAGAATTATGCAAGCAAAGTAGAAAATAAAGTAGTGAGCGCAATGTTGAAGATGGATTATCTGAACATGGAAATGATGTATGATTTGAATAAGGAAAAAGGTGAAGAGATATTAGATGACGCTATGAGAATTGACCAATCTTTGCGGACTGTTGATTCAGCGGTGGTTGTTTTGAATATGGCAGACTACTACGGC
>CAZFVK010000053.1:0-6413 GCA_964522475.1 uncultured Candidatus Saccharibacteria bacterium | reverse complement strand
TACCTCCACCTTGGCAAGGTGGCGCTCTACCAGATGAGCTAAGGCCGCATCAGCAGTTGATATAATATCACACATATTTGAAAAGTCAAGCCCAAAAGTAGGATTCGTTTTGAATTGCCTGCAGGTAAGTCGATCATACTCTACCGTCCGAGAAAGAAGAATGGATCTTTTCAGGATTGCTCCAGTTTCAGAGGACGCATTGGGAAGTTGTCGTACTTTCCATTCCTGACCGCAGGCGGTCTCCGGAAGACCTCAAAGAATGAGTTTTTTGACGCGTAAAAGGTATCAATCTAGTTTATAGAATCAGTCGGCCAGCTCCAAGGTTTTCAAGCGATAAGTTCTCACAAGATTTCTGATAGTCCTGTTTTTCAATGCTTGACAATTTTTATTGAAAAATGATTAAATGTATAAAATCATAAATGAATGTTTCTTCTTTCAAATTTGGCAGAGACAAGTAAATGATTGCAGCTGAAATGCTTTGATGTAGCCCGGTTTTTTCATCTGCGCCTGATTTTGTGCGAAGTGAAAGACGGGATTTGTTATCTGTCATTTTGTCAACCTCTATGACGGTGTATTGAAGCAGGCATAGCGTCATTGTGTAGTAGGAAAACAATTCTGATATATATAGAAGAAAGAAAAACAAATCGAAAAGCTCGGGATCAGTACGGCCTGGAAACTGGTTTTGTCCCACGGAAAGTCATCCCTGGTCGCGTGGCAGACACGCTTTTTCTCTCTTGTTGACGCCGTCTGTTTCGTTTGTTAGAAGCGTTTTGAAATGTTCCTCGTACTTTTTCATGAGGTATGGAATGATTGGGTGATATAAATGAGATACCTTTCTTTTTCTTTTTTTATATTGGTGGCAGTGACCGTGCTTTGCTATTATCTGATACCCAGGAAATGGAATTGCAAATACATTGTTCTATTTCTTGGCAGTCTGTATTTTTATTGTTGTTTTGATTTTCGGTTTCTGTTCTTTTTACTGTTCACCGCGATCAGCACTTTTTTCTGCGGGCTTCTGCTTTGCAAAACGGGAAAGAAAAAATTGCTTCTCTTTTTGTGTGCTGCGATCATTATCGCCATTTGGTTTGCTATAAAAGTCTTGCCATGGGTGTTGATGATAAGTAATCACATTTTGCATTTACTGGGAGTAAGAAAAACAATATCCCTGTTCTCTGAGCTTATCGTGCCAATTGGTATTTCGTACTATACGCTTCAGGCAATCTCATATCTAGTTGATGTATATAAAGGCAAAACAGCTCCAGAAAAGAATATAATTAAGTATTTTCTGTTTATCAGTTTTTTCCCGGCAATCGTGCAGGGTCCGATATCTCGCTATGATGAACTAATGCCTCAGCTGGTCAATAACAACCCGTTTTCCATTGAAAACATGCGAAGAGGGTTTTTATTGATTCTGATCGGTCTGGTAAAAAAGCTGGTAATTGCCGATAGATTAGGCACATTTGTGAACCAATGCTTTACTTCGTATACTACTCTGACAGGCTTTACTCTGCTTGTCGGAGCTATTAGCTATTCTATTCAGCTGTATACGGACTTTTCAGGGTGTGTAGATATTTGCCGCGGGGTCGCTTTCTTTTTCAACATCGAGTTAATTAATAATTTTAATCGTCCGTATTTGGCAACATCAATCAGAGATTTTTGGACAAAATGGCATATTTCTCTGAGTCGCTGGCTAAAGGACTATGTGTATATTCCTTTGGGGGGAAGCCGAAAAGGGACTAATCGAAAATATATTAATCTTATAATAACTTTTTTAGTGAGCGGTCTTTGGCATGGCGCAGGCTTAAACTTCTTTATATGGGGACTACTTCATGCGCTCTATCAGATTATTGGTCAGATGACAGCAGGAGCAAGGCAAACCATAAAAAAACATATTGGCGTTGAGGAAAACTCAAAAAGCGAATACCTTTATAAGATCGTTATAACCTTTAGCTTGGTCACCTTTGCCTGGATTTTTTTCCGGGCAAGCAGTTTCACAATGGGACTACAATATATCCACCGAATCATTTCTGGTTTTAATCTGCGCTTAGGCTTTTTTGAGCTTATGCAATACAACCGATATGCGTTGGTCGTCTTCTTGAATCTGCTGTTTTTGCTTTTGTTTGAAGCTGTAACGAGCAGTCAGGATGAGGCGGTGACGGGGGTACTTCAAATTCATATCCTATTTCGATGGGGCTTTTATCTGCTGCTGATTTTCGATATTCTTCTTTTCGGCGTGTATGGAACCGGATATGATATGAGTGGCTTTTTGTACGGAGGTTTTTGATGAGGAAAGGCATCAGAGTAATTGTTTCCTGTCTGCTCTTCTTTCTTGTCCTGTGTTTTGCCCTAAACTGGGTAACAGACATTCTTATCCCCAAATCGACAAACAGGTGCTATATACTGGAAAAGTATCTTGAGGAACATCCGGAACACAACCTTAGTGACGTTGGCGTTTTTGGGTCTTGCCATGCGTATACTTCTTTTGATACGGTCTATTTGAAAGAACGTACAGGGATCGATTCGTTTGTCTACGGAAATCCCAGTGAAATCATGCCGGTGACCTATCTCAGAATGATCGACCACTTCAAGAAGCATACACCAAAGGTCGTTCTTGTGGAAACCTGGGGAATTAATCCTTATGAGACATATATTGATCAAGATAGTTTGTTCGGAGAATACCTTGATACCAATTTGGAATTGACTGGCTTTTCTTTGGCCAAACAAGAGGTTATTCGTGATTACGAACATTTTAATGAAAACATCAATCCATTTTTGATGAATCTCCCCTTAGCACGCTATAAAGAACGTATGGTTGACGGGTCTCTCACTGACGTTGATTTCAACTATTCGTTTGAAGCGACCGAGCAATATAGCTTAGATTTTTTATTCAGCGAAATGACATTGCGACTAAACAATTGCGGTTTTAGAAGGAATCCTTCCAGAGACAATTCCGATTACCCGGAAAGGCAAGGGACTATTCGCGCCGGAGAATCCGCTGAGATAGAACCAGACATCGTCAAGTATATTCAGAAGATTATCGACCTCTGCAAGAAAAACGATGTTGAGTTGATTTTTTATCGTGCGCCATACATTTCGAACGAAAACGAGCTGAAAAAGCTCAATCACTTGAGAGAAATCTGTGACGACAATGGTATCATTTTTATTGATCTGGAGGAAGAGATTCCTTACAGCTATCTCACCGATTTTTTTGACTATCAACATCTTAGCGAAACCGGCGCAGCGAAATCGACCGAATACCTTAGTTCCTATATTCAGAATGCTCTGGAGCGAAGCAGTTAAGGGCAATTCAGATTCCGGACGTCTAAAGAGTAATAGTCATACGAAATGCGAGTCATCTGTTCTGGTGTCCCATATTTCAGTCTGCATAGTCAGAAAACACAATAGCTTGATAAAGCAAATCAGTTGCGCAGCAAATATTTGCATTGCGCCTGATGAAAACCAGGAAGACGGAGCATATGGCATGCCACATGCTCCGTCTTCCTGGTTTTCTTTTTATTCCGCCTCTGCAATCTGTTTTTTATGCTTTATCCGAGAAAAACTTTCTCTGTTTCATATAAAAAGCAACTCCAATTACAGACCAAACAATCAGCATAAGATAGCTCTCTTTTCCGAAATGGACACCGTTCAGTCCGGGAATCGGAATCAACTGGAGAATCATAAAAATAACACTAAAGGCAACGCCGATGAATGCCATTGTTTTAAGGAACTTTGTCCCGTCTCCATCTTTCTTCGCTGTAACGAGTGTGGATGCCGCCGTGAAGAAATAACCGATAGACGCGCCTATGGCACTCATGTCAACAAACCAACCGAGCGCTTCTCTGCCCAAAATCGGTCCGCTCAGACTGACGACAATACAAAATAGCATAGCATTTTTCGGTGTACCGTATTTGGGATCAACTTTCCCGAACCATTCCGGCAAGTAACCGTCGCGGCTCATGGAATACATCAATCTTGAAGAGGCAAGATAAAAGCCCATGATACCGGACAGGACAGCGCAGCTAACGCCAAGTCCGACAAGGATCTTTCCAAACACGCCAAGCAGCTCTTCTGCGGCCACAAGGACAACCCATTCCCCTGCCATTACACGTTCCGGCCAATTATTGAGCGCAGCCGCAGCAACGGTATTATTGCTAGTGTAAACAAAACAGCCGAAAACGATCGCGATGATCATGATGAAAGAGACCTTCTTGAAGCTGAAGTTGAACTCTTCCGCTGCTTGCGGGATCGCATCGAAGCCGACATAGGCCCACGGCGCGATAGCAAATGTTGCAAGAATTGCACCGGTAATACCGGCGACGCCTTTATGTGCGTATTTACTGATCTCTGCCGTTGTCGCGTTTGCCGCGATAGCTGCCCTTTTATCGAAGCCCCAGATCGGCTGCATATTGATCCCTTTTGCTTTGCTGCTGATCAGTGCCGAGATAAACAGTGTAAAAACACATGTGACGAGAAGCGTGCTTAAAACAGTCTGAACAAATCCCGCTTTCTTAACGCCGATAATATTCAAATAGCCAAAAAGAATCAAAATTGCCGACGCCAACAGTATCTCGCCAAAGTAAATATTAAAGCCCGCGATCGTGTAGTGAAAGCCGAACTTCAAAATATCGGCCTGCCCATCCAATCCGTCAACGATCAGACCGATAGCTGTGCTGTTCATAGGGACATTCGTCAGATAAGCAACTACTAAAAACCAGCCGCAAATAAACGCCATCCTTTTGCCAAAGCAGTTCTTGGTAAAAGTGAATTCACCGCCGGCCTTGGGATACTTTGGAACCATATACGCATAGGAAAAGGCAATCACGATCATGACCAAAGCGCCAAGAACCATCGCGATGGCAGTTCCCGCAACGCCGGATGTCGGCAGGAATTTCTTGCCGGGATTGATAAAGGATCCCCAACCGATCACGCAGCCAAAAGCAATTGCCCAGACATGCATCGGTGAGAGTTGTCTTTTTAAGTTTCCGTCTCTATTATCCATCATTATTCCTCGGCTTTCTGTCAAAGCATTAAAAAAAGCAATTGTTCAATTGCGCTGATATATTACAGCGCAATTGAACAATTGTCAACCCCGAATATGATATTGATGCAGTTGTCTCAAAAGAGAGAAAAGACTTCTCTTTTAAAATAAAAGCAATGCGCATCTCACAGACAGAAGCATTGGAAATGTTCCATTCTTCTTATGAAGCAATCTGTTTCTGAAATAACAAGTTGAAACGTCAGCCTGAGCCTTGCACATTCATCAGACATCATACGTTTTATCGATAGCCTTCAATTCCTGAAAAGTATCGATCTCAACAATATCCTCGGAAAAGCACTCCCGCACTTCAACAGAATAATGGTCTTTGCAGTATACAAGCGGAACCTGCTCCCAATACCGTTCTTTACCGCCTGGAGAAGCAAATACATCTTGAATATCCTGCTGTAGTTTATGTCCATCCGCTTCATTCCAATAAGAGATGCCAACCATCTGCCAGATGTCCGGTCCTTCTCCTCCGACCTTTTCTTCCTGAATAATGCCATCCTTTACACGGAAACACCAGTCGTCAGTCCTTTCTTTCTTTATTCCAAGAAAATCGGACGTGTAATGGTATTTCTTAATGATCGACGGATTGCTGATCAGAAGATCAGCCTCAAAGACATATGCATTCGACAGCAGATAGCGCGCGACCAGAGAGCTTGAAATGTTGTTTGATTCGTTATAAATAGGGTTCTCAAGATATTTGATCATAGGGTATTTATAATTCAGTTGATCAAAAAGCTCGCCCAGATAGCCGCGGACAATGTAGATCTCGCCAATTCCCGCTCCCAGGCAGGCGTCGATCAGGCGATCTATGATCCTGACGCCATGGACGCGGACAAGCGGTTTCGGCGTGTTGAAGGTTATGGGAACGAGCCTGCTCCCAAATCCGGCCGCAATAAAGATCGCTCTTTTTGCCCTATACGGCTCAAGCGCATTTAATCCGGATCTCGTTATCGTGCCATCCTCTGCCAGCCCCGCTTCCATAAGTTCCTTCATGACACGGTTCACCGTTCCGAGACTATAATGCGTAATTCTTTCAATATCTCGTTGCGTCAGACGGTCTTTTGCCGATGCAAGCGTTTCAAGAACGTCAAATTGCTTTCTTGTCAGTTCCATTTTTTCTCCCTTCGAACAAACGATTAAAATATATCAATCTTTATCGCAAAACAAACTTGTATGTACTCTCACGGTTAGCCGGAAGCAATATTCTCTGCGCTATTTAACGCCGTGGAAGAGTCGTCTTCCGTAACAGCAACATCCTCATATCTCAGTTTCCCTGTACACGCCGGATAATTGGAAATATTCCAACGATAATCGTTCCACATGCTCTCATCGTCGAGCAGGAAGCCGTCGGCGTAATCTCCGTCATAGC
>CAZFVK010000052.1:0-6534 GCA_964522475.1 uncultured Candidatus Saccharibacteria bacterium | reverse complement strand
AAACGCGCTTACCGCGCCCAAAAAGGCGCACATCGAAGCGCTGTGCTAGTGTTTCTAGGGAATAAGTCTTTAATTCATGGATCGCGTCGCGAACGGGCGACTCCATTAGTTCCATGCGCTCAAACTTATCGTAATCGTGAGAATTAAACTTGCCGTTATGTTCGAGCATGAAGCTTTCAAGTTGCCTGGCAGTAACTGATATTGGTTCGCCGGGTTTTACTTTCTTGAATGGGCGGCGTTTTGTCATAATACCTCTTTTTCGGTTAGGGGTTGCGCTTATAAAGCGGTACGCTGCTCTTTGCTGACGTCCTCCTTAAATGAGTCTATTTTAGATAGTATTCCGCGATACTGATCCTCAACGAGACCAATAATCTTATCTATCAAGATATTTATATCTTCGTAGGCATTCGGTAGAACCAATAGTCCCCATGCCGGTATATTATGAAGTCTATGGAGTGGGTTTAGGCATTTTTGCATCGACGATTCTCTCACGGCTCCCCAATTAGCATGCGTAAAACCAGACGCGTAATCGTAGTATTTATCATATAACGGTTTTTCGTCGACTTCCTCGCTCATTTTTCTTAGATTTAACTTGTCCCAATTTCCAAGGTTGATTGGCGTAAACTCAACACTCTTATCCTCGTTAGCAATCAATTCTACTAGAGGCGTATGAACGATGCTGCTGTGCAAATCATTTTCTTTATATTTGCTATCAATAAGACTATATTGTCCATACCCATATTCTCTATAAGTGTCCCATAATTGACATTCTGACCCCTTATCATGACTAATTAGATATTTCAAAGTAATATATACCTCAAGCAATATCCGAACCGTTATTCTTCCTGATATCATTGTGCTCGTTCTACTTAACAAACATTCTGAGGCGTTATCGATCGCGTATTGTGCCATCCCAAAAATCGTCTCAAATTTAGAGTCTATAGCGGTAGTTTTTATAGAATCATGAAAATGTTCAATTAGTGCAAGTCTTGTTGCTGATATTTTGTTATTATAGGTTTGGTAATTTTCGCTCGAAACCTTTACTAGCTGTTTGGAGAGAGCGTCAGGATCAAACATAGGAACGCACTCTGTATTAGTTAGGCAATAGCTCCAGAATTCTTCACACCATTTACTAGATTTATCATTAATTAAACTTATTCCAATTTCCATAGCACGGATTGATGGCCTCACAGTCCTTTGATCGCCCTCGTAAGGATAATTCTTCAGTTCGTTTAGCTTGTCATAAATAATGACGTCATGCGAAATAAATATCCTCGCAAAAACTTTCATCCATCTGACATCTGTGGCTTCTTGTGATTGGTGATTTAACATTGGCTCTACGCATTTTCCAAGAATTTGCCAATCATCCTCTCGCGTTTTTAGGCCTATAGCCTCATTCCAAATATCATAATCAGGTAAGCACTTTATCAGAAGAAGTGGCCTAAAAGTTTTCTTTCCACATGTTTGGACGATCCTTTCTATAAAGCCTTTTTTGATTTTCATTGGTAATTCAGAAATATCAGTATGAGTTATGTGCTTCTGTTTATCATCTATTTTCTGTGCGGATAGCCACTCTAATATTTCTGCATATTTTTGTTGCCAGTCTTTTGGATACTGTACTCTCAAAAGAATTCCCCAGAGGATATTTGGTAACCTATCGTTAATCCATGACGATGGAGTTATGCCGCCGCCAATTTTATTAATCCTCAATAATGGAGGGGACAATATTTTATTCTCCCTATCATAGGTCGATAGTCTGCTTTTCTTATGGGTTTTATCATTAGTGGGTTCTTTTTTGCTCATAGTTGCTACCTTATTGTCTGTATTGATTATACCATTGACAGTGCTATATAAATATTTTCTAAAATGCTTATGTTATCTTAGCTTATGGCCGTATTTGTTTCATGTATTCTTAAAAGTTCGAATCTCTTTGCCTGTATATGTATACCTCAGAACTCGCACGGCATTAGTACCGGATAATCTTTCTTAGGTATAACCTTGATCTTAGCCGTGTATTCGGGGTGGTCAATGCACCAGTCCACCACCATGCAAAGCCGAGCAACAACGTCTGGTCGCCCCTCACCAAATAAAAAGAAGTCCCGAAGGGACTTGTTTTTATTTGGTGGGTTGCGATGTGGTGAGAAATCACGTTGGGTTCGACCGGACGACGAAGTGAGTAGAAATCGAGAGCTTGCTCGCGATTTATCGAACGAGGAGGAACGGAAGACTTTTGCGTAGCAAAAGTCTAGTCCCACCCGGCTCACCATTGATAAAATGCGCAATTTGTTGCGTAATTTTTTGTGGTTACTGAAAGTATCATCATGGATAAAGATGTGATATAATTAGGTAAAGGAGAAATATGGCTATCGCTACTAGTAGTGTTGAGGAGTTTGTACATTCTGTAATGGATGAGCTTGCAACTGGGAAGACGACTGAACATTCTTATCGGCCTGCGTTCAAAAAACTTTTTTCTAGTGTTGACAAAGTAAAATCCGTAAATGAACCAAAACAAAGTGAGCATGGTGCGCCGGATTTTGTTTTTCTGGGCAATCAAAATAAAGATTTGATTCTTGGGTATGCTGAGATGAAAGATATTGATAAGAATCTCGATGAGATTGAAAAATCAAATCAAATGGAACGATACCGTGGGTACAAAAATATTTTTCTGACGAATAATTTAGACTTTCGATTTTTTAGAAATGGTGTAAAGTATTTTGAAATTAAAATTGGTAAATATAATAGAAAAAGCGGCGGCATAATTGAGCTTTATCAAGATAATTATAGTAGATTAGCTAATGAGCTAACGGCGTTTTTTGAACAAACTCCGGAATCTATTACGAGTGGTAAGCGGTTAGCTGAGATTATGGGTGGTAAAGCGCGGAGAATTCGTGATAACATTAAGGTGATTTTTGACGAACACAAAGATTCAGAGATTGAAAAAATCTACGATATGATGAAAGAACTTCTGGTGACTGATTTAACAAAAGACCAATTTGCTGATATGTATGCGCAGACTTTGGTCTATGGTTTATTTGCGGCGAGATACAACGATGAAACGCCAGATAATTTCACTAGAAGTGAGGCGCGCGACTTGGTACCAGCGACAAATCCGTTTTTGCGTGAGTTTTTCGATCATATTGCGGGTGCGAATTTTAATAAATCGCTTAGCTATATTGTGGATGAACTATGTGAAATCTTTTCGGTGTCCGATATTAAAACTATAGTACATAAGCACTTGAGGCTTGGGCAAGATGAGGTGAGCGAAAAAGACCCGATTATTCATTTCTATGAAGATTTTTTGGCAAATTATGATGCGGAACTTCGTAAGAAAATGGGGGCTTATTATACGCCAACGCCGGTGGTGCGGTATATTGTGCGGATGGTGGATAAGGTTTTGAAAGAAGATTTTGGATTTTCTGACGGGATTGCGAGTAACGAGAAAATAAAATATACACATAGAGTGGACCCATATCAATCTGGTAAAACTATGCGTTCTAAGGTCTTGACGGAGCGGACGGACAACATTCCTGCGGTGCAGATTTTGGACCCAGCGGTGGGGACGGCGACATTCTTAAATGAAGCGATTAAATATATTTATGAGAAAAAGTTTGAGAATCAAAAAGGGCTTTGGAATTCGTATGTGAATGATAATATTTTGCCGAGGTTTAATGGGTTTGAATTGATGATGACGCCATATACGATTGCACATTTGAAGCTAGGAATGACGCTGTCGGAACTTGGGGCGAGAGATTTGCGGACGCGTCTTCGCGTATTTTTGACGAATACTTTGACAGAAGGGGTTGAGAATGATTTGCCGTTATTTACTTTGCTCGGATTGACGAAAGTGGTGGCGGAAGAATCTAATTTGGCGGCGGAAGTGAAAAATGATTTGCCGGTGATGGTGGTGATGGGAAATCCGCCGTATAGTGGCGTCTCGTCGAATGAGACAAAATTTGCGAATAGTCTAATTGAAAAATACAAAGTTGAGCCAGGCGGACAGGTGAAACTTCAAGAGCGTAAACATTGGCTTAATGATGATTATGTGAAATTTATTGCATTTGCGGAAGACATGATAGAGAAAAATGGCAAAGGTATTGTTGCGATGATTACGAATAATGGTTATCTAGATAATCCAACTTTCCGTGGAATGCGATGGCATCTAATGAAAACCTTTGATAAAATTTATATTTTAGATTTACATGGTAATGCTAAGAAAAAGGAAGTTTCTCCGGATAGTTCTCCTGATCAGAACGTGTTTGACATTATGCAGGGGGTAGGAATAATTGTCGCTGTAAAAACTTCTAGTAGCGAAAAATTAGCCAAATTATATCATTCGGAAATTTATGGTTTTAGGAAACATAAATTTGATGTGCTTAATAATGATGGTTCGAAATTTAAGCTTGTAAAATCTGATGATGGAATGTGTTATTTTGTACCGAAGAGCGTAGAAGGCAAAGACGAATATGAACGTGGCATTTCGTTAAATGAATTGATGCCGGTTAATACTACGGGAATTGTAACGATGGGGGATGGTTTTATAATTGATGAAAATCCTGAAATTGTAGAAAAACGAGTAATTGATTTGTCAAGCGGTGCATATAATAAAGATAATCTAAAACAATTCAATTTAGGAAAAAATTATGCGGATTATATATTGTCAAATGCCCAAAACATAAAGTTTGATAGCGACAGAGTTGTCCCTTTGTCATATAGACCGTTTGATAAACGGTATACATATTTTGACAATAAAGTCATTTGGCGTTGGCGCGAAAAGGTCATGAGAAATATGCTTGACTTTGAGATCGATGAATGTGAAAATTGCTTAGGCAGGCAGGCAGGCAGGCAGGCAGGCAGGGGGAATTACGCGATGATCTTTAAGAGAGGGCTGAATCAGGAGGGTGCTGCGCCGATATTCATAGTGGATTGTATTTCTGAATCTCGCGCTTGGTCTAGACCTGGTATGGAGGGCATAGAGTCGGTTGCTCCACTTTATGTCCATGATGGGCTAAAGAAACAGATGGGCGTGGTATTTGAGCGTTCTGTGACAGGTGATACATTGATGGTCGACAGTATGCCAGAGCATGCTATCTTGGGAACTGCTGGTTTTGCTGGGCAATTTGCTCCGTTATGGATTTTAGATGAAGCAAGCTTCAAGTATGCGAATTTTGACATGAATAAATTGCAAGAATTGTTTTCAGATGTTGAACAGCCAAATAAAAAATCTCGCAAGGTTTATCCGGAAGATATCATAGACTATATTTATGCGTCGCTTCATTCGCCTAGCTATCGTGAAAAATATAAAGAGTTTTTGAAGGCTGATTTTCCGCGGGTGCCACGACCGAAAAGTTGGAAAGAGTTTTGGCGATTAGTGGAGCTAGGGCGTAAACTGCGCGAGCTTCATTTGATGCACAAAGTACCAAAATCGAAAGTTATTTTTCCGGTTGATGGTGATAATGTGGTAGAGAAGATTAGCTATGATGATGGCAAGGTTTATATTAATAAAACTCAATATTTTGATAATGTGTCTGAACTAGCTTGGAACTTCTATATTGGTGGTTATCAACCAGCGCAAAAATGGCTGAAGGATCGTAAGGGTAGAAAATTAAATACTGATGATATTTTGCATTATGAAAAGATAATTGCGATTTTAGAAGAGACAGATAAAATTATGAAAGAGATCGGATAAATCACTATAGTATATATGAAAAATAAGAGTAGGTTGTCGCCAGAAGCAAGAGCTTTTGTTAAAGAATTAAGGTGCGCAGACGATATAGATAATTTCATAGAAAAATATACTAAGGACAGCGAAGATATAACTGCGAATAAAGAAATAGCTTGGTGTCTTTTTAATGAGGCGATCCAATGGCGAGATGCTGCAGTTGCGTTGGAAAGTTTTAGAAAAAAATACTTTGATTCACAAATTAGTGTTTGTCTGTGTTTTTCATGTGAACTTTACTTGAAAGCTATTTGGGTTATAGAAAAAGGTAATTTGAGTTTTATATATAAAGAGAAACATAAATTGCTCGAGCTTTTTAAGGGCTTGTCGGCTGAAGCACAAAATGAGATAAGAAGTGAAATAAAATTAGATAAGAATGTATTCAAAGATTTTGATGAATGGATTTCGTTTGAAACATTTGAAGATGAACTAAGTTACGTTTCTAATGATTTTATCGACTTAAGATATGAATTTGAAAAATATATTTTTGGTGAAAACATTATTTTTTTGAAGGCTTTTTTGGCGAAATTTAACCAGAATTTAGAAAAAACTTCTAGAAGAATGCTTGGCTAAAAAAGTCAAGATTTTTGATAAGAAATGTTTATATTTTTGACTTTTGTGGTATAATAGATACAGAGATAAACGAAAGGTTAGGGTTATGCGTGGGCAAGATACAAGTAATATAGAAAAAGCAAGGCTTGCGAGGGGACTAACGCAAGAGCAGGTGGCGAAGGCGATTGGCGTGAGCCGGCCGACATATATCAATATTGAAAATGGAAAAAGAGAGCTCACGGTGAGTCAGGCGGAAATGCTAGCAG
>CAZFVK010000051.1:0-6574 GCA_964522475.1 uncultured Candidatus Saccharibacteria bacterium | reverse complement strand
GTCGTACCCTTGATCAAGATAAATCGCCCCAATCACCGCCTCAAAACAATCCGCCATAATCACTTCATGCGCTCGCCGAGAACCATTCTGTTCTCCCTTAGATAAACGCACTAGTGGCTCATAGCCTAGTTCATACCCTGCCGCCCCAATCGATTCCGTCCGAACTAGTGCCGATCGAAGCGCCGTCATAATTCCCTCAGATTCGTTATACCGTCGATATAAAAAATCCGAAGAAACTAATTCTAGTACCGCATCACCCAGATATTCCAACCTTTCATTGTGATGAATTTCTGCCGAACGATGCTCATTCACATAACTCCGATGTGTAAGCGCCGTCACTAAAAGCGAAATATCCTTAAAATCAAACCCCAATTTTTCTCTCGCAAATTCCTGATATGGCTTCACATCTATACCATTCATAAAAACCTCCTTAAATCTTAAAAATCCCCTGACCGGATTTTACGTTTTGCTATCAACATTAATTTTTCAATATCATCATATTCTATCAAATCAAGCGCTTCTGTAAAAGAAAACCATTTTATCCCCTTCATCCATTTTTCCGCCGTCGGCATTTCCCTAGCATCAAGAGCCTGCACCAAATAAATCTGCGTAGTCATGAGTACCAGCTTATCCGCTCGCCGATATTTAAAATGGATTTTACCTAACCACGTCAAAATATCAAAGTTCTTAAGTCCCGTCTCTTCTTCAATCTCCCGCCGAGCCGTCATTTTGGCCGTCTCGCCTGGCTCAATATGTCCCTTCGGAATTGTCCATCTACCCTTAGAATCCTGAATCAAAAGCACCTCAATGTCCATCTTATCAGCCGTGAGCCTAAAAACAATACCACCAGAAGTCGGTTCTCTTACAATTTCCTGAATTGCGGTTTTCTTCTTAAACACCGCCGAGGTAAATTTCTTTAACGGTGACTCCTTTACTTGTTCCGTTGGCAAAGCCTCCGGGACTTTAAGTGCCCGTCTAGCTACCGGTTCGCCATTACTTTTTGGCTTTACCGTCGCCATCTTTGGCATCCCCGTCGCCGGCCTCATCGGTCTCGACGGCCTTGCCGGCCTTGGAGTCATCCTTCTTGTTGGTCTGTTTTGATTCATCGTTTTCTTCTACCACGATTCCAAGCTTTTTGAAAGCGGTCCCGAGCACGCCGTTCACAAAACGTGACGACGAATCCGATCCGAACGCCTTCGCGAGCTCTACTGCTTCATTGATTGCTACTTTCGGTGGCACCGTATCTTGGCACTCCGAAAGCTCGTATAACCCTATCCGAAGAACATTTCGATCAATCGCCGAAATCGCCGCTATTGGCCATTCCGGAGCCATCGGCGCCAGCGCCGTGTCTAGAGTCTCAAAATTGTCCACCACTTTGTGCGTCAATTCATATACAAACTCTGTATCCCCCAAAGTCCCCTCGTATGGCTCAATATTCTTCGCAATAATCGTGTCAAGCTCGACTTCTGGGTCGTTTGCGAGGGTCCTACATTCATATTCATACAAACTCTGCAGGACAATAACTCTACCTAAATGCCGATTACTTGCCATAGATTATGCTTTCTTTTCCTTTCGGGTTTTTACCTTTAAATTTGGGGTCTTCTTCTTTGTCTCAAAGACCTTCACCGGAGATGTTTTGTTAACTTTACGAGCCAGCTTCAGGCGAAGATGGCTTCTCCGAAGTCCAGTCTTCCGCGGGCTACTCTGTTTTTTAGGTTCAGGCATTTTGCTCCTTTAAATAATGTATAATTTTATCCATTTTACCACTATTTTAGATATTTCGCAAGGCTTTCTTGATAGCTGGACGGTCAAATCCTACTATTTTTAAATCGCCAATCTCTGTCACTGGCACTGTCTTGATCTCCGGATACTTCGTCGCATCCACTTCCTTATATTCCACCCCTATCGACTCCAGCCAGTCCATCAGCGCATGACAATAAGCACAAGTCGGCGTAGTATAAATTTTTATCATAAATTCATTATACCATAGATGGCAATTCCAGTAGCTACCGATACATTAAACGACTCTTTCTTACCATACATCGGAATTTCTACAAAGTAGTTTATCAGATTATGGAGTTCCTCATCAATTCCGCCGACTTCTTCACCAAGAATCAAAATAATCTTATCGCTTAAGACTCCTTTCAGCTTTGGATCATTCAACTCATAGACCTTGCCACCGATATTGTTTTCCAGCCCCACAATCGTCACCCCCTCTGTTCTACACTTGACAATTAGCGTTTTTATGTCATCAATCGAAATCGTTTTAACCAAATCTTCCGCCCCAAGTGCCGTCTTATGAATCTCTTTATCAATTTTCTCTCTTAAATGCGGCAAAGCTCTTATGTCGTGTGGCCGCGGCGTATACCCAGACAAAATTACCCTTTTAAGTCCAAACCCTTCCGCCGTCCGAAGGATCGAACCCACGTTATAGCAAGACCGGATGTTGTGTAAAACCAAAAGTATCTCCATTACATCTCCTCCGGATTTTTTATTCTTTTTGCCTCAAATAGCACAGTTGGCACCGCCGGTGGCGGCGTAAAATCAGACGCTTTCAGGGGATACCGAATCTTAGTTTGATAATTTTGGATTAACTGAAGCCCCAACTGAGAAGTATAGTGCCTATCAGTATTAAGAAGTTTAAGCGCAAACTGTTTTTGCAAAATCAAATAAAACGCCTCTGGCGGATTTTCCGCCTCAATCAACTTGTATACTATCGCCGATGAGAGATGAAACGGCGGATTAGCAAAAACTTTATATTTCTCAGTTGGCAAATCATACTTCAAAAAATCCTGCTCCACCACCTCTACGTTTGAAACCTGATTTTTTACTAAATTTTCTCTTAATTTTTTTGCTGTGACAAGGTCCGGCTCTATTGCAATCACTTTGGCCGCTCTTTTGGATAGAGCCGTTGTAATCACCCCAGAACCCGCCCCAATTTCTACCACTTGGTCTCGCTTTTTGATATTTGAATGCCCAATCAGCATCAACGCCAGCCTCGGACTTCTTAAGAAATGTTGCGAAAGTAAGTGGTTACGCATTTTAGACTACCAAATTCACTAGCTTGGCCTTTTTGATAAAAATCTGCTTTTTAATACCACCTTCAGTATATTTCTGTACTTTTTTGTCAGATAGCACCATGTCCATAATCTTCTTCTCATCCTCAAGATCATCAGCAGAAACTTCGAACTTAGCTCTCAACTTACCGTTTATCTGTACCACCACCGTTATCTTATCAGACGCCAAGTATTTCTCATCCCACTTTGGCCACTCATCATCCGCCCCCAGCCTCTCTAGCATCTCTGATGCAAGATGTGGCGCAAACGGCTTTAATAGTTTAGCGAGCACCACCAAATCTTCCTCGCTCGCCCCTACTTTATACAGCTCATTTACATACTCCATCAACGCCGCCACCGCCGTATTGAAGTTGTACTTATGGATGTCCTCTGTCACTTTCTTAATCGTCTTATGTCGGATGGCGCGGGTGGCTGAAGCCTGTTTTTTCTGAACCATAAAGTTCTGATTTGAATTTTCAACACGTATATTCCTGACGGACCGGACAGGTTCGTCTCCTTTAGGAGACGGTTCTGCCCGCGTCCCAGCGTATGACGTGCTTGAAAATTCAAGTCCAGGTTCAGAAAAAATAGGTTCAGCCAGGCCCTGCGCTATCAGATTATAACATCGATTAAGAAAGCGATAAACGCCGCCTACCGACCGTGGGTCCCACGCCGCATCCATATCATACGGCCCAATAAACATCTCGTAAGTCCTAAGCGTATCCGCCCCATATCCATCATTAATTACGTCCAAAGGATCAATCACATTCCCTTTAGACTTACTCATCTTCTTGCCATCTGGTGCATTAATATAGCCATTATAGAGCAATCTCTTAATCGGTTCACGGAAGGGTAAATACCCCTGGTCCGCAAAGAATTTACACCAAAATCTGATATATAGAAGATGTGCTACCGCATGATCCGCCCCCACATAAAAGTCCACTGGCTCCCAATATTTGATCGCCTCTGGGTCCCAAGCTGCCTTTTCATCATGTGGCGAAGCATACCGCCACAAATACCAAGATGAGCAAGCATAACCATCCAAAGTATCCGTTTCCCTAGTCATCTCCTCACCGTCAATCGTCACTTTCAGCCAATCTTTAGCCTTTGCGAGGGCCGAATGGCCAGAATTATCCGGTTTGTAATCTTTCACTTCTGGGATCAAAACTGGTAGTTGATCTTCTGGAATTGGATGCGGATTTCCTTCCTTATCATAGGCAATCGGAATCGGACAACCCCAATACCGCTGCCTCGAAATCAGCCAATCTCGCATCCGATAAGTCACTTTTGGCGTGCCATAAAGATCTCTGTCTACAAGTTCTGCCTCTACAATCGGCAGATCAAATTTCTCGGCAAACTCTCGGTCTCTTTCATCCATCGCCGGCACCGCCATAATCGCCCCCGTACCGTATCCAGCCAACACATAATCCGCCACCCAAATCGGAATCTTCTCTTTAGTAGCCGGATTTATCGCATACGCTCCAGTAAAGACACCAGTTTTTTCCTTGTTTTCCTGCCTTTCTACCTCGGATTTCTTAAGCGCCTCTGCCTTATATTCCATCACTGCATCCCGGGAGTCGTCCGAAACGATAAAATCCAGTCCCTGATATTCCGGAGCTAGCACAAGAAAAGTAGCCCCCATAATTGTATCCGGCCGAGTAGTAAACACTGTAATAGAAACGTTGTCTTCCGTCTTAAAATCTATTTCCGCCCCCACTGATCGCCCAATCCAATTCTTCTGCATGGTTTTAATTTTCTCTGGCCATTCCAGATTATCAATTTCATCTAATAGTTCATCCGCATACTCCGTGATTTTGAAAAACCACTGCTTCATCTTTTTCTTTTCTACTTCGTGTCCACACCGCCAGCATTTACCATTTTCTACCTGTTCGTTGGCCAGCACCGTCTGATCTTCCGGACACCACCACTGGTAAGATTCTTTTTGATAAGCCAACCCTTTCTTATAAAGTTGCAAAAAACACCACTGGGTCCACTTATAATATTCCGGAGAAGATGTATTGATTTCGCGCGACCAATCAATCGCATAGCCCAGCCTCTTAGCCTGCTTACGAAAATTCTCGATGTTAATAGCCGTCACCTCTTGTGGTGCTGTACCAGTTTTGATAGCATAATTCTCCGCCGGCAACCCAAAAGTATCATACCCAAACGGCCTAAGTACATTTAGCCCTTGCTGTTGATAAAACCGTGTGAGAACATCCACAATGGTAAAATTCCTTACGTGCCCCACGTGAAGCCCTGCCCCACTCGGATAAGGAAACATTTCAGCCAACATCATCTTAGGCTTGCCATCAATTTCTGAAACTTTAAAAGGAGTAGTCTCCTCCCAAATTTTCTGCCATTTTTGTTCTATTTTTAGCGGTTCATATCTATCCATAAAACATATTATAACACAAAAAAGAGGACATTTCCACGTCCTCTTTTCATTATATCACACTTATGCTAAAATGTCAATTCATACCCTACTACACTCTATTGTGTCTTATTTTCGAGCTTTTACAAATTTAGCTACTCCAGCCAGTGTGATAATTGTAGCAATCGCCACCACTGACAAACTCACCGATGTAGTTGCTGAACCACCTTCAACAAAGGTCGCCGCACCAGTATTAACCGATGGCGCAAAGACGTCTTTATACGCTACAAGATAGGTCGAAAACTTATCTGCTGAAAAAGTAATTGATCCCGTCGCTTCATCAAATTCCACATCATCAATCTCAATTACCTCTGTATGAGCCGCCCCTTCTTCGTCA
This sequence comes from uncultured Candidatus Saccharibacteria bacterium, assembly GCA_964522475.1. GTDB lineage: Bacteria > Patescibacteriota > Saccharimonadia > Saccharimonadales > Saccharimonadaceae > Nanosyncoccus. The sequence goes on along the minus strand of CAZFVK010000051.1, from coordinate 750 downwards.
TAATACGTATGATAAGCTAGCACCTTAAATACCCTCTTATATCCAGCTGCCGCACCCGTAAACCCATCAATCACCACTGCCTGCTTACCAGTCAATTCTTTCAAAGTACCAATCTCTTCACCATCCGCATAAACTTTTACATCTACATTGTAATATTTGACATTACCAGAAAAAGTTATATCTAGCTTATCAAGTAAAGCTGCCTTGACTTCTTCATCTACCTCAGACTCTGTCAAAGCTCCTACCGCCACCTTAGTGGTCAACTCTTTACCATCTTCCGCAGCCTCCCAAATAGCCATCGAATCATCGCCAAAAGCATTTATCTCTCTTTGGTCTACTCCACTATATGCCGCATCAGCCTTTCTGGTATACTCTTCAAAAGCTGCTTCTTTCTGTTCCTCAGTCGCACCTTCGTCATAACACACTTCCAAGTACTCTCGATACGCTTTGTCGGCAACAGTATTAGCCTCTGCGTAATCATTCATAATATCTGTAATCGTCTTAGCCGCATCTGTACCAGCCGCCACCACGGTCAGATGAATATCAAGTTGCTGATTGGTCAGTCTATTACCTTTCATTACAAAAGTCTGCAAAGTAATCATAAAATTACCCGCTTGAAGTGGCGTCACCGTGTATACGCCCGGAGCAGTTTCTACTACCGTAATCTGATCTTCAGTTGCAAAATTAGGACCTTCCATCTCACCATCCCCCGCATCAGCCAACCAATAACCACCAGACATATCAACTACT
>CAZFVK010000050.1:0-6627 GCA_964522475.1 uncultured Candidatus Saccharibacteria bacterium | reverse complement strand
TATTAGGCACGCCGCCAGCATTCATCCTGAGCCAGGATCAAACTCTCCATTATAGTTGAAATTGAAAAACTCAAATTAAAAATGAACTGACGATGATAATTGCACAACTAAATTGTTAAACGTCACTAAAGACTTGTAAAATAATAATCTATACTCGCAGCTTTAGATTAATACTAGTTTACTCCATCCATTACTTTTTGTCAACACTTTTTTCGAACTTTTTTACCGGAATAAACCACCAAAGCGTAAGGATAATACCAGAAAAAGTAAACGCGATGATCCACCACGGAAATACATGCTCGGATTCGCCAGAAGTTGGCAGTTCTACAGGAGTGTCGACTGGTTTTTCTTCGGTGGAGGTAGATTTAGTAAGCGTAGAGTCGACAGAGGTGGATTCAGCAGAAGCTATTTCAGTGGAAGTAGCCTTAGAGGTGGTTGGCACTCCCGAACTGCTAGTGCTAATTTCCTTGATACTGAGGGTGAAGCCGGCCTTTTTTGAGACATCTGCGGTAGAATTTTCTGTGGGTTCATCTGGGATAACTGTAGGTTCCTCTGAGCTATGAGCAGATTCTGCCCCATCTGTAGTCGGCTCCTCAGTCGATTCCCCTGTTGGCTCTTCTGTTGGCCCCTCGGTTGGCTCTTCGGTCGCTTCCTCTGTCGAGAACGGTAGATAAGCATAGTAGCCTTCGGAGCTAAACATCAGCCGACATTCTTTCCCTAGTTCATAATCGCCAGATTCAAAACAACTACCGTAGCTACTGAAGCCATGGATACTCCCGCCACTTTCTCTTGAAGTTGTGAAATAAAAATCCCCGCTCAGATTATTAGCCAAATTGCTACCCGGCATCCGAAATTCCACTTCCTCCATAGTGGGGATTTCATCAATATTAAAAACATTGGCGTTACCACTACGGCTAGCCCCGAATAACCGATAGACGCCATCACGCAAACTATTGTTTTCGATTTCATTGACATAAAAAGCTCCGGCGCCGCTGACGGTTCCCATGAGAAGATCTCTAGTGCTTGGTTCACCCCAGACAGCATAAACACTGGTCAGAGGTACCTGGTTTAATGAATCGCTCATCCAATCTCGCTCATAATTGTTTATAAAGATTTTGATAGTTTCGGTGGCGGGATTAACTGAAGTGATAGTAAAATTAGACAATTCATCATTAGCGGCAATGTAAGCCATATATTTGCCAGGCTGTTCGTTGTAATATGAAATGTAAACTCCCCTCACGCATTCGGGGTTACCGTCTGGACAATCCGTAGCGATTTTCTCTAGCATCTCAGCTTTAAAATCCATGATTTCAGACGTAGACCAAAAAGTTACGTCGTCCTTAACAACCGCAGCTAAGGCAGGCGGCGCAACGGTAACCAAACTACTTGCCGCAAGGGTTAAAGTTGATATTAAAGTGGTAAATTTTTTACCCATAAAACTCCTTTTTATTAATTTTATGGGGGAGTATAGGCACATTTGCTCCAAAAAATCAACCCCCTACCCCCTGTTTTTGGGAGCATAAGGGTTTTAACCCCTGTTATTTTTGGTTTAGTGCTTCTGCTTACCCCAAGCAATAGCAGTTTGAAAAAACAAAAAATCGCGATTTCTTGAATCGCGATTCTCTGCAAAAAACCAGCACTAAATATCGCTTTTCCGACGATTACAATCGCGGCAAAGCATCTGGCAATTCTCAGAAATTGTCCTACCACCCTGAGACCAAGGGGTGATATGGTCGGCTTCCATTTCGGATGGTCCAAAATGCTCGCCGCATTTAGCACAAATACCTTTTTGGCGTTCGTAAGCCTCTCTCTTCATATTGTCTGTGAAGGCACGGATGCTAAGCAAACGTTCATCTCCTGAAAGCAGGTATCCATAAACTCCTTTTTTACTAGTGACATCTTCGTCTTGCATCAACTTCTTAATTTCGGTTTCTAAATCGGTAGCATTGTAGGAGTTGTTATGGTATTTATTATAAAATTCGCCCCATTCTAGGCCTTTCATCTCTTTGCGATACTCTGGAAAAATCGTTTGAACCCAACTGATGACAGTTTGGAAATATTGCCAAAGTTCAGAGGCGTTGTCATATTTTTTGGCATCAGCGTGAGAGGCCATATAATCTTCAATTTTACCATCTGAAATCCAATCTAGTACGGTTTCTAAATAATCTTGGCGAATAGGTGAACCACTCATATATTTTTCAGCTAAACCATAGGCTGGACAGTTGGTTTTTGAGAAGTGGCGTTTGGCATCGGTGAGCCAAGGGCTAGTGTAGGTGGCGTTTTTAAGCTCTTGATCGGTGAGTTTTTCGCCGGCGATGTTGATAGTCCTAAACCACTCAAGACGCTCGCTTTCTTCGCCCTCGCAAATATAAATAAATAGCTCGTAGTTTTCGATTTTTTCTAGTTCATCTTTGGTAAGATTATGTGCATACTTACCTTCAAAGGAAAAATCGCCGTTAAGATACTGGCAAAAAGAGATTGTGCGCTGTTGGCCATCTAAAATTTCATAGGTGCCGTCGGATTTTTTATTCCAATACATCACATTTAAAGGGAAGCCTTTTTTGATGGTATCTATCACGGCATTTCTTTTCTTGTCGTCATAAACAAATTCGCGCTGATACTTGGGGCGAATGTCCAGCTTGCCGCCATAGGCCGTTACACCTTCTTCGTTTTTGTCTTCGTAGCCATCAAAGATATCTTTGATTTTGAAATTTCTAAGTTCAATTCTCATTTGGTTTCCTTTCGTTTAATTATTATTCTTGCGTATGGCACTTTAACGGTGTTCGTTTCTTTATCGTAAATAAATGGAATACCGTCTCTTAACGCTGTACTTAATTTTTTGTACTCACGATTATACGGCCTTACTCCTGCTTCTACACCTAAATCCCCCGCGCCAAATCCAACAATTTCAAATTGTTCCGGATTATAATTATTCAAAAATGTTATCGGTACCCCCATTTTCCCATAATAATCGTTTGGGATATCTGTAACTCTCCCAACTTCTATAGCGTCATAATTATCGTATGTGGGATACTCTTCTTGGTTATAATTCTTATATAGGATAATGTCATCATGACGCTTCTGGATATCAATATTAGTGTACCAAGATATAGAAGGCACATTGCCATATTTTACGCCATTTTCTATTCTGCTCCATTTTTTATAGCTATTACTTAGCCTAAATTCAAAGGTTTTGTTAACATTGTACCCAAGCCAGACTTTGTTTTCTTTAATTAACGGAAAGACCTCTTTGTATGTTACGGCATTCATATTACCAATAATAAGAAATTTTTTATCATATTTTATAAGTTGAGCTACATATTCACGAAACAATGAAAATGGTGGATTAGTGACGACCACGTCAGCTTCTTTTAAACATTCTATAGCTTCTTTGCTTCTAAAATCACCGTCACCAGCCAGTAATGTTAATCTATTCTTCATATTTTTAATTAAAAGTTTAACATCGCAAAGATCCACCGCCCCATCATTATTCTCATCATAAACTTCAGTTATTTCTATTTTGTAAGCCTTCCTAGGATTTAGGTCTTTGAAGAGCGGCAAATCGCTGAACTCTTCGCCGGCGATTGGCGAACCGGAATAACTAGTACAGATTAGTTTTTTTAATCCTAGGTGATTAAAATTTAGAGCAAAATATTTAAAAAAATCGCTTTCGTATGGATCATCACAGTTACAAAAGACTGTTTTTCCTTTAAAAAAATCCTTGTAGTGTCTTAGCTCTTCATTAATATCTTTTAACTGAGTATAAAATTCGTCATTTTTATTTTTTCTAGCATTTCCTAGAACTCTTCCCTCTGCTATGGCGCCTCCTAACTCCTAGCGCCGTACATAAGAAAAAAGACGTTATCAACGTCCTACATTCACCTAAAATCTGGGAACATAGGTCGCGATTAACGTCTTAAATCAATCTTTCTACACTTAAACCATGCAACATAGTTCAACTGGAGCAACTCTATATTCCCAGATTAATAACTGTGTTGCAAATATCTTTAAATGTAGAAAGTACGGCCTAAGCGTAGCATTTATTAAATTGATTTAAGACAATTTAATTATACCACACTAATTAATTAGATTCTATCTTCGATTATCTTGGTAAAATCACGCCGAGAATAAAACACGCCACAGATTTTAACGGTGTTATCTATATCATCAACATAGTATATTGCTGTGTATTTGCCGATTCTAAGAAACCGTAATCCTAGTTCGGACACAATCAATCGCACTTCTGTGGCTTTTGGAAGACTTGCTAGAGTGTTTATTCCGTCAAAAATTCTATTTATTATTTTGTCTGCATTATAGACATCGCCGTATCTCTTGATTATATCTGCTCTGATATTTATGATATCTTCAACAGCAATTGGTAAAATGGTTATTTTATATTTTTTCAACGGTGGCCCCTAGCTCTGCCACCCGATATTTTTTCTTTTGCTTCTTCTATAGTATAATAAGTACCGTTATCAGAAGAAATGCGTTTTTCTAATATGTTTATCAGTTGTTTTCGGCTCTCGATTCTTAAATTTTCCGGTATAACATACCCCTCTATTTCCCTACTACTTTGTTTGAAGTCATGATTAAAACTGCGGAGCACATCATTAATAAAGCGGGACATTGTGGTGCCGCATTTTTTGAAGTTCTCTTCTGCCTCACTTTTTACCTGTGGATCTATTTTGATATGTATATCTGCTGTTGCAACTGCCATATTTCTCCTTGTATCTTATTATATCATTATGTACATAAAATGTACATAGAATTCCCGCTAAAAATCCGCCCGATATGGGCGGATTTTTAATGTTATTTTTTGGCTTCTTTTGGCTCTTCGGCTTCATTTTCTTCTTCTGGAAGGACAATGCCGATACTTGCTACGGTGTCGCCATCGCTCATTTTCATGATACGAACTCCTTGGGTGGCGCGGCCTAAGGTTGGGATTTCTTTGACGGCTACCCGGATAGCCTGGCCCTTGGTAGAAGCCATGATGACTTCCTTTGCTAGCGGATCTAGAGTATGGACAGCTACGATTGGGCCGGTTTTTTCGGTCACACTGGCGACTTTGATACCTACACCGCCACGTTTGTGTGGTGGGAAGTTGGAAACTAGGCAGAGTTTGCCGTAGCCATTAGCAGAAACGGCGATGAGCTTTTGGCCGGCATCCGTAATTACATCCATACCGACAATTTCATCCTTTGGTCGAAGTCTCATACCTCGGACCCCCATAGCGGCACGACCCATGGCGCGAACTTCTTTTTCGTTAAATCTGGTGGCTTGGCCAGCAGAGGTACTGATGACAATATCGTTTTCGCCAGTGGTTTCTTTGACCCATCTTAATTCATCACCAGAGTCTAGCTTGATAGCGATAAGGCCGTTGCTCCTTATATTGAAGAAATCTTTGATCGCAGATTTTTTGATAGTTCCCTTTTTGGTGGCCATAAAGAGATAGCCATTTTCTACACCGGTGCCCTGTTTGATGATAGCAGTGATTTTTTCTTCTGGGTGCATATTGAGGAGATTTACCGCAGCAGTGCCTTTAGCAGAGAGCGACGCCTGGGGGACTTCGTAGGCTTTTAGTCTGAAGAGCCGACCTTGATTAGTGAAGAATAAGAGATAATCATGAGAATTGGTGGTAATAATCTCGGAAATCACATCTTCTTCTTTGGTGGTCATACCGCGTTTGCCTTTGCCGCCTCTATTTTGCCTTCTAAAGTCGTTTTGCGGGACACGCTTAATATAATTTTCGGTTGTAAGAAGAATTACGCTTTCTTCTTCTGGTATGAGTTCTTCTTCGGAGAATTTGCCGATTTCGTGATTAATAATCTTGGAGCGGCGAGCATCACCATATTTTTCTTTCATGGCGATAAGTTCTTCTTTTACTACCCTTAAAATCTCCTTTTCGTCGGCCAGGATAGCTTCCAACTTCTTGATGAGTTCGTGGAGTTGTTTTAATTCTTCTTCGATTTTGTCGCGTTCTAGACCTTGGAGACGGCGAAGTTGCATCTGCAAGATAGCGTTGGCCTGGATCTCGGAGAGGCCAAATCTGCTCATGAGTTGCTTGTCAGCGTCGTCATAAGAGGCACGGATGACTTTGATGACTTCGTCAATGTTATCAAGGGCGATCTTTAACCCCTCTAAGATGTGGGCACGCTCTTTGGCCTTTTTAAGGTCAAACTCAGTGCGACGGCGAATCACAATCTGGCGGTGTTTGACAAACTCAGAGAGAATCTCTTTGAGGCCTAAGACACGGGGTTGGATACCATCCACCAGCGCCAAGACGTTGTAATGAAAAGTGGTCTGGAGATCAGTTAATTTATATAGCTGGTTTAAAATTTTCTTCGGGAAGGCATCTTTTTTGAGCTCAATCACCACGCGAGTTTTACCACGGGCCGATTCGTTACGAGCATCAGCGATGTGATCTAACTTCTTGGCGATAGCAAGATCGCGAACTTTGCCAATGAGGCCCTCTTTAGATACACCGTAAGGCATCTCCGTAATCACAATGTTGTAACGACCGTTTTTACGTTCTTCGATGTTTGCTATACCTCTTATCGTAACGGAGCCTTTACCGGTGGCATAGGCTTCTTTCATCGGTGCGCCACCATAAACTTCGGCGCCAGTTGG
>CAZFVK010000049.1:0-6985 GCA_964522475.1 uncultured Candidatus Saccharibacteria bacterium | reverse complement strand
GCGCCGGAGCTTGAGGGGCTTGGAGTTATCAAAACTCACGCTTATGCGGCAGCACATATTTCGATTTATGTAAAAAACTAGCGTTTTTATCAAATTTAGGGTTTTATGCTTGATATTTTTGATAAACTGTGGTATAATTAGATAAAGGAGTTTTTATCAATGTATTATCAGGGAGAAATTGAAAAAAAGGATCGTCGTAAGGTGATTATGATCGCAACCGCAATTGTAGCGGTAGTTTTGGTGCTCATCGTAGCGATTATTGTGGTAGCTACTCGTAAATCTACCACCAATAATAGCGTAGGCGGCAACGAAAATTCGTCTTTTGCGATTGATGAGGGTGAGAAGAAAGAAGAAGAGCCTAAAGAGGAGCCAAAGGAAGAGGCCGGAGTGGTGGCAGTTACTACTACGGAGTCTACTACTCCTGAAGCACCAGTAGAGGTGCCGACGACTGGACCAGAAGATCTTTTGCCTACTGCTCTTGCCCTAGGTAGCCTAACTACCGCCGGCACGGCATACATTATGTCTAAAAAACAACTATTCTAAATCGTTTTAAAAAAAACCGGAAATTAGATATTTCCGGTTTTTTGTGTTATAATAGTTCTCAAGCCCGAGTGGTGAAATTGGTATACACGTATGCCTTAGGAGCATATGCCGCAAGGTGTGCAGGTTCAAGTCCTGTCTCGGGCACCACGCTGTTTTAGTATCGTATCAAAAGCCCTTTAGAGGGCATTTTTGATGGTATCAAGTAGAGTGTCTAGGGGCACCGTTTCGCCATTAATTCTAAAGAGTGGAGTGCCTTCAAGGTTGACTTTTTTGCCCATATTTTGCTCGTAATCTAGGCGCTTCTTTACTGCGGAGCTATTTAGGTCGTTTTTGAATTTTTCCAAATCGCCGGTGCCGTTTGAGGCTTGGCTAAAATACTCCACAAATAGCTCGATGGCTTTGTCTTTGGCGACGTATTCCCACTCACTCTGATTATTAAATAGTAAATCTTTGTATTCATCGAAATAACCCTGGATTTGGGCAGCGGTAGCAGCACGAGCGGCGACTGGGCTATTTTTGGTCAAATTTAGATTAAAATAGCGAAAAATGACAGCTAATTTTCCGTCGGATTCTTTGACTAGCTCATTGATTTTTCTATTCCAGCTCGCACAGTGGGCGCAACTAAAATCCGCGTATTCATAAACCACAAGGGTGGCCTCATCGAGATTGCCGATGATTTTTTCGGAAATGTCACCGGTTTCGGTCGAAGCCCCATTGATAGAATCTGGCGAAAAAGAATAGGTAGTTTGACCGTTTTGGATGTTTAGCGCCACAATCACACCTACAGCAACCAAAGCCGCGATGCCAAGAATTAGCAAAATTTTGTTCTTCATAAACTCTCCTTGTGTACATTATATATCGAAAAAGACCGCTTGAAAAGCGGCCTTTTGAAATGGATCTGACGCCAACGCTCAAGTTATTTGGTACCGAAGATACGGTCGCCGGCGTCGCCGAGGCCAGGTACGATGTAGCCGTTCTTGTTGAGACCTTTATCTAAATGCGCGATAAAGAGTTCTACGTCCGGATGCTTTTTTTGTATCAGATCTACGCCTTCCGGTGCGCCGATAATACCCATAAAATGAATACTCTTGCAGCCGATTCTCTTGAGTTCCGAGACAGTAAAATCGGCCGATCCACCGGTGGCAAGCATCGGGTCAAGTACAAAGACTTCACGATTTTCGATGTCTTTAGGCATTTTCCAGAAATACTTTTGAGGCTTCAGAGTTTCTTCGTCACGATAGACCCCGCAAAATCCGGTGCGAGCCTGCGGCACGATATCCTTCATTGGCTGTTCCATCGCAAGACCAGCCCGAAGAATTGGCACCAGAACCTGTTTTTTGCCAGCGATTTTTTTGCCGATGGTTTCACAGATCGGCGTAGTGATGGCTTTGTCTTCCAGTTTAAGCCGAGAAAAGGCGTCAAAAGCCATCAGCTTGGTGACTTCCTCCACCAGTTTCCTAAAAACGGAACTGGGCGTAGAGATATCCCGCATAATGGAAATTTTACTTTCGATCAAAGCGTGTCCATTATAAACGTGGGTGGTGGGTGCCAAATCTACCTCGTGGTAGTTGACAATTAGTGCATTTTCTTTTTCTGAATAATGATCCATTTTATCCCCCTTTCTTAAAGAACAATTTTCAGTCTGATATAATTATAACATATTTTGGCATAGATAGCAATATAGGCAATATTTTTATGAAAAAAGGTTGGCAAAAATATTTTTCGTGTGCTATAATCGTAAGCAGGATGGGCAAGGTTGCGAAATATTTGAATCAGTTAACTATTGGCAATGTTTTTGATACGCCGGATGTTCTAGAAGCTTATGCGACAGATTGTTCGGTGCTAAGGATCAAGCCAAAATTAGTAGCATTCCCAGAATCTACTGAAGATATCCGTAAAATTATGCGGTTCTGTTATCAGCTGTCGCTTAAAGATATCAAAATTCCGGTAACGGTACGAGGATCGGGGCTTGACGAGATGGGTGCCGACCTTACCAATGGACTTTTGATTTCGACAGAAAAACTAAATCGTTTGCTTGAGGCCGATAAGCGCGAGAGATTAGTGCGAGTACAGGCAGGTATGACTTTGAAAGAATTAAACACTGCTCTTTCGGTAAACGGTTTGACCGTGCCGATTGGTGGACACGACAGCGATACAATCGGCGGGCTGATTTCGAATTGTCCGAGCGACCCTTATGCTGGTAAATATGGCGGAATTATGAGTTATGTAGAAAGGCTTGAGGTAGTTTTACCAAACGGTGATATTTTACAAACCAACCGCTATAGTGCTCGCGCGATTTCTCGTAAATCTAAAGAAAAAGGTCTAGAAAGCACAATCTACAAGAAGATTTATGAATTACTTAAGAAAAACAAGAAGATAATCGATGAAGTCTGCAAGGCCAACACTGGCTCGGCGGGGTACCCGACGATCGGCCAAGTAAGGCGAGGTAACACCATGGATCTCGCACCGCTGTTCTTTGGTGCACAGGGGACACTAGGCGTGATTTCGGAAGTGATTCTTCGGGCGGTGCCGATCAAGGCTCAAGCGAAGCGGGTAGTAGCGACTTTTGAAGATTTTGATATTGCGCAAAAATTCCTGGATCTTGCCAATTCTTTGAAACCAAAAGAGCTCAATGTTTATGATGTAAAAATCATCAAGACGGCGGAAGCCTCGGGTAAACGTTTGAGTGAGATTACCAAAAATCTTGACAAGGGTTATGTAGTATTTGCGAAGTTTGATGATAGAACTGGCGGAAATTTGAAGAAAATTTCGAGTATCAAAAAAGTTTTGCCTAAGTCTTCGGAATTAATTGTAGAATCACCTAAGACCACGGCTAAGTTAGACGAGTTTGAGAATTCTTTGATTTCTTTCCTTAATAGCGCGCGAACAGGTGAGAGAGTACCAATTTTGACAGATTTTTATATGCCGGCGGCGAATTTGGGGAATTTTATCAACGACATAAAAGTCTTAGAAAAAAGCCTGAAGCTAGATTTGGCACTATTTGGCTCTTATTCGGCATCTAATTATAGTCTCCGGCCAAAATTCAAAGTGGAAGATAAAGATTTCAACAAAAATGCGGTGGCGTTCCTTCGGGCTGGGTCTTATATTATCAATCATGAAGGTGGCTCGATTACTGGTGGCATGCCGGAAGGTAGAGTGAAGGCGCTAGTGACTAATGACGATTTGAGCGAAGTAGAAAAGAAACTTTATACAGTAATTAAGAAAATCTTTGATCCTAAAGATCTGATGAATCCGGCGGTAAAGCTCGGAGCGGATTCTCGGTTTACGATTACGCATTTTCGGACTACCGGCTCATCCAAAGTTGTGATATAATAAGATAAATTTATAGAGGAGTTTGACATGAAAACAAAATCCAAGAAGCTTTCTGATTCGCGGATAGAAATTACCGTAACTTTGGACAAAAAAGATTTGAAGGCAGCCGAAGAAAAGGCGTTAAAAAAACTAGCAGCTGAAGTCCGAGTAGAGGGCTTTAGAAAGGGCAAAGCGCCAGCTGACGTGGCCAAGAAGTTTATCCCAGAGAATGATTTGAACGCCGAGACGATTGATATTGCCGTGAGGACAACTGCTTTTCCAGCTTTCCAAGAATGCGAAAAAATGCCACTTGTAGCGCCAAATATCAATGTGACTAAATATGTACCAGGCGAGATGGCAGAATATACTGCGGTAGCAGACATTGTGCCAGAGATTAAGTTAGGCGATTACAAAAAATTAAAGGTCAAAAAAGAGAAGGCGACCATCAAAGAGGAACAGATTAAAGAGATTTTGAATAATTTGGCAAATTCTTTTGCCGAGAAAAAACCGGTCAAGCGAGCGGCCAAACTCACTGATGAAGTAATTATTGATTTTGTGGGCAAAAAAGGCGGGGAAGCCTTTGCTGGTGGTTCGGCCAAAGATTATAAACTCACGCTTGGGTCAAAGACTTTTATCCCGGGTTTTGAAGAGGGAATCGTAGGCCATGAGCCAGGTGATAAATTTGATCTTAATTTGACTTTTCCTAAAGATTATGGCGTAAAAGATTTAGCTGGAGCGAAGGTGGTGTTTGAGACTTTGGTCAAGCAAATCAATGAAGTCACTAAACCGGAATTTGACGATGAGTTTGCGAAGAAATGTGGGCCGTTTAAGACTTTGAAAGATCTCAAAGCCGACATTAAGAAAAATCTTGAAATGCAAGAAGAGCACCGCCTAAACGAGAAGTTTAAGGATGATTTGGTAACAGAGCTAGTAAAAGTTTCTAAGATTCCGGCACCAGAAATTTTGATTGAAGACCAAATGAGGATTATCAAGGACGATATGTCTAGAAATGCTGCTACTAGAGGAGTAACTTTGGAAGAATTTGTGGAACGTTCAGGCGAAAAGATGGAAGATTGGGAAAAGGAAGCTCGTAAAGTGGCTGAGACCCGCGTAAAGGCTTCTATGGCGCTTCAAGATTTGGCGGTAAAAGAAAAAATCACCGTAGATGATAAGGATGTAGAGGCTAAAATCGCAGAACTAAAGGAAGTTTACAAAAAATCGCCAGAGGCGGTCAAGAGTCTCAAAGATCCAAATGTGAAAATGGACATCAAGAATCGGATGACCATCGAAAAGACTTTGGATTTTCTAGTAAAAGCAAACTCGTAGTCATTACTCGTGGACCTCGTCACCAAAGGCACCAGTGGGGGTGAGTGTTATGGGACCTATAATTCTAGCACTGGAATTGGTAGCGGGGCAGGATATGTAAATTCCTGTATTCATAGTGGTTCAACAGAGCATAGTGGTGGTCCTACTGTTTGGTATAATTATGGAGCTTCAACCGCTGGAACTATTACTAGTACAGATAATACTATTATAGCTACAGAAAGTATCTGCCCTAAAGGGTGGACACTCCCCACTGTAGCACAAACCCGTAGTATAGGACCAAATGCTGGTAGCACCACATATGTCAGTAGTTTTTCTCCGGTTCTGGGCGGGTATTACGAAAATGGTACGCTGTACAATGAGTCTACGCGCGGGCTCTGGTGGGGCAGTACTGCGCTTAATGGTGCGAGGCGGTACTACCTGTATTACAATGGTAGTAGCCTATATACCGGCAGCATCCGCCGCGACGATGGGTACTACATCCGCTGCGTTAGTGAGGAAAAGGATGTATCAGACTTAACCTACATGCAGGATATGACGCCGAGTGTAGCAGCGAATACTGCTGAAGGGACCACGGCCAGCCTCACGGACCGCAGGGATGGGAAGTTTTCTCTACGATCTCGTCAGCCGAGGCAAGAATACCAGTGGGTCTAACCAGTGCTATGGAACTGATAGTGGTGGTCTCGGTTATACGACTCCTTGTACTCACAGTGGGACTATTAAAGATATTGATATAAATACTGTTTGGTATAATTATCCTATGGCTTCAGCTGGTACTATAGTTGGCGATAGTAATTTCGGTGTTGCTACGCAAAGTATTTGCCCTAGAGGGTGGATTTTGCCAAACATAACACAAGTCAGTGGCATGGCGGGTAGTATGTATGTCTCTAATTTCCTGCCTGTCGCAGGAGGGAGCTATGCCAATAGTGGTTTATGGAATACCAAGAATGGCTACTGGTGGTTATTAGAATCTTATGATAATATATCTCGACGATTGTTGGCATACACTGGCAATAGTGTGACATTATCAGATACTTATGCCTTTCGTCGTAGTGGTGCTTACATCCGCTAAAGTATCAAGCTCTTAATACATTCACTATGACACAGAGTTCTTGAAGGATGGTGGGGAGAAAAACCGTCTAGGCTTACTATAGGCAGAAGCATTAAACTAAAAATAACAGAGAATAAAACACTTATGCTGTAGTTTACTGGGGGTAGGGGGTTGATTTTTTGATGCGAATGTGTCTATAATACTCTATCTTAAAATAAGGGAGTTTTATGCCAGAAAACATAGCAAACAAAATTTACACAATCCGTGGGCAAAAAGTGATGCTAGATTCAGATTTAGCAGAAATATACGGATATACTACAAAGGCGTTTAATCAACAAGTAAAGAATAACAAAGAAAAGTTTGACGAAGATTTTAGATTTCAATTAACAAAATTTGAGGTAGAAGAACTATCGAGGTCAAAATTTTTGACCTCGATGCAGGTTGCTGGCACGAAAGGTGGACGTGCTTATTTGCCTTATGTGTTTACTGAACAAGGTATATATATGCTCATGACCGTGTTGAAGGGCAAGCTAGCAACTAAACAGAGTAAAATGTTAATTCGTTTATTTAAAACTATGAAAGATTACATAGTAGAGAATAAAGCTTTGTTAGATTATCGGGGAAGTTTAGAAATTGTTGATAGAATTTCCGGGAATACTGAGAAGATTAAGGAGATTGACACAAGAGTCTCAAAACTCGCTACTGAGATGAGCGATGTAGTAAAGCGGACAGAGATATCGCCAGTATTCTTGGACT
>CAZFVK010000048.1:0-7291 GCA_964522475.1 uncultured Candidatus Saccharibacteria bacterium | reverse complement strand
CCAAGGTCGAAGAGTTTACTACCATCCACAACTATATCGACACGGAGAAGATGATCCTCCGCAAGGGCTCTGTTTCCGCCGAAGCTGGGGAAAAGCTGCTGATTCCCATCAACATGCGTGACGGCAGCCTGATCTGCATCGGCAAGGGCAACGAGGAATGGAATTGCTCGGCTCCCCACGGTGCCGGCCGTCTCATGAGCCGTAAGCAGGCGTTCGCCCAGCTCTCGATGGACGAGTATGCCGCCGAGATGGAGGGGATCTGGTCCTCCTGCATCGTGCGCGACACCCTTGACGAATCTCCTATGGCCTATAAGCCCCTCGACGAGATCGTATCCGAGATCGGCCCTACGGCCAAGATCTTGGAGCGCATCCGCCCGGTCTATAACTTCAAGGCCGCGGAATAAAAGTGCTGTATGTCTGCCATTGCAGAGCCGTCACTACGACAAAGATCGCAAGCGCGTCTGCCGGCAGATACAGGTCTCCCGCTGGGCTGCGGTTTCGGACGTACGCCCCGCGGAACGCAAGGACAGTGGGAAGTCCGGCGGGAGATTGAAAATTGCGCCCTTAGTTCAACGGTGGAGCGCCTGTTCCTGTGCAGGAGTCTTGCAGGAGGTTCCGGGTTCAACTCCCGGAGGGCGCATATGCGCTCTTAGCTCAGCTGGATAGAGCATCGGATTTCTAATCCAAGTGTCCCGGGTTCGAGTCCTGGAGAGCGCGCCAAACTGCAATAGCGGGGCCTGGGCTACTCCTCTGACGGTACGGAGATACCGCAGATTTGGTGCAGCCCAGACTATCAATAACACTATGGAAGGAGGAAAACCCCGATGAGAAAAACCATTTTGACAAAGCTTGACGAAATCGAAAAAAGAGAAAATGTGAAGATCCTGCTGGCCGTGGAATCCGGCAGCCGCGCCTGGGGCTTTGCCTCCCTGGACAGCGACTATGACGTGCGCTTTATCTATGTGCGGCCAAGAGAGGCATATCTTCGCCTGGAAAAGACCAGGGATGTGATCGAGCTGCCCATAGAGGGCGAACTGGATATCAACGGCTGGGATTTGGATAAAACCCTGCGTCTGCTCCGCGCATCAAACCCGACCCTGTTTGAGTGGTTCTCTTCGCCGATCGTGTACCGGGAAACTGCGTTTGCGCAGGAGTTCCGCGGCATCATGCAAAGGTACTTCTCCTCTAAGCGCGGACTGAGCCACTATCTCAGCATGGCCAGCAGCAACTATCGCGAGTATCTGAAAGGCGATACGGTAAAGGCCAAAAAGTACTTTTATGTTCTGCGTCCCGTCCTGGCCTGCAGATGGATCCTGGACAGGGGCACGCCGCCTCCGATGCGCTTCTCCAAACTGGTGGAGGCAGAGCTTGACCCGGCCATCCTGCAGGACGTCAACCGGCTTCTCGATTTGAAGATGAATGCCCCAGAGATCAAAACGATCCCCAAAATTGAGAGCATCAACCATTACCTTGACAGCAGCATCGAAGAAGTACGATCCAGAATCGTTGAGCTGCCGGAAGACGCAAGCAACGGGTGGGAGGAACTGAATCAGCTGTTCCTGTCGCAGATGGAATGAAGCTTTTATACGTTAACTGCCATATATAATTGAGAAATCCGAACTATGTTCCGATGAGGACGGCGTTCGGATTTCTTGTTTCCATGGAAGAATTGAAAAAGCTATAATACATACGCCCGGAAGATCCGTCTATGAGATCCTCCGGGCTTTTTCCTTTTTACACATTCGACTTTCAGAAATGGTTTTCTTACAATAGCCTCAGAGGAGGTCGAAAGACATGAGGTCAAGAAAACGATACTTGATTCTGACTGGAAATGAGTGGCGGATGGTGCTGATGGCATTGAACAGGCTGCGCAACAAGCTGCTCGCTCAGGGAAGATACACTGATGCGGTCGATGAGATGATCATGAAAGTGGCGAGATAGGGAGGACAAAATGGAAAGTTTTAAGACCGATTTGCAGACCGGCTTGCAGTACAAGCTGCAGGGCGACTATTATCTGATCGCCGGGGAAGACGAAGCCGAGCGCCCGCCGGTTGGCATTTGGGGCCAGCGACACCTGCGCTGGATGAAACAAAACCGGCGTATCACCTATACCAATCTTCTGACCACCGGCAGGCTTTACGATTATTTGCACGATATCGATACCCAGGCCAACGAGCAGCTTGAACTGTTGATTGGACAGATGGCGAGAGCAGAGGGCGTAAGCGAACAGATGAAAGCTGAGAATCAGATGGAGTGGGTCAGAAGGATGAACAGTATCCGGAGCAGGGCGGAGGAGATCATTTTCGACGAGATAGTGCTCACATAATAGACGTGGAGGGCGGCAAAGCTTGCCGCCCTCGTTTTGTTATTTCATATGTGTCAGGTATCAGAACGGCAATTCGCCCTCTTCGTCGTCCCAGACGCCGCCATAGGGATCTTCTTTCTCTGTCTTTGTTACCCAATCGGGCGTTGTCGCTGCCGTGTCGCGTTTTCTCTCCCCGCCGGCGAAATAGACGTTTTCTGCCTGAATCTCTGCGGATACGCGTTTGGCGCCGGAGCGGTCTTCCCATTTTCTCATCTGAAGACGACCGGATACGAGGATCGGCATGCCTTTTGCAAAATACTTGCAGACGAACTCTGCCTTTTCTCGCCAGGCAACGCAATCCATAAAGTCGGTCTCTTTCTGTGCACCGTTGGCAGCATAATCCCGCTCACAGGCAACACGGAAGGAACAGACCTTGATCCCGCTGCCCGTGGTTTTCAGTTCCGGATCGGCAACAAGGTTGCCCATGATTTCTATGTGATTGAGCATTTTCAACACCTTTCCAATTAACCGTTAGTCTCCAAAAATGACCGAGGTGTCAGAATCTCCTTGGGCATAGCTGCACCCTTGGTCTGGAGTCATATCACGTCTGATGACATCTGGAGGCAACTTATCTCGAATGCTGTCTTTTGGACTGACCGAGGATGGCGACTTTATATTCTTTTGCCAGTTTATTCTTGACTCCTCTTGATCAATCGGTTGTACAGATTCCTTTTTGCCTTTTTCGTATTTATAGTAGTAATCAAAACTTGGCGCCTTACACTTGCATTTTTGAGAAAGGGCCGCTGCAGTTATATCATAAAGGTATTCAATTGCTGGTAATTCAGATCCATTCTTGACTTTTGCCAATATCCATTCAGCGGGAGTTTGTCCAAACCTATATACGAAAGCTTTCTCAAAAATGATTAACGATTTATTCATACGCATTTCTCCTAAAAAGTCCATTTAGCAATCAGCGGCCTTAGAGCTCAATACCTATCGGTTCTCCGGACCAGCAATATAACAGTTTACAATTAATGTGTGGCTCAGAATGGCTTGTTCTTCTATTCTTGTCGATTCACCCTTCAGATCCATTCAATAGGCTTTGATAAACGCGATTGTTCTACGCCTTTAGAAAGGTATTCCTGAAAGGCTAAATGCATAAGATCGTTGTCATTCGAATTGAGTTCATCAGAAGAAAGCTTGCTGAATATTTCATCTTTCGTTGCTAAAATCAACCTGTAATTCTGAAGAAAAAAGCAGGCATCTTTATACAAGGAATAATAATTCTCATATTTTGTGCGTTCAGAAAAGAAAAGCTTATACAGGTATTTCGTCTGTAGATGCAACTCTGATGGAATTCGCTAGATGTTTATATATCAGTAC
Source organism: uncultured Candidatus Saccharibacteria bacterium (assembly GCA_964522475.1). GTDB lineage: Bacteria > Patescibacteriota > Saccharimonadia > Saccharimonadales > Saccharimonadaceae > Nanosyncoccus. The sequence continues at coordinate 3,603 of CAZFVK010000048.1, read as the reverse complement.
AAAATGTCGTTATTTTTAATAACAAGTCTTAATAGCTGAATTAATAATATCATTATCGCCAATTCTTGTCAACTGATGATGTTGCGCTCTCAGTATTTTTTTTGTGTAAGATGCTTATAAAACTATGATTCATCGTGCCGAGTTTAAAAATTCTCCCCAAAAGCAATCGATCTATATTCTGCCTGCAGTGCGAATCAACAACGGGGTCTAACCTCTTCACATGGTGAGGGAAAAAAACTGTCCATACAAAGTGATCCGTGTTTGCTGAATATTGCAAACTGAACGAATAACTAGTATGGACAGAGCCTTGTATATATTTTATATGCCGTGTTATTGATATTCTCGCAAGGGTCCTTTAATCATCGATAAAAAACAAGACTGAATTGCTGCGGGTTATTTGTTATATGGATTATACCCAAGCTCTATGGAAATATCTTTTGCAGTGTTTAGAATTACCTCAAGGTACTCATTTATGTTTTTCTTCATCTCCTCCGCCGACATCATCAAGCTGATCGAAGCAATAACATCCCCAGACATGGTCCGAATCGGTGCAGCAACGCATCCGGTTTGATTGATGCCTTCTTCGATCTCAATTGAATAACCTTTGCTTCGTATTTCTTCGATCCTCTTAAGAAGGGTCTCTCGATCCATAATGGTGTTTCGAGCATATTGAACGAAGTCGATGTAATTGATTTCTCTTTCGAGCTTTTCCTGCGGCAAATAAGCCATGAGGAGTTTCCCACCCGCGGTGATATGCGCCGGCCTGGTAACGCTTTGTGCGCTTCGGATCCTGTCTTCCGGAGCTTTAATAAGCAAAAGCAGTGCCGTACAAGGGCTTTTATATACTATCAAGTTGATCTGACATTTGTATTTTCTTGAGATCGAGTAAATGCCACGCTCTGCGGCAGTCACAAATGGATACTGATATCTGTAATATGATCCCAATTCCAGGAACTTGTATCCGAGTGAATACTTTCCGCTTGCAGTATCTTTCTCAACAAAATTATTGCGCATCATGGAGTTGAGCAGCGCATATGCGCCCGTTCTGTTGATTCCCAGTGCGTTGCTGATTTCGATAGCGCTCATTTTGTTGTTGTGTGCCAGAATATCTGCAAGCTCTAGTGCTCTGTCTACAGTAGAGAGCGTGAGTTTTGGTTTTTCCATTAATGAATCACCATCCATCTATTTCTGTTGATAATATATTTATATCATAATCACTACATTGTGTCAAACTATTACGAACTGTCTGTTATAATGAAACAACAAGGTTGCGCCGCACGTCTTTCTTTCGTTTCTTCGCGGGTTCTGAGCGTCTGGCACTCTCCTGGATGGAATCAATAGCGGTCGAACAACGGCCTGTTATCAATGTTTCAGCCAAGCTAGCGAGTGTCATTCCAGATACGTTGAGTTACCCATCAAAGCTTTGAAAAGCGTCCTCGTTGGCCCCTAATAATTAGCCAACGTGATGTTTTTAATATTGCCAATATGTCAAGATATCTATATATTGAGTTGTATATTATTGACGTCGCGCATTTGCTGTAGTATAGTATATATATAAGCGTTTCTTCTTGCAGTTCGCGGAAGCGCAATGATCATACGGACATTTGGTAGGAGAGATAATATGACAATCGGAATTATTGGCCTTGGTTCAGTAGGAAGCGTATTTGCAGTAGAGTTTCAGAAAAAAGGCGCAACGGTCAAGGGATACGACGTGCGGGTCAACGACCGTGAAATGCAGAACTATTTTGTTGCCCTTAGAGAGAAGCATGTGAATATCTGTGCTTCAATCGAACAGCTTGTAACCGGCTGCGACTGTATTCTTTCTCTCACGAACTCTACCGTAGCAGTTGACGTTGCCCGACAGTGTAATCATTTTCTGGTCCCGGATCAGTTCTATGTTGACATGAACTCATGTGTCCCCGCCAGCATGGAAGAAATCGACAGTTTTATCAAATGCAAGTTTATTGATGGTATGACACTGTTCAGCAACCCTGAAAAGGGGCTCGAAAGCGAGTGTTATTTTTCCGGACAGTATGCCAAAGAGGCCGGCGCCATACTTGCTAAGTACGGTCTAAATGTCGTATGTGTTGGAAGCAAGGCTGGGCAGGCATCGGCCTGCAAGGTTTTACGCAGTATTTTCACCAAAAGCTTTGAAGCAGCAATTATGGAGTCCCTAACTTCTTCTTATTACTACGGGGTTTACAACTTCATGATAGATTCCATCTGCAAGTTCCTTTCTCAAGATATTCTGAATACGGTTGACTTTGTCATCCGCTCCAATGTTGTTCACGCCGCGCGGCGCGCTCACGAAGTAGGAGATGTGTCGGAGATGATAGCGGAAGCAGGACTCGACAACACCATGTCGTGCGCCGCTGCCGATAAGCTTAGATCATTATCGCTGTTAGATAGAAAGGGCGCTCTGACCCACGAACTCGCAAAAGATAAAGAATCAGCAATCAAAGATACTCTCAATAGTTATTTGAACAAAAGAAACTGACACAATAGCGACGAATATAAGGGCAAGTTGAAAGATTTCTCGCATTAAGCTTTGTGGGTTTTCAATTGTTATTGCGTAAGGAACAATCATCCAGCCATTCTCTTTGGGTGTTTTCTATGCAAAATGGTGAGTTTCTTTCTTTTGACTCTTACCGGTCGCTTTGGAAAATCATTGATTATCGAAACATCAATAAGTATAGAGGAAATAAACGCGAATTTGTTCCGAGAACCTTGGATTTTGATGTCCATCCGCACCTTCTACGCCACACTTGTATTACAAATTGGTTTGAAATGGGCCTTGATATCAAAGAAATCCAGTATCTTGCAGGTCATGCATGAGGACGGCGTTCGGGTTTCTTGTTTCCATGGAAGAATTGAAAAAGTTGTAATACATATGCCCGGAGAATCTGACTATGAGATCCTCCGGGCACTTTCTTTTTCGCACATTCGACTTTCCAAGACGGTTCTCTTACAATGGCCTCAAAGGAGGTCGAAAGACATGAAGGCAAGAAAACGATACTTGATTCTGAATGGAGATGAGTGGCGGATAGTGCTGAACAGGCTGCGCAGCAAGCTGATCGCTCAGGGCAGATACACCGATGCGGTCGATGAGATCATTATTAAAATGGCGGGATAAGGAGGGCATAATGGAACGATTCAAGACTGATGCACAGACCGGCCTGCAGTACAAGCTGCAGGGCGAATTCTATGTGATCGATGGAGAAGAGGAGTATGAAAGGCCAACTGTCGGGATCTGGGGCCAGCGGCACCTGCGCTGGATGAAGCAAAACCGGCGTATCACCTATACCAATCTTCTGACCACCGGCAGGCTTTACGATCAAATATTCCGTTCGCTGAAGTAGCGTTGGTTTATGGTGGACAGCCGTTGCATCAGTTCATCGTTGGATTGGAAAACAAAACTGAAGACATTCAGAACAGCCCGAAGGAAACGACAGGTTCGTCTCTGCTGGAAGAAGACTGCTTTGGCTTTTGGGATGCTCGACTCAAGGAAGTTTTTCGCTAAAGATACTTCGCAATTGATGCCTTTTCCCATGCGTACCTGAATTCCCTAAGTACGCAGGCCTTTTGACCATGTTTCTCATTTTA
>CAZFVK010000047.1:0-7562 GCA_964522475.1 uncultured Candidatus Saccharibacteria bacterium | reverse complement strand
CAATTTATCTACCACAATTATAAAAATTGTAGCCGTTGAGAGACTTATTGTGCTTGGCCTATTAGACCTATAGAGTTTTATTGGGAGGTGTGTTTAAAGAAGGTACGCACGATTATGATTTCGCATTTCGCTAAATTTAATGCGCGCCGAAACTCCTAGTTGGCCGTTCTCAAACTTTTTTAATGTGCCTTTTTTGTTTGTGGTGTTTATTTATGGTTCCACTGACCTTAGTATAGTATGTTTTTTTGAATAACGCAAGTGCTTTTTTGAAGTTTTTTTAAGTTTTTTGTGATGGGGGAGTTTTCCACAAGTGGGGAAAACTTCTCTGTTATTTTGCCGAACACAGAACCGAACAAACGTGGTTGATTTTCTTCCCTTTTGTGTTTTAATTACCGAACAGACAGAGGTTGATGGGATTTTTTATCCATCTCTCGTGAATGGTTGATTTCGCGCCAGGAAGTTTGGGCTCATCAAAATATTCACTCGAGACAGATAAAAAATCGTTGCTACACTCGGCGTCATATCCTGCATGTAGGTTAAGTCTGATACATCCTTTTCCTCACTAACGCAGCGGATGTAGAACCCATTGCTGCGGCGGCCGTAGTATTCGTAGGTATATAGGCTACTACCATTGTAATTCAGGAGGTACCGTAGCGCACTATTATACGCAGTACTGCCCCACCAGCGCCCGTACGTAGACTCATTGTATAGCGTACCATTGCTATAATTCCCGCCCAGGACTGGAGAAAAGCTACTTACGTCTCTTTGGCTATCTATTTGTTTGGTAGTAGGTAATGTCCAGCCCTTAGGGCAGATACTTTCTGTAGCGATAACGGTTGTACCGGTAGTATCGCTACTACTAGAATTTTTGATGGTTCCAGCAGTTGCTGCTACGTAGTTATACCATACCGTATTCCCCCCGCTATAATCATTTGATCCGCTATGAATACAATTGTTTACATACCCTGCCCCACTGCCAATTCCAGTGCTAGAATTATAGGTCCCATAGCACTCACCCCCGCTGGTGCCTAACTTTACGAAGTCGTAGGTGGTGTAGCTGATGCCTTATGTATATAGTGGGCTATTCCGATAAAGAAATCTCAGAGGCAACATCGTAATTTGGGACAACTAATATTAAAATAAATATGATATAATGGGATGAAAATAAGCGAGGTAAATTATGGAAAATACAGAGCCGTTTGATGTGTTCTTGTGGGCGAACCAGGTGGATGCGATCAAAAATAATGTGTCGGCAGAGCTGTTTCTGTTTAATCGGAATTATACGCCGTATAAGATACGTTACTCGGACAAGCTGACTGGGGCGGTGAAGTCGGTGTTTATGCAGGAAGCCGTGTCTTTTATTATTAATGAGGCAGAAAAGGGGTTAGAGTGCCGCGATTACGAAAAGGCAGATGGCGAGGACCACGTAATCTATCGTGCTTCCCTATCAAAAGTTGGCAAGGCGGAGACTTTGATTCATTTGATTGAAAATGAATATAAAGATATCAATTATTTCACCGAGAACGAGTATGATTTTAAGAAGGTAAAAGGGATCATTGCCAAATTTACCTACCCGGGCGAAGATGGGATGAAGACTTTTTATATTGCCAAGATCTTGCCAGCGTCTTCGGCACTGAGAGGCGCTTCTTCTTGGGAGATTAACGGGGAGAGCTTTGAACCGTTTTCGGCGGAAATTGCGCTCAAGATGCCAGAGGACAATCAGGTAGCGATTGTGGATGGTACGATTATTGTGTTTAACCAGGCAAAGTTTGAGAATCTGTTCCAATATGATTTTAAATCTCAGGTGCTAGCTGAGGCTAAAGCTAAAGAATTGACCGAAAAATATAAGCTTTCCTTCTCGGAAGGTTTGACCTTAGACGGGCTTCTCGCAGATAAAAAACCTTTGCTTAAAAAAGTCCAGGCGATGGATATTGCCGAAGAGATGCCACAGGATAAGTTGCTGGATTATGCCGATGAGATGCAACTGGAACTGATGACCGATGATGATGGTTCTATTATTATCATGGACGATAAGGATCTCACGATGTTTGTGAATCTCCTCAATGAGGATTACTATATCTCCCCTGTCAATGGCAAGCGGTACGAAATCAAGTCCAAGAAACTGCTCGGTGAACCTGACGGTGAACCGCCTAGGGGCATATAGACTTTTCTTTTAAAAAAGAAAAGTCTAACAAAAGAAAATGGCTTGAAAATCGAAACGAAAGTGAATTCCGTTTCGATTTTTGATTATAATTCAAAGTATGTACTTTCAATAATATCAGTTTCACCAAATGATCTCAAAGTACTGATAAGGTCGAGCTTTTCGGAGAGGGCGGGGGCGCGGTCATCTAGAATGGATTCGATTTTGGCGAAAATGGAGTTGTCACTATCGAGAGTATCTAGGTAAAACATCGTGGCGTCGCTGATTTTGATTTCTTCACGCCGGCGAGAAACTGCGCCAAATTCCTTGAAACCAAGTTGTAAAATAATATTAACCATACCTTCATAATCGGTGATTTTGGTGTCTTCGATAATGTCTACGCCGGAATCTTCGATGTGGCGACGGAGACTAAGGAGATACTCAGGGGCTTCGTCTACGCCATGCATTTCTGTACGCATAATGAGGCGGGGGAAATTACTCCTTCCCTTGTAGCCGCGCGGCACATAGACGCGGTCGTGTTGCCAATAAATTGGTGAAAATTCTAGGCCCACACCTTCTAGTCTTTTTTCTAAACGATCGCGATCTTTTACCCTACATTTGACGATCACCTTCCGCATTGGTTTTATTATAACACACCAATGACCTTTTTTACAAAACATCTAGGAGGCGAGCTTCGACAGAGCGAGTGCCGTTCCATTCGTTGACGGTGGGCTGGATAAGAAAATTATACGTTCTGTCGTCATAGAGGTGAAACCAGGAGTCGGGAGCCGAGAAGGCGACGGATTTGATGGTAACCCCGTCTTTTGCTTTTAGATCTAATCTGAGGTGAGTGCCATCGCTTCCCATACGCCTGCTGTCGGCAATTTCGGCGGCTTTTAAGCAGAAAATCGGCTCAACGTTTCCTGGGCCAAAAGGCTCCAGAGTAGCCAAATCTTCGATGAGGTCAAGATTGAAACCTTTTAATTCTTCGATGTCGATATCGGCGTGGCATTTTAAGAATCGGCCTTGGTTTTTTAGATTTAGACTTTTGTAATATTCGTTGATTTTTTCGCGGAACTGGTAGAGTTTTTCTCTTCTTATTTGGACGCCAGCAGCGGCAGCGTGCCCGCCACCACCTTCTATGGCGTCTTTGGCGTATTCAAGGGCTTTTGCGAGATTAAAATCGCCAAAGCTTCTGCCGGAGCCTTTGAAGATACCGTCTTCCACCTCTGATAAAACAAGGGCGGGTTTTTGATATTTTTCTACTAATCTACCGGCTACGATACCAAGAATACCTTCGTGCCAGGCGCCAGCTTCGATGATGACCGGATTGTCTGATTGGTCTTTTTGAAGTTTTTCAGCGATTTCTTGACAGGCGGCGCGTTGCTCGGTGCGACGCTTTTTGTTTAATTCTTCTAACTTTCCTGCTAGTTTGGCAGCCTCGGTGGCAGAGGTGGTACGAAGAAGGTTTAAGGAAATCTCGGCGGTGTCGAGACGGCCAGCAGCGTTTAATCTAGGACCAAGTTGAAAACCGATAGCTTCACTGGTGATTTTGGTAGTGGCGGAAATTTTGAGGAGGGCTTTTAGACCTTCCCTTTTGGTTTTTTCGAGGACGATTTTGCCAAAGTAGGTGAGAATGCGGTTTTCTTTGGTTAATAACATGCTGTCGCAGATGGTGCCAAGAAGCACGAGGTCTAGGAGCCATTTTTCTTGGCCGGGACTAATAAGATTTCGCCTTGCTAGGCCCTGGGCGAGTTTAAAAGCTACACCCACGCCAGCGAGGTTTTTTAGGTCTTCTGGGCCCTGATAGTCGTGACGATGGGGATTAATGACGGCGACAGCCTCGGGAATAGTATCTTCGCATTCATGGTGATCGGTAACGATGGTATCGATATGCTCCCTATTTAGCTCATCGATAATAGCGTGATTACGAGAGCCGCAGTCTACGGTGATAACGAGAGCGACTTTTTGCTCTTTGGCTCTCGTGATAAGGCGCTCGCTCATACCGTAGCCATCGATGAACCGGTCTGGGAGCATGATTTCGATGTCTTGTAGTCCGGCGAGTTTCAAAGCCTGTTCCATCAGAGTGGAAGAAGTAACGCCATCAACGTCGTAATCGCCGTAGACGAGAACTTTCTCCCCTGTTTTAGCAGCTTTTTCAATCCGATCTAGGGCTTTATCCATATCTGGAAGAATGGCAGGATCGGCGAGGTCTTCGTATTTGGGGTGAATATAATCGTCGGTGAGATGACGAGCGGCGACAAGCTGAGTAAAAATTTTATCCATCTTTTCCCCCTGTTAGCTAATGGTTCTTTTGGGTTTAGTGCCCTTTTGACTTTTGATGACGATACTTTGAAGTTCCTTCAAAATGGGGTAGTTTTTGTTGGTTTGGTAGATACGGGTGGCGCCTTTTTTGGTCATGATGAGGAAATTGCCGTCTACGAGGCGTTGTAATTCCCTCTGGATGTTGCCGGGATCTTCTTTGATGAGTTTAGCAAGACCACGAGAGTGGATCCTGAAATCGGGGTATTTGGCAAAAACCACGATGATTTTGCGACGGACACGCGAAGAAATAAACAAGTCTAACATCTCTACCTCCTTAACTTACTTCATTATAGCACAGCTTTTGTAAAAAATACAACAACACTCGACGGGTCCTGCCGCCACACATCCCCCTACTGGCGTCACCCGTCGATGTTATGATATAATTAACCTAATGTATGTAGAGGTAATTGTAGGGAAATCTGTTGGGAAGGGTGCCAGTGTTTTGACTTATACTTCTTCTCTTCCCTTGTCTATTGGCTCGATTGTGGAGGTGCCTTTGATGCGAGGACGGGTGCCAGGAGTGGTGCTTAAAAAAGTTGCGCAACCGGATTTTAAGTGCCGGGAGATTTTAAAAGTTTTGTATTCAAAGCCACTACCGATGCATCTTCTAGAAACGGCGAAGTGGATGAGCGAATACTATGCCGCGCCACTATCAGGGATAATGGGGATGATTTTGCCAGTGGGAGTGCTCAAGAAACGGAGGTCGGGGGCAAAAACCGAACAGACCGAACAAACCAAGGTTCGAAATGATATTCCGCTCAACTGTGCTCAGAAAAAGGCTCTCATTGGCCTTCAGAAGGCTCCAGGAGGCACGAAACTGCTTTTAGGCGTTACTGGTAGTGGTAAAACCAATATTTACCTCCACGAGGCTGCTAGAGCCCTTCAGGAGCAAAAATCGGTTATCCTTTTAGTGCCAGAAATCGCTCTTACCTCACAGCTAGTAACGGTGTTTAGGGATACTTTTGGAGAGATTGTGACAGTAATCCACTCTAAGCAGACGGAGGCAGAGAGACATTTGATTTTTAATTCCCTGCTGCTTGGCAATACGCCTCAGATTGTGATTGGACCACGCTCGGCTCTCTTTGCTCCCCTGTCTAACTTGGGGCTAATCATCATTGACGAGGAGCATGAATCCACCTACTACCAAGAGAACACGCCTAAGTATTCAGCGATTCGGGTGGCGTCGAGGATGGCGGAATTTTGTAAATGCCCCTGTATTCTCGGATCGGCTACTCCGACGGTTGAAGATTTTTATCTAGCGAAGAAGCGGGGCTCTCTGGTAGTTTTGACCGAAAAAGCCAAAAAAACAGCGGTAAAACCGGATTTTAGACTAGTAGATTTTAAGAATCGGGATGAGTTTTCAAAAAATCGATATTTTTCTAATTCCCTGCTTCAGGCTATTTCTAAAAATCTGAGAGCGGGGCGGCAGAGTTTGATTTTTCATAATCGGCGGGGGTCAAGCCCTCTCACGATTTGTGAAGATTGCGGAAATGAGCTTTTGTGTCCGACCTGTTTTTTGCCTTTGACTTTGCATGTGGATAGATATGAAATGCGCTGTCATACCTGTGGATACAAGATGAAAGTACCATCTTGTTGCCCAAAATGCGGAGGTGGCTCGCTAATTCATAAGGGGTTTGGGACGAAACTTTTGGAAAATGAACTGTCGCGGCTCTTTCCTAAAGCTAGGGTGAAGCGGTTTGACGGGGATAGTAAGAAGGGCGAGAGTTTGGAAGAAATGTATAATGCGGTCAGAGATGGCGAGGTGGATATACTGGTGGGGACACAGGTACTTGCCAAGGGGTTGGATTTGCCACTGCTAGCTACTGTAGGGGTGGTACAGGCAGACGCGGGCTTAAACCTCCCTGATTTTTCGGCGGAGGAGCGGGTGTTTCAGCTGATTACCCAGGTGATTGGCCGAGTGGGACGAGGACATTCTACGAAGGCCGAAGTTTTTATTCAGACTTTTCGGCCGGAACATCCGGTACTGTCTTTTGCTATCAATGAAGATTATTTGGGGTTTTCGGAGTATCTTTTGAAACAGCGGCGAAGGAGTGGATTCCCGCCGTTTAAATTTGTAGCAAAAGTGGCGGTGACGATGAAAACAGAGGCCCTTGCGATCAAAAAAATCCGTGGGGCGGCGAAAGATTTTTCGGCTGATTCGAGGCTTATAGTTTCTCCTCCTTTGCCGGCTTTTCACGAGAGGACGCTCCGCGGGTTTACTTGGGAGGTAGTGGTAAGGTCTAGCTCTCGTAAAGTGCTACTCGAGGCTTTTTCTCATCTAGATTCCAATTTTCATGTGTCCCTAGATTTGCCATCCCTTTTATGATATAATTAATCTTATGAAAATTATTACGACGCCAGATAAGCGCCTGAGGGAGAAGTCTGAGAAAGTTAGACAGATTAATTTTGAGGTCCTGGATATTATCAATGACATGCGGAAGCTTTCGCTTGACTGGGAGGCTAAGCACCCTTATGAGCTATCGGCGGCGATGGCGGCACCCCAGATGGGAGTTCTTAAACGGATTATTATTATTCGTGACGATATGGAGGACAAGAAAAATGCGCATTTTACTGCGCTGATTAACCCAGAAGTTACTAAGACCGAAGGTAAGACTGTGACAGATTTTGAGGGATGTCTATCGGTGCCTAGTATTTATGGGAAAGTACCACGTCCTCTAAAAGTGCGAGTAAAGGCCAAAACTGAGGATGGTAAAGAGGTACGGATTAAGGCTACGGGTGAGCTCGCGCGCACGCTTTTACATGAGATTGACCATTTGAACGGCGTTTTATTTATCGACCATATTCGGGATAAGTCGGATGCATTTTATTATATGGATGATAAGGGTGAGCTACAACCGGTAGAAAATTATGAAAAAGAGATCAAAAATAATAAGAAACTATGGGGCGATGAATAATCTGATGAACAAGGTGATTTTTTTTGGGAATGGACCTCTAGCTGAGTATGCTTTGACGGCATTAAAACAGGCTGGAATAGAAGTGGTTTTTCACGCACGAACTCGCGAGGATCTTGATGAGGCGGTACACTTAAAGTCCGAAAATCCTTCCCTGACTGGGGTGCTGGCATCGTTTGGGGTTT
>CAZFVK010000046.1:0-7735 GCA_964522475.1 uncultured Candidatus Saccharibacteria bacterium | reverse complement strand
GCCATTGGATTATTCAAAAGAACTTAAAATAGTGTATGGTAAAATCCAAAATGGAGTAAATACAATTAACTTGCTTAATAAGGATTTACCAAACCAGGATAATTATAAAATTGTTAGAGAGTTACTTAATTTGAATTTAATAATAATGACAACAGAGTTAAATCTAACAGATGTATTATAATTGTTATTTTAAGATTTTACTAAGCACTTGCTAAGAATATTTTTTTATTGCTAAGGATTTGCTAAGATGGATATTAAAATTGCTAAGGATTTGCTAAGAATTACCATATTTACCAGGATTTGAAAATTTTTATAATTTTTGCCTGGTTACTCAAAAAAATATTTGAGGTTAAAAAATTGAAAAATCTAAAATTCTTAGCAAGTCAATACTTAAATCTTAATTGGAGCATTGACAGTGCTTATTGCAAAAAAAATTCTTAGCAACTCCTTAGCAATGCTTAGCAGATTTTAAAGTTAAGGATTATCCATTGGTTATATTTTGTTTAACTTATTCATATTTTAGTATTGCATTATTGGAGTATTGTAATTGCTCCAATTTTTTAACATAACAGTGTTATATTACGCATTTTTTACAAATTCTTAGTAATTCCTTAGATTTGCTTAGCAAATTCTTAATTGCTTTGATATTATTGCTCCAATGATTGAATACTGGATTATAATTACTCCTTTGCATATCTGCCGCATTTATAACGATTGTTATATTTTTATTTTTGTCCTTTTTGTCCATCAACTTATTATGTTAATTTTTTGATATTTTGTTTGCATCAACAATTGGATCAGTAGCAGTGATGTTTAACTCCTGGTATAACATACTATAAAATTTCTTCAAAAAACTATTAAACCAGGAGATGCAAATAATGATAATGTTACTAAAAAAAGTAACCAAGCAAGGATAATACTAATTGATATTGCAGTATTGATTGGTATTAGAATAAATGACTAATGTTTTAGGGGTAATTGGTATTGCAGTATATCTGCAAATATTCTGCAATACTAACTAAAACAAATCCAGGATTATCTAATTTTTTATGATTTTGCAAGGGGTTTTTTTGGTTAATTTTTTAATCAAAATTTACCAAAATATTATCAAATTTTATCAAAATAAATCAAAAATGACTCAAAATGATTTAGGTTTTACTCCTGGTGCATCATTGTTCTAATTGTTCTAATTTTAGGGGGGGGTGCAATTGGAACTGGAACTATAATGAAGAATTTTTAAGGGGGGTTCTGCATCAACAAAAATACTAATTTTAACAAAATCAATGAGTATTTTTTAACTCAAATTTAAAGCATTATATTTAATCCTGGTTTTATAATTATGCTCCAATCATTGATAAACTAATTTTAATACAATGGTATTGTTAAATTATAATACTTACAGATGGTAATGCAGTAAATACTGGATTTAATACACATCAACTTTTTTAAAAAATACTGAAAAATTACACTTTTTACACTACATAAAAAAAGCAAAGGGGGGGGTACTTAACAACTTAACAGATTAACTTAACAAGTAGGTATAAACCCACCTAATAGGTAGGTACAAAAGGGGGGTACTTAACAACTTAACAACTTAACTTATCAACTTAACATATTAAGTGTAGTTATTGCAAGTGCAATAATTACAAATCAAATATCTAATTTAATGAGATGCAATAACAATAATTATATAAATTTGCAATTGCATATATAGTAAACAATCAAAAAATATGATGCTCCAAAAAATACTGCATTAACTCCTGGTAAATGCTCCAATGCTTAAAACCAGGATTATCTGCAATTATTGATGGTGCAGATAAGGTGCAGATAAGGTGCAAATTGGAGTAACACGATCAATAAAAAATGAGGTGTAAAACTTGACAAATGATAGTATGATAAATGCAATTGATAATGCAGATGTAAATCCAGTATATGAGATATTAGAGGATAACAGACCAAAATTTGAGGGATTTGATTTAGGCAATGTAGTATATGATTACGATAACTTATTAGAGGAGCAAATCAATCTAAAAGAGGTAATTACATTAAATCTATTTAAGACAATAACCAGTATGAATAATAAATTAATCAATGGTAGGATTAAAGATAAAGATGCAGAAAAGATAAGGATTGATTACTTAAAAACTTATGTAAGTGCCTGTAATTGCTTTATTAACTTAATCAACAAAGGTAATGTAAATGTAATCTATGATAAAAACAAAGTAAAGGATTTTGTTAATTTAGATGATGCAATATTTAATGATGCAGTAATTGAGGATAAAGATAATGAGTAAATATTCCAGGTAGTGCAATTGTAGTACCTGGCAATAATTCCAGGAGCAAAAGCAAGTGGTAATATTTGATATTGTAGTGCAATTGTAATGCAGTCAATATTGATGCTCCTGGTGTTTTACCTTATTTTAACTTTTATTAACTTTTATTAATTTTTGATGTAGTGCAATTGTACTGCATTACTAACTTGCTTTTTTTCATTGTATTACAATTGTAGTGCAATCCAGGATTTGATATTATTGTAAATACACTTTTATTGCATATATTGTAAATACACTTGCAATATAACTAAAATATCAATAATAGATAATTGGCAGTATTTTTACGATTAAAAGGATTTGCATTTGTTTTAATCTAATTGGAGATGCACTTCAAGTGTAAGTATGTAAGTATTACTTTTTTTAATGCGTAGTAATACAAATTTGCATCAAATTTTATCGATGTGAAAAAAAAATTTAAATCCTTGTATGCTTTGCATTTAAGCCATAAACGATGCAGAGAGGGATTTGAAAAAAACTTGAAAAGTTGAAAAAAAAGGGGTTCTTATTTGATATAGATGTGCCAGTAGAGATGATGCACTTTTGTTGTATGCTTTAAGCAAAAGTTATGTTGCAAGTTATAATATTGCATACTACACATACTAAGTGTAGCAAATATTAAAAGTAAACTATCATTTAATCAAAGCAATTTTTGGGATTTTGCCAATTTTTGCAATTTTGCAAAGTCAATTCGATAATGCAAGTCAATTCGATAAAAAGTTATAAAATTTTATACCTGGTGTAATTGCAATAATGGTGTAAATGTTAAATATCAATGACTGCAATAAATAGGATTATCAAATATTGGAGATGGTAATTTATGACAGACAAACCAAAAGTAATTAATGTAAAACTTGATGCAGATACCAAAAGTAAATTTGAAACATTGGCATACTTGCAAGGGGTAACATTGCAAGAATTATGTATTAAGTTAATCAATGGTGCAATTACTGACAATGCAGATGCAATTGCAAAGGCAGAAGATTTAAGAAAAAATTTTAAAAAATAATTCCAGGATATGCTCCTGGATAAACTTACTTTTTTTATAGACCTTGCATAAGGTATTGGCATACTTTTAGTTTTTAGAGATAATTTTAATATCTTATGTAGATTAATCATTGGTTTTTACCTGGTGCAATCATACCATTTAATTTAATTAAGTGTAGCATCAAAATAATTAACATTACTGCAATACTTTTAATATTTGATGGTGCAATTATGTTATTTAAAGAAGTTAAACAATACTCCAATAGACAGAGAATTGATATTAATAAAAGTGATGGATTAAATCCTGGTGCAAAAGTTGTAATATTGACTGCAAATGAGTATGAGGATATAAAGCAAAATCTAATGGATTTAAACAACAAAGTAACTGCAAAAGATGGTGAACTTCAAGTAATGAAAAACCAGGAGCAAAACCTTAAAGAATTGATTGCAGATGCAATTGCTCCAATAGATAACCATTATCAAAAAGAATTAGAGATTAAAGATAAAACGATAAAACAATTGCAGATGGAACTAAAAACACTTAAAGCAAAAACAAATCAATATAATTTAGATATGCAAGGATTAAATGCTTTTGATATGGTAATATTGAGAAAACATAAAAAATTAATCAAAAGTTTTAATGAGGATATTACAATCATTGGTATAGATCCAAAAATTGTAGATGCAGATGCAAAAGCAATTCCTGGCAATGATAACCAGGAGCAATAAAAAGTGTATGTAAATATTTATATCTTTATATCTTTATATCGGTAGATACTTACAAAATCATATAAGTTTATTCTAATAAGTTTATCTTATTTTTATTGATGGATTTTTATTAGATTTTAACCAGTATTATCAAAAAATAAGGATATTTATTTATTTTATTTATGTAATTTTTATATACTATGACTAACAATATCTATTAGTAATGGTATGTTAATTGCAATTAACATATTAAAGTAAGTAAATACAGTGTAAAAAATAGTAAAATTTGTATTAAAATTAACTCCTGTATATAAAGGGATAACACATTTAGGGAGTGTTATCCAATTTACATTATATACGGTTTATTTTATTTTCAAATATTTTCAAAAATCAACAAACAATATAATACAAAAACTAATGCAAATATTGTAAGTTATTAACTAATTTTATTTGCTCCAATATTTAAAGATATTGGAAATTTAACTGTATTATTTTGTTGATGTACCTATTTTTAATTTACTTATTTTTTGTATTACATACCATTAATAATTAAAAAGAGGTATATTATGCAAGTAAGCAATGATAAAAAAAGATTTAGTGCCTTAATACATAAAACAACCTATAATAATGTAAGTGAATTTGTAAAAAGTAATGAGTTAATTACTACAAAATTGACTCCTGGCACAGTGTTAGAAATAGGATTAAATCTATTTTTCAAAGAATTACAAAGCAAATCCTTAGAGGATATTGCAGTAGAATATCTAACAAACTACAATCCAGGAGATGCAGACAATGAGTAGTATTATAAGTGCAATATCAAATCCATTATCTTTTGATAAACAAATTCCAGTAACAGATATTAATGCAATGGATTTTAGAGAGGCAATAAAAGACAATCAAATATTATGCTCAATTAATGGTGTCAGAGTTAATAATATTAATACAAAGGCAGTTAATATTGATGTTAGTTTTAAGATATTGGAGGATTTAGATATAATGACTCCTGGCACTTCAATTACTGGTAAAACCATTTATAAAACTTGCTTAGATGCAGAGGATATTACAAATGTAAATGGCAGTAATGTTACATTAAATTTTGATGTAAACAAATATGATGCAAAAGGATTAATTGAGGTAAATAACACTCACGAACTTTATAATATATTCTCAATTGCTTTAAAATCTAAGGGATTAATGGATAAAGCAGAAACTGGCAGTATTATTGTAAAATACAATAGAATTAATGACTATCTAAAAGATATTGAGTTATACTTAACAACAATACCTGTCAGTACAAAAAGAGGATTAGAAGTTAATGCAATTCCAGGAGATGAAACACAATAAAAGGATTAAAAACCAGTAGTAAAAGGAGTAAAACTTGCAATACTTTATTTGATGGTTTTACTCCTAATAACTAATATTATTTTTGTACTTTAATCTATATAAACTTAATATTAATTACTGGTTTTACCTTATCCTTTAAGGAGATGGAAATAATGATTAAATTAAACTTATCAAATGCTTATGATTTAATCCATTTAGGAGCAAATTACAATAAAAGCAATCTTTATTTAGGATATGTAAAAACAAAAGGTTATGTATTAATCCAAGAAACAAATAATAATGCTTTTTTTCATTGTATTAAATCCAGTACAGAGCCATTTACTTTAAATATCAATTGGCAATTTGATACAGAAGAAATAAAGGAGATAAATGAGGTTTTAAATAAAATCTTAAAATTTGTACCTAATGATAAACTAATGGATATAAAAACAGATGTAATTGGAGAGTTATTAGAGAGTTTAACAGACAAAGCAGAGAGTTACAATTATATCAAACCAAAAGATATTGACAATCCAAAAATAAAAGAATTTGCTTTAAATCCAGTGGAGCAATTTAACTTTTACATTGGTATTGATGACAAACCTTTAAGTATTGGAGAATTTAAAAAGCAAAAAGCAGAGTTAAGAAATGACCTTGAAAATTGTTTTAATAAAGCAGTTAGTTTATTTAACAATAGTAAAGCAATATATGGTGAAACAAATCCTAATGGAGATGCAATTGCTCCTTTAATTGATGAGAAAAGTTTTATTAACTTATTTAACTCAATCATTAGTGATGCTTTTGGCAATCCAATTGTAAATTTAATGTATGGTAATGGCAAATCAAAATTAAACACTATTTATGCAATTGATTATATTACAGAAGAGTTAAACATCAAAGGAGTTTATAGAAATGGTAAAGAAACTATATATTACTTCAATGAGGAGTTAAACTATTTTGAGCCATTGACAGTGGAGATATTGAAAAACCTAATTATAAAAAATTTAGGAGTAAAATTACTCAAAGGAGATTACAATACCATTTATAACTCAATTGAAACAAACAACAATGAATATAATAATATACTGGTATTTAAGAATATTTTATTTGATATGGATTATATGCAAGAGTTAAATTATCCAATTTGCAATTATAACAGAGCAGATTATCTTGCTCCTGCATTAATTGGATATGAGGATAAAAACAATGATATTCAATTACTGGATTATGATGCAGATTTTGATTATATGACATTGTATGCTATTGATCCAAATCCTAATGACATTACTTTTGTTGAAAAAACTTTAAGGCAAATCTTAATACCAAAAGACAATCCGACAGATTTATCAATGTTCCACGATTATTTGCAGAGGGTCGGCAGTTGCATTTTAGGTAAAAACAAATATAAAGTAATTACATTATATTTTGCTCCTGGTAATAATGGTAAAGGTATTTTAAAATTGTTGATGGAACTTATCTTTAATAATGGTGCTTTTTCATTAACTCCACAAACTTTTGATGATGATTTTAATTTACCAGGATTTACAAATAAAAAGGTATTATTACTTGATGAGATAGATAAAAAGGATTTTAATGACTGCAAACCTACATTAAAGAGAATATCAAGCCCAGAGGCAAGAATAGAGCAAAGGGGTATGCACTCACAAGAATATCTAAGGTTAAATAATTTTCCTAATTTGTTTATATTCTCAAATGTATTAATTAACCTGGAACTTGATGAACTTGCTTTATTTAGTAGATTTGACTTCTTAGAACTGCCTAATACTTTTGTAAGTGAAAAAGAATTAAATAAAATTCCAAATAGTTATCCAATTGATAGAGATACAGAGGCAAAAATCAAAGCAGATATTCCTGGTTTATCCTGGTTAATAACTGCAAGTATTCAAGCATTTAGAAATATGCAAAATTCCAATAGTGAATTTATACTAAGGCAAACCACAGAGCAAACAATGGATATACTCCTGGATACCGATTATTTAACTAAGTTTATTAGATTATACACTTACGATGATGCAAGTTTAATTCCAATTGAATTTACCACAGTAGAGGAGATATATCAACAATATCTGCAATATATGGAACTCAATGGCAATGTAATTGCAGACAATGAAATAACACTCAAAAGGAGAATTGGAACTGCAATTAAAAAGGTTTATAATATTCCTGGCAAATTAAGTGATAGTGAGATGTACTATAAGCAAGATAATAAGATTGCAAGTTACAGAGTTAAATTAAAATCCTTTGATGATGTAGATAAAGAATTTAAAAGGATTTACATTATCAATGATGATGTAACAGATGCAGATTTATTGCCATTGGATTATTCAAAAGAACTTAAAATAGTGTATGGTAAAATCCAAAATGGA
>CAZFVK010000045.1:0-8010 GCA_964522475.1 uncultured Candidatus Saccharibacteria bacterium | reverse complement strand
ATGCGTACCTGAATTCCCTAAGTACGCAGGCCTTTTGACCATGTTTCTCATTTTAGGGTCTGATTTCCTGCGAGTCAAGCTCAAACTGCCATCTGAATCGGGCCGGCGACGGGGAGCCCCAGCGCAGCCAGTACCTCCTGCACGGTGGAGACCGGCGTGATCTCCAACGCCTGCTTTACTTCCTCGGCCACGTCCTTCAGGTCGTCCACGTTGTCCTTCGGAATGAACACCCGTTCCACACCGGCGCGCTGGGCGGCCATCAGCTTTTCGGGCAGCCCGCCGATGGGATTGACGTCCCCCTGCAGGGAGACCTCGCCGGTCATTGCCATGTCAGGCGGCACGGCACAGCCTGTCAGCTGGGAGGCCAGCGCCGTGGTCAGCGTGATGCCGGCTGAGGGTCCGTCCTTGGGCGTCGCGCCGTCGGGCACGTGGATATGCAGATCGCTCTCGGAAAGGGTCTGCGCCTGCTCCGGCAGCATGGCCTTGACCAGGCTGACGGCGATCTGGGCGGATTCCTTCATCACATCACCCAACTGTCCGGTAACGGTGATCTTGCCGCTCCCCTTTGTGAGAAGCGTCTGGATGTACAGGATGTCTCCGCCCACCGGCGTCCAGGCGAGACCCGTGACGATGCCGGGCCTTGCGCTCTCCGGGACACGCTTGCGGTGCACCGGGCTCATGTCCATCAGTTCCTGGAGCATGGAAGGCAGGACGGTGATCCTTGCCGCCGGATCATCCACCAGCGTCACGGCCGCGCTGCGGCAGAGCTGATCCATGCGCTTTTTCAGCCCGCGCACACCCGCCTCCCGGGTGTAGTCCTCGATGATGGCGTCGATGGTCTCGTCGGGCACCGTCAGCGCAGCTTCCGGGATCCCCACCGCCTGCATGGCGCGGGGCAGCAGATGCTCCCGGGCGATGCGCTGCTTCTCGATGGGCGTATAGCCCTGGAAGGGGATCACCTCCATACGGTTTAAAAGCGGCTCGGGGATCGTGTCCAGGGTGTTTGCCGTGCAGATGAAGAGCACATCGCTCAGATCGAAGGGCACGTTCAGATAGTGATCCGTGAAGGAGAAATTCTGCTCCGGATCCAGCACCTCCAACAGCGCGCTGGCCGGGTCGCCGTTGTAGGACATGGAGAGCTTGTCCACCTCATCGAGCACCATGACCGGGTTGGAGGCGCCGCACTTATGGATGCCGTCGATGATCCGCCCGGGCATGGCGCCTATGTAGGTGCGGCGATGGCCGCGGATATCGGCCTCGTCCCGCACGCCGCCCAGGGAGACCCGCACATACTTGCGGCCCAGGGCCTTGGCGATGGACTCACCGATGGAAGTCTTGCCGGTGCCCGGTGCTCCCACAAAGCAGAGAATGGAGCCGGACTGCCTGCCTTTCAGACGCATGACAGCGATTTGCTGCAGGATGCGCTTTTTCACCTTCTCCAGTCCCGCGTGCTCCGCATCCAGGGCAGAGCGGGCCTTGTCCATGGAGATCTCCTCCGCCGGCTCCTTCTTCCAGGGCAGACTGGTCAGCAGATCCAGCCAGTCGGTGAGCATGCCGGCCTCCGGGCTGTTGGCGCCTTCGCCCTTGAGGCGGTTGAGGACCTTACGCCCTTCCTTCAGGGCGGTCTCGTTCATCCCCGCCTCTTCCAGCTTCAGCTCCAGCCGCCGCACCTCGGACACATTCTCCGGGTGCATGGCGTCCAGCTCTTTCTGCAGGTACTCGATTTGCTTTTTGATGGCGGACTCGCGGTAGATCTTCTCGTGATCCTCCTGCTGGGCGGCCTGGGCGGCGCTCTTCACGTCTGCCATCTCCAGACCCTCCATCAGCACGCGCTCCAGCTTTTCAAAGCGGACGCGCCGGCTGTCCTCTGCCAGAAGCTCGTAGCGCTCGGCGTTGGAGACGGGAAGCCAGGGGGACATGGCCGCGGCCACCGTCCAGAGAGAATCCCAGTATGCGGCGATGGTACGCAGCCATCCCTCCCATTGCTGGCCCCTGGAGAAGGACAGGATCCGTTCCTTGACTTCGATAAGCGTCCGCCGGGCCGCTTCGGGATCCAGATCTTCCACGTCAGGCCTGCGGGTAACGGTCATGCTGAAGCTGTTGTCCGCCTGTACGGTCACACCTTCGATATTGATTCGATTTTGAATGTCGATGGCCACAAAGCCCGCGTCGTTTATCTCTGCAACAACACCGGCCGTGCCGATGGAGTGAAAGCTGTCAGCCGTCAGGTCTTTCCGGCCCTCGTCCTCCTTCTGCATGAGGATGGTGACTTTGTCCCCTTCGACGGGCGCCTTGCCGGTCAGCTCCCGGTAAACCGCGCCGCGCAGCCAGAGCCGCGCACCCGGCAGCGCGATCATATTATATATGGGCATGATTGCCATGCTTCTGCCTCCTTCTCGTGATTGCAGTTTGACAAATGTCAAGTTTCCTAAATTCTATAACAAACCTTGACATTTGTCAAGTCCGTTTGTTATAATACAGAACATCAAGGACGCAGGAGACTGGATTATGTACTGTGGGAGCAACAAAACAGCGCTGCAATCCCAGCGGCAGATCGCCCGGGCCATGATGGCGCTGATCCGGGAAAAGCCATACGCGCAGATCACGATCAGTGAGCTGTGCAAAACGGCCGGCATTTCGCGGCAGACCTTTTACAGCCTGTTTACCAGCCGGGAGAACGTGATGGTCTTTACGCTGCAGGCTGGAGAGCGCGACATACCGGAGATCACGCCGCCCGAGCGCAGCAATGACCGGGCGGAGTCTCTGCGCTGGCTCTGCCGGGGCTACAGCGAGTATATCCTCCAAAACCGGGAGCTCATCAAGCTGCTGGTGGACAACCGCATCGACTATCTGCTCTATGACAGCTTTTTTGAGGTCATGAACGACTGCGATTGTTTTCTGGCCGGGGCTGAGCCCTGTCTGCGCAGCTACGCGGCCAGCTTCTATGCCGGCGGCATCGCCTGCGTGGCGCGGCGCTACGCCCAGGAAGGCTGTACCAGCTCGGTCGACGGACTTCAGAACATGTTGATGACTCTGCTCTCCGGAGAGTTGTTCTGAGGTTCTGACACATGAGCGTGAAGAGTAAGGAGACAGAAAAATGAAATTCTATAAATGCACAGACTGCGATTCCGTAATGATTCTGGAAAAGGCGCGGGATTGCTGCAAAAACGGCTGGGTAGAAATGACGCCCAACACGACGGACGCGTCCGGTGAAAAACACGTTCCGGTCATCGAGACGGACGGTCGCACTGTGACAGTTACGGTCGGCTCCGTTGAGCATCCGATGCTCGACGCCCATTATATCATGTGGATCGTTCTCGAGACGACGCAAGGTTATCAGAAGAAGGATCTCCGCCCCGGCGAGAAGCCCGCGGCTCATTTTGCTTTGGCTAAGGGGGAAACAGTGCTCGCCGCTTATGAGTATTGCAACCTTCACGGTCTTTGGAAAGCCTGAACCCATTGCGCGAGAGGGCTGCCCAGTTTTGAGACCGTCTGCCCAACTTTTTTGTGGTCTGCCCAGATTTTCAGGGCACTGCCCAAAAACGCGGCGCGCGCTTTCATTATCATAGTCCTTTTCCATGTATGAACGCATTAAAGGCTACTTTGCCTTTAACGCGTTTTCGCCGTTTTCGGGTACTTTTCAGAGCAAAAACTAGGGAAATCAGGGGTTCCGGCTTTTTCAACTTTGTCTGGAAACCCAGAAAATAGGATTTTTGCGTAAACCTTTTGGTAGTTTAAGTTGTGTCTGAATTGCTAACAAAAGGAGAAGAAGGCCCGGATTCGAAGCTCAAAAGACAGTTAGTCCTGGAAAGAATAGAGCCGGTATGTGATTGTAACAGTTATGTTCAAACATTATGTAAACCATATTTGCGAATACCCTTCAAATTCAGCTAGTTGTTTATATGCTATTGGTTCAATGACATTGTTTGTTTTCCTAACCATAAAAAACGCTGATTGTTGTGCAAGAAAAAAAATCAATGCAAAGCAGGAGCCAGTTTCGTTATTGGCTCCTGCTTTTATAATTTTATATCTTATTTCTGCTTTACCTTAAAATAATGCTCCACTCCCATTCACAATTCAGGAGTGGAGCACTTTTCGTTATTCAAGCTTTCCGTGTGCGCAGTAGCTCTCGTGTATCTTTTTCAGTTCATAAACCGAGGAGGCCCTTTATCTGCAGAAACAGCAGAGAGTGATTGAGGGTATCCTTATTCGAGTTTCTTTACCAACTGGCCAGCCGGTGCCTGCGATACTCCGGAAATCTCATCATTGAGCGTCTCGATTGCTTTCGTGATCCTTACTACTTCTTCATCGCTAAAAGTGTCCATCTGACGGAAAAAGTCAGCAAATGTTGATTCCATCAGGGACGATGAATGTTTGGCATAAATGGAGAGGCCATAGTCGGACGGGCGAAGAATGATGTTCTTTTTGTTGTTTGTCATCTGATACTTCTCGACCAATCCAAAACCGCACAGAGCCTTAACGATCTTCGAAAAACTGCTTTGCGCGATTCCGAGCCGATCGGAAATCAAATTCATGTGAG
Source organism: uncultured Candidatus Saccharibacteria bacterium (assembly GCA_964522475.1). Lineage (GTDB taxonomy): Bacteria > Patescibacteriota > Saccharimonadia > Saccharimonadales > Saccharimonadaceae > Nanosyncoccus. The sequence goes on along the minus strand of CAZFVK010000045.1, from coordinate 3,470 downwards.
CATCATCGTCGAGATGCTCGATGATATATTCGAAGACTTGCCACTCTTGTGCGTTTAAGGAAATCTTTTCATCCAAATCTGTTTTCAGTCCGGCGTTTCGCTGGTTAACATTTGAATGACGTACAAGAGCCGCGACCAGAGGTCTGTAGCGTCCCATCCATTCTGTGTTCATCGATCAGGATCCTTTCTTAGACAAATCTCTTTTTTATAATAAAAGCTGGGCGTGCCGGACGCAATAGGGCAACATATACAAATCCATTCTGTTTTTTCGTTTATGATCTCCAATTGACAGCCATGAGCGAGAAATGATAAAGTTAAATTGAAATATATTCTACAGAATATATTTAGCTTCCACATCATGAATAATGGAAAGACGAGAAAGGAGTACTATCATGAAGCGCAGCAAAATATTTCTGGCAATCGCGCTTGTTCTGATTTTGGTCGGCGGCATCCTGTCCAATGCCATCGACACAGAATTTGGCGCGGTAAAAACTCAGCGCATTTATTTGGTGGACAATGAAGCTTACACTGTCACGGCAAATTTGTTCATTCCCAAATCAGCGACTGCCGAAAGCCCGGCGCCTGCCATGATCATTTGTCCGGGCGGAGACTGTCCTTCCGACATCGGATCTCCGTGGACGACAGAACTGGCCAGGAGAGGCTATGTCGTAGCTTTGATCGACTACACGGGCTGCGGCGATACCGAGGCCAACCCCGCTGCACAGTATTGGACCAATTACGGCGCAATGGAGATGGACACCGTATACGATTATCTGGCGGCGCTTCCGTTTGTCGATGAGGATCAAATCGGCTGCGGCGGTCACTCAATGGGCTCGCTGTATAGCTACCGTCTGGCCCTGAAACGCCCGGTTTCACTTGTCATTTCTGACGTTGTGTATTGGGATGAGCTTCCCGACTACAACTTTAACTTCGTACAGATCTCCGGCACGCACGACGAAGGTCTACTGATGGACTACAAAGATATCAGTGAAATCTGCGAAGACCCTCTGTTTCTCGGCCTTTTCGGTGTGGATCGCATCGAGCCGGGCAAACTCTACGGGTCGTTCGCTGACCGTACGGCCCGAATTCTCTATCTGCTGAATCAGACCCATCAGGATGATATGATCTCCGGTCAGTTTATCCGCACGATGGTTGGCGCGACGATGGACAGCATGAATGCCCCCAATCCAATCCCATCGAACAATCTGGTTTACGGGTGGAAAGTTGTCGCACTCGCCCTGGCTATCATCGGCCTGGTTATGATGCTCTTCAGCCTGGCAGATATCTTGATCGATTCGAGCCTCTTCAGCGATCTGAAGTTGAAAACACCGAAAACACTCGCCGGCTTTGCGCCGAAGACGAAGGGCTGGTGGATCTGCGCAGCCGTAATCACACTGATTCCGCTGATCGCGTTCTTCCCCGGCACTGCAGCTGGGAACAAAATGGCGTCTAACAGCCTGTTCCAGCTCGGTACGACGCCGAATGGCTTTATGGTTTGGACCTTGTATGCTGCAGTTGGCCTCCTCGTGTTCTTCCTCGTCTATCATTTCCGCTTCGGCAAAAAGCTCGGATGCAATGCTGCAAGCTACGGCTTCGCAACCTCGGACGAGGGGGGCTTCCGTTTCGGTTATATTTTCAAGTCAGCTGTTCTTGCTCTGATTCTGTTTATGAGCGCATATTATGTGCTCCTCCTCCTGTTCCGTTATGCCAATACCGACCTTCATATTTGGACCAACAGTTTAAGGCCGCTTAACGGTACACGCAGCCAGACCATGCCGTGGTATACGCTGGCTATGCTTCCGTACTTCACGCTCTTTATGCTGGCTGGCAACGCGCTTCAGTTTGGCGATGATCCCGAGAACGGCAAGGGGCGCGGAAAGGCTGTACTTTGCGGTGCGCTCGTCGGCCTTGTAGGCATGATCCTGCTCTACATCTTTTACGAAGTCACTCTTCGCACGAATCGCCCGTTCTACACCGCCAACTTTGCTGTGTTCTACATGGATCTGCTCTCCAATGTCCTGCCGCAATTCGGCATTGCTGCCGCGCTCTCCATCTTTATCCGCAAGAAGACAAACAGCTACTTCGCCGGCATTCTGATCGGAGCAGCCATGGTTGCCTTCGGAATGGTCAGCACAAACAGCGTAGCTATGATAATCTCGTAATAACGATAAAAAACCATAATGAATTGAACTGCAAAGCATCAGGCCTGCTGCGGCAGGCCTGATGCTTTTATTCTGAGAGTTTAATTCCGCACAGGCAAACAAGCGTGCCGGTTGCGGCAAAAAACGAAAGAAACAGAAGAACGTGAGCAACCGGACGATTATCCAGCAATACGCCGCTCAGGGGTGTAATCACGATCGTCCCAAGAGAAGGCATCATGGCGGCCAGACTCTGGGCTTTGGCGGAGTCTTTTGAAGGGACGGACTGATTGATATAGTCGACGATAGCAGGAGTATACAACCCGAAGGATAAGCTTTGCAGAAGAATGGCCGTATAAAGACCAGGAACCGAGCTCGCTAAAGCAATGGCCAGAAGCTTAACGGGGAAGAAGATCAGCGCCAGCACAAGAAAGCGTTTGCTTTTGGATGATCCGGTTCGACTGTAAAAAAACATGGCCGGAAACTCGACTAGGGCAAGAACAAATGTGATTGATCCGAGTGTTGCATAGCTGCCTCCTACTCCACGCACCACATTGATCATGTAATTGTTCACGGAGTTGTTGGCAGCAAATACGACGGCAAGCCCAATCAGAAGAACTGAAACCCCTTTTCTCCTTAGGAGGGCAGCAAGGGAAGTTCCCCGAACTTCATCAGTTGGCTGAACGGCTGAAAGAGGAATGCTTAACGGGAAAGATCTGAACAACAGGCCTTGCAGGATGAGCAGGACAAAAGCACATATAGGTATCAGGGATATGTTCCAGCGCTCTGCGGCCATGCCCATCAGCCAGGCAGCCACGGCAAAGGCAATCGATCCAAATCCGCGAGAAGTCCCAAAACTCAGCTTTTCACCGTTTGCGTTCAGATCCAGCGCAAGCTTGATATAGAGCGGGTTGATAATAAGACAGCCTGAAGAGGCAAGCAATGCGCACAGAGCGGTGATTAAATCATGGGAAGGCTTGACAATCAGGATGGTCACAGCACTAATTTGTATCAGGAGAATTGCTGTGCCTGCTTTGCGAAGGATATTCTTTTTCTTATCGATCTCAGCGCTGACAATAATGGCACTTGACAAGGCAAGGATATCTCCGATGGAGGAAATGATCCCGATCTCACTATTGGAAAAACCATGAGCCTGCAGAAAACTGACGGAATAACCCATGAGGACACCGACTGTGCTCCAGTACAAAGCCTGTAGGCTGGAATACTTTAAACTCAACATAGAGGGATCAGACCTTTCCAATCGGCTGTTACGTCAGATATCCTGTCGGGTTGCGGTTCTTTGAACGAGTATAATTGCTATTATTATACGAA
>CAZFVK010000044.1:0-8040 GCA_964522475.1 uncultured Candidatus Saccharibacteria bacterium | reverse complement strand
CCACACCACCGTGCCGCCAGATTGGGTTACGAGTAGAACCAAAACGTGCTCTACCGGTACCTTTTTGCTTCCATGGCTTCTTGCCACCACCTCTTACTTCACCTCGCTTCAAAGTTTTGGCGTGAGATGAACGAGAATTTGCTAGATATGCATCATAAGCTAGTTTTACAAGCTCGTGATTTTCTACGGAAAGGCCAAATATATCTTTATCAAGTGTCGCCATATTACTCCTTTCCCTCTACTGTTATAATTGATTTCTTTGGACCTGGCACTGCACCTTTGAGGCCAATCAAATTATTCTCGGTATCAATATAAGATACTACGAGATTTTTGACGGTTACCTTGTCGTGGCCCATTCTACCTGGCATCTTTTTGCCCTTAAAAACTTTTTGTGGATACATCGAGCCGATCGAACCAACTCTCCTGATGTTTCCCTTAAAGCCGTGGGTATTTCTGGATTCGTTGAAATTCCAGCGCTTCACTGTACCAGCATAGCCTTTACCCTTAGAAGTACCGGTCACTGCTACTTTGTCACCGATTTTGAAGCTCTCTACGGTAAGAGTATCGCCGAGCTTCATATCCTCAGGAATTTCCTCGAGTCTAAATTCCTTCAGGACTTTAGGGCTGATATTTTCGCCGGCCTTCTTCACGTGGCCAGCTACCGACTTGCTCAGATTCCGACCCACACCATAGCCTACTTGTACAGCATTATAACCATCGGTCTCGACGGTTTTTATCTGAGTCACTGTACAAGGGCCGGCTTGAAGGATAGTCACAGGAGTAACTATACCGTCGTCACCGATGATTTGAGTCATACCAATTTTGGTGCCGATAATGACTTGCATTTTTACCTTTCCTTTGCCGCATTTTGCCTCTAGCTATCAGGCAAAATCCTCGCAAAACTTAATTTTTTTACACTCTTAAAACTAGATTTTTGAGCCGGTTTCTGATATCAAAAGATAGCAGACCTAACCCTATATCTAGGTTTAACTCTTCCATTATAGCACAGATTTAAGATAATTACAAGAGATTTTCTAGATAATTATCGATAAAATCGTCAATTTTACCATCTAGTACCGCATCGGTATCAGTTGTCTCGAACTCAGTCCTCGTGTCCTTCACCAACCGATACGGCTGAAGAACATAATTTCTGATCTGTTGCCCCCAGCCCGCCGATTCGCCAGCCCTCAGCTCTCCAATTGTCGCAGCATCCTGCTCCATCTGCATCTGCGCCAATTTACCCCTCAAAATCTCCATCGCTTTCTCTTTGTTTTGATGAAAATTCCGCTCATTCTGAATCGCCACGGCAATCCCAGTTGGAAGGTGAGTAATCCTCACCGCCGAATTAGTCGTATTCACCCCCTGCCCGCCGTGTCCACCAGAGTGGTAAGTATCTATCCGAAGATCCTTTTCATCTATTACCACCTCTGTATCCGAATCAATCACTGGCAAAATTTCAACCAGCGCAAAAGAAGTCTGCCTCAGATTATTTGCATTAAACGGCGACAAACGCACTAAACGATGTACCCCATGCTCAGATTTAAGAGTCCCATAAGCATTCGGCCCCGTCACCTCATAAACCGCAGTCTTAATTCCCGCCTCTTCACCCGCAGTCCTCTCAAGTAGTACCGCCTTAAACCGTCGCCGTTCAAAAAATCTCAAATACATCCTTTCTAGCATCCCTGCCCAATCCATCGCTTCCGTCCCCCCAGCCCCAGAAGTAATCCTCACAATCGCGTTCGAACCATCGTACGGTCCAGTAAATCGAAGCTGTTTCTTGCTTTCCGCAAAATCCGCCTCCATCGCCGCCACCTGTCCTTCCAACTCCGGCAAAAGCTCCATATCCGATATTTTAATTAGCTCTTTGAGATCATCAATCTGGGTTTTAAGCAGCAAAAACGGCCGCGTCTCCTCTGTAAGTCTTGCTAGTTCCTGATTTTTCCGCGTCGCTTCTTCCACATTTCGCCAAATCTCCGGCTCCGCTACCTCCGCTTCTAGCTTCGCAATTTTCGATAATTTCTCCTCTATAGCAAGTTTCTCATACACCTTCAAAAACTCCTCTTCAAGTGCTAAAAGTCGTTTTTCAAGTAAATCCATACCCCATATTATACCAGAAATCACCAAAAAACCGGAGTTTTAATAAAACCCCGGTCCGCTAGCGCTTTAAGATTTAGGCCAGCAATGTCCAAGAAAGATCAACCGAGTTAAACTCTAGCTGCATCCTTTCTCGGCCCACGAGCACGTCAAAGATGTGGAGGGTGGTTTTCCCTGCAAACCGAATCTGAGTCCGGAGCAACTCCGTCACCTCAATTTCTGGTTCGCCCTTCCGCCGAAAAGTCAGCGGTTGGCACGGCGTCATTTGATAACCAAACAGCGCCATCACCTCGACCTTCTCTTGGTTTTTAATGTTTAAGTTTTTCATAAAAGACTCCTTGTTTAGATTTTTTAAAAGAGTCATTTATGTGAGCCTAGCGTTAAAAGGCTCAAAGTCAAGGGCATAAATGACGATGCCGCAAGACCAGTAAACTTTTCTCGTCGCCAGTGACCGAAGTATAGCGGGAGTTACTTCTATTTTAGCATAAAAACTTACAAATTCTCAAGCACCGCCCGCGCTTCTTCCACCGTATGCGTTTCCATTAGCCGTGTCCTGATATCCGACGCCCCCGGGAAATTATTGATATAAATTTTGAAAAAATGCTTGAGAGGCTCATAACTCACCCAATGTTTTTTACTATATTCCTCGTATAAATTAAGATGTAAATGTAAAAGCTCCGTCAGCTCATCTTTCGTAGCCGCATGGTCAGTAAAACAATACGGATTTAAAAACACTCCCCGCCCAATCATAAACCCATCCACCTCTAGGTATTTTTCGTGAAGTTCCATCGCATGAGCCTTATTTTTGATGTCGCCATTGATAATCAGTTTAGTTTCTGGGCTTATCTCATCCCTGAGTTTGACAATTTCTGAAATTAGTTCATAATGAGCTGGCACCTTACTCATTTCTTTTTTAGTCCTTAAGTGTACCGTCAGAGCCGCCGGATGTTCTCTCAAAATTATCGGCAACCACTCCTTGTATTCTTGGGGCTGGCTCCACCCCAGTCGCGTCTTTACCGACACCGGCAAATCCGTGTTTTCTCTTGCGTTTTTTAGACATTCTACAGCTAAATCTGGCGTTTTGATCATCGCCGCACCCCCACCTGCTCTATTCACATTTTTATCCGGGCAGCCAAAATTCAGGTCCACTCCAGCAAACCCCAAAGACTCAAGCGCCTTACAAGTTTCCGCAAAATGGGCCGGTTCTTTACCCCAAATCTGCGCAATTATTGGCTTATCTGCCTCTGTTATTTCGAGTCTCTCGAGTGCATTCGCCCGCCCTTTTTCTGACGCATAAGAAGACACATTAGTAAATTCAGTAAAAAAGAGATCTGGCCGGCCCGCTCTAGCGACCACCTGCCGAAAAATCACATCCGTCACCCCTTCCATCGGTGCCAGTATCAAAAACGGTCTCGGCAATTTCTCCCAAATATTCATCTTCCAATTATACCATAATTTACCCCATCTCCCAAGGAGTATAGCACTCATAACTTTTGCCTTTTCCCACCATCCTTCAAGAACTCTGTGTCATAGTGAATGTATTAAGAGCTTGATACTTTAGCGGATGTAGAAGCCATACTAGGAGGCCTGAACACACCGCACGTAGAGCCCAGCGTAGCTGATGTAGCCGGTGGTATATAGGCTACTACCATTGTAACCCAGGAAGTACCGAGTCGCACCATCATAAGCAGTACTACCCCACCAGCGCCCGCGCGTAGATTTATCCGTCAGCGCACCATTGTTGTAAACCCCGCCCAGGACTGGGGAAAAGCTACCTACATAAGTAGTACTGCCAGCATATGGTCCTATACTGTCAATTTGGTCATTGTCTGGCAAAGTCCAGCCTTTTGGGCAGATGGATTGAGTTGCTGTAGTGGTATTGTTTGTGCCGGTGATCGTGCCAGCTGAAGCTAGAGTGTAGTTATACCAGGATGTATTTACATCAACGTTAGAGATGGTGCCACTGTGGATACAATTGTAGCTATATCCATTCCCAGTACCAGTTCCTGAAGTAGAATCGTAAGTTCCATAGCACTGGTTAGAGCCACTGGTATTCTTGCCTCGGCTGACGAGGTCGTAGAGAGTGAGACCGTTACACCAAAGGCGCCAGTGGGGGTGAGTGCTATGGGACTTATGATTCTACTACTGAAGTTGGCAGTGGAGCAGGATATGTAAATTCCTGTATTCATAGTGGTTCAACAGAGCATAGTGGTGGTAATACCGTTTGGTATAACTACGTAGTGGCTAGTGCTGGAACAATTAAAAATTCTAGTAATAGCGATACTACCGGCACAACCGTTATCGCTACAGAAAGTATCTGCCCTAAAGGATGGACGTTACCGGCTAAGAAACAAATAGATACTATTGGTGGAGCAAGTCCAAGCAGTACTACTTATGTTAGTAGCTTTTCTCCAGTCCTGGGCGGGAATTACGGCAATGGTGCGCTGTACAGTGAGTCTACGCTCGGGCTCTGGTGGGGCAGTACTGCGTATGATGGTGCGACTCGGTATTTCCTGGCTTACGATGGTAGTAGCCTATATACCGACTACAGCATCCGCCGCAATGGGCGCTACATCCGCTGCGTTAGTGAGGAAAAGGATGTATCAGACTTAACCTACATGCAGGATATGACGCCGAGTGTAGCAGCGAATAGTACGGTAGTAGGTAGCGGACAATAAAATAGGTTTTTGATAGCATAAATGAGATTTAGACCAGATTTGCGAATGCTATTTTTACAACCTAACAGTGTAAAAATATTCACGGCACGAAGTGAGCTAGAAAAGTTGCAGGTTATTCCAGTGATAATGAGTATACGGAAAGAATATACTACCGTAGTCGCTAAGAATATTTTTACCTGACTTTATGTTGTAAAAATAGCGATGAGCAAGTCCAAGCTATCAAAAACCCTATTTTATTGTTTTAAATTCAGCCTCTGTGCTATACTTATCTTATGAAAATACTTTTACTGGGATATGGCAAAGAAGGCCAAGCCATCGAAAAATACCTAAAAAATCACGAAAAATCCGCCGAAATCGAAATCTGGCAAGATTTTGATAGACAAGAAATCGAAAAGAGAGATTATTCATCTTATGATATAATTTTCAGAAGCCCCTCTGTTCCTCCGCTAGGTTTAAAAAACGAATCCAGCATCACTAAGTATTTTTTCGACCACTGTCCCTGTGAAATCATCGGCGTTACCGCTACCAAAGGCAAAGGCACCACCTGCTCTTTTATTAAAAGCCTCTTAGATGCTTCAAAAGAAGACGCCTACCTCGTCGGCAACATCGGCGAACCGGCTATCAATGTCCTAGACCAGCTAAAACCAGACTCCGTAGTAGTCTACGAAATGAGCAGCTTCCAACTATGGGATCTTGAAAAATCCCCTCATATCGCCGTAATTGGCACTATCGAACCAGACCACCTCAATGTCCACAAAAATTACGACGAATATAAAAACGCCAAGGGAAACATCAGCCGTCACCAAACCGAGCAAGATTACCTAGTCTATTACAAAAACAACCCCGAATCCGTCAAACTCGCCGAAGCTACAGACAAACCTCAGAAACTCCCCTACCCTTATGAAGTCCCCCAGGATATCCTAAACGCCATCAAAATCCCAGGTCGTCATAACCTAGACAATGCCATCGCCGCTCTTACCGCCGTTGCTTGCCACAAAAATATATCACCAGATGAATATTTTAAGAGGTACAAAAACGAAATTATCGAGGGCCTCCAAAACTTCCAAGGTCTCCCCCACCGCCTAGAATTCGTCAGAGAATTGAACGGCGTCAGATTCTACGACGACAATTTCTCCACCAACCCCGCTTCAACCGAGGTAGCAATAAACGCTTTTATAAACCAACCCGTCATCCCCATCATCGGTGGCAGAGACAAAACCGACTATGACGATCTTCCTAAAATCCACACACTTCTAAAATCTCCCCATATCCCCACCGTTATTTTAATCGGCGAATCCGGCCACGAGCTCGCCAAAAGATACCAAGATGATAGATTCGTTCTGACAGAATCCTTAGAAGAAGCCGTCAAAAAAGCCTACGAAGAAGCCAAGAACTACAAAAACAGCATAGTTTTAATGTCTCCATCCGCCGCCTCCTTCGATATGTTTAAAAATGTTTACGACCGAGGTGACCAATATAAAGAAATAGTATTAAATTTATAGACTCGTGAGCGAAGCGAGGCGTCTGTAAATTTAATGCTATTTCTTTTTAGAAGTTGAGTTTTGTCTCAAGCGAAGAAATCACCGCTTTTTCCACTGACGACACCGTTGCAAACCCCTTAATTCCCGACCCCGCAAACTCACGGGATAGCTCAATCATCTTATTTTTGTCAATCCCCTTGATGATGTTTGGCATATTATCATACTTATCCACCCCTTCATTCACAAAATAATTCTCCGCATAATAATCGGCAATTTGCCCCACCGTCTGTGCCCCCATCTGAAATCGCCCTAGAGCATAGAGTTTTGCCGCCTCAAAATCCTTATCCGACACTTCACCGTTTAAGGCCTTCATCATCTCCATCTGAATCAAAGAAAACAGTTCTTCGGCATTTTCTTCATTTACTTCCCCCTCAAAATCCCAGTAAGTGCTGTGGGCGTTCGAGGCAATCGCACTTCCCATCCCATAGACCAAACCTCTTTTCCTCGCCACCCCAAAAATCCGCGAATTCATCGTTCCGTTCAAGATATGGTTTAAGCAGTTCATCGCAAAAACCTCTCTAGTCGAAAGATGTCGCGGCGTTACCAAAGAAAATCCAAAAGTAATATTAGAAGCGTCTTTTCTTCTAATCGACACTGCCTCCGACGAGTGAAGGTCCGCTAAAGGTATCTCAAACTTTTCCCCCTCTTTTAAGGGCCAAGATTCTAACTCGTGAATAATTTTATGCTTCCTACCCTTTATCCTTCCCGCGATGATAAACATCATATTTTTAGCGGTATGAGTCCGCCGATGATGCTCCCGAATATCCTTGAGCTCAATATTCGAAATCGTCTTCAGTCTCTCCGATAAATCCAAAATATCTTCCCCTACCGCCTGTTGCACCCGAGGCCACAAAAGCCGATAGTAATCATTCATATAACCAGTAAGTTCGCTCCGCACATTTGCCTTCTCAGATTTCAATTCTTCCTCATTAAACCTCGGCTCCGCAATCGAAACTTTTTGAAGCTCCATGATCCTATCCCACTCAAAATCTGCACATTCCGTTTCATAACAGACCGAAACATCGCTAGTCCAAGCATTGTGATAAGCTCCATTTTTGGTAAATTCCGCCTCAAATGCCTGTTCGTCTCGATATTTAGCATTTGCTCCAAAAGCTAAATGCTCTACTACATGTGGCAACTCATAGATTTCATGATTCTTGGCATACATCATCCCCGCCCGAAATTGAATCCGTGTCGCCATCACCGAAGCCCCTGGGACATCTATAAGAAGCCCTTTCGCTCCATTCTTCAAACTTACCTCTTCAACAGCATGCTTCATAACAGTACCGCCAAAGGTTATTTCCGTTTGGATTTCTTTTTCTTAGTCGATTTCTTCTTTTTAGTAGCTTTGCTCTTAGTACTGGCTTTTGCGGTAGACTTCTTTCCACCAGGAGTAGCCTTCTTAAATTCATCATCCAAATTTTTCTCACCTGCCGAAATCTCGTTTACACCCTTATCGTTACCAGAAGCCATCTTAGTGAGTTCAGACTCGTATTCCTCGCCATCCATCACATTATCTTCTGCCGCTTCTACCGGCGTAATCGTCAGCAAAATCTTCAGCACTTCCTCACGTAAATTCCTCTGCAAACCATCAAACAACTTCTGCGATTCAGAACGATATTCCACCAAAGGATCTCTCTGCCCTACCGAGCGCCAGTGGATACCCTCACGAAGATGCTGCATATTCTCAAGATGTTGCATCCAAAGCATATCAAGTACCTTCAGAT
>CAZFVK010000043.1:0-8168 GCA_964522475.1 uncultured Candidatus Saccharibacteria bacterium | reverse complement strand
TCAAGGAAATCAGCCGCCAGCTAAAAGGGTATGATCTTGAAGAGTTTGTTGCGGATCTGCTGCAGGCTATGGGGTACCGTACAACAGTCTCCCCGCACGGTGGTGACAGCGGGATTGACATCACCGCCTATAAAGATGAACTCCCGCCGCGAATTCTTGTTCAAGTTAAGAGTCAGGATGGTGATATAAAGGAAACGACCATCCAGTCACTCAAAGGCGCAATGCGTGAGGGCGATTATGGGTTGTTTGTCACGCTGTCCAACTATACAAAAAACGCGAAGAAGTACCTCGAAAACACGCCGATTATACGGGGAATCAACGGTACAGAACTGGTTGAACTCGTTCTGAAGTATTATGGCCAGCTCAGTGAGAAATACAGAAAAATGATCCCACTGAAGATGGTTTACATACCTGTGACGCTGGACACGGACTCAAATTGAACAATACCCCTCTGTGAGAACGATTTGTCCGGAAGAGGGGTGCCGGGAACACAAAAAAAAACAAAAATGCCGCTGCGGAATCAACTCCGTAGCGGCTGCTTTTATATGGCCGATACCGAAAAAGCCCTGAAATCAAGGGCTTTCTGGCGAAATGAAAAGGTAGGTAATTCTATCAAAATTACCTACCTTTTATGGCGGAGGGTGCAGGATTCGAACCCGCGTGGACTTTCGCCCTAACGGTTTTCAAGACCGGTCGGCCAAGACCCAACTGCCGGATTTTGACGGAAGATAGCGCCGGATGGCAACCGCGGAAAAATCCAGTGTTTTCAAGACTTCCCGGTGATGAAAGACCGCAAAGCTGCGTCAATACTCAGGTCACGGATTTTCCAATATCTGGGTCGTATCTAAGTTTTTTCTAAGAGCCGATCTTAGAAAAGGTTTAGATGCGCCCTGTTTTTTGCCCCGTTTTCACCCGATTTGTCGGTACAAATTTTGGGAGCGGTTACGCCCCAACGCTCATGATGCATTTACCGATAATACTTTTCAATCCCGCCGTAGCCCATGATGAGCTTGTTCCGGCGGGTCTTTTCCATGAAGCTGTGCAGCCGTTTTTGAAACTCCTCCGGGCGCTTTCTCGCTGCATCGATGTAGGCGACGCGGATGCGCTTGTAGGGCTCCGAGAAGCGCTGGTAGTTTTCCCAAACGGTTTCGTCCCGTCGGAGCGCGTCCAGAATATCTTCGGGGAATTCAAATGGAGTCTGGATCACGGGAAGGACACTCTCGCGGACCTTCGGATGGATCAGGCCCCGCTCGTCCAGCCAGATCAGCCGCTCGATGTTGGGCTGGGAATAGGGGCTCCCCTTCGTTCTCGGCGTAAAGCGCCGGATGCAGTGCGTCTCGTCCAGCTTCCGGTTGGTGCTGTCGATCCAGCCGAAGCACAGCGCCTCCTCCACCGCGTCGTTGTAAGAAAGGCTCTCCTCCCGGGCCTCCTTCATGGGAAAGACGAACCAGATTTCCGAAGATGTTTCAAAATGCTCCGCCAGGTATTGCCGCCATGCGGAGCGTTCGCTCGCGGCAAAGAGTTCCATTCCGCTTTCCCCCTACTGCACAAACTGCACGACCGGTCTCGTCTCTGTGATTACAAGATTTCCTTGACCCAAGCGACTACTTCCGCTCCGCTGTGCACCAATTTCGCGCCTTTGAAATCGGTGCCGGGGAGGAAGGGGCGCAGCTTTTCCGCCGTCTTGCCGATGGGGCTTCCGCCGGAGGTGGCGAAGGCCGCAACCTTCTTGCCAGACCAGTTATAGCCCTTGCAGAAGCTGCTGACGACCAGCGGCGCACAGCCGTACCAGATCGGAAAGCCAATCAGCACGGTGTCGTAATCAGCAAAGTTCTCGATCTTCCCGGCCACCGGCACATCCTTTTTGGTCATAAACTCCCGGTTGCAGCGGGCCAGCGGATTGGTATAGCGCAGATCCGCCGCCGTGTAGGGCTTTTCCGGCGTGATCTCATAGAGATCAGCCCCCAGCGCCGCAGCCGCGTCCTTCGCCACCCGCGCGGTGGTTCCGCTCTCCGCGCTGAAATAGAGGATAAGTGTTTTCATGAAAGATACCCTTTCTGTTCATTTGATCTATTGTGCATAAGGTGGAAGAATTAGCTCAAAAAAGTCCTTACAACATTTGGTATAGAGTAAAGATTGGATATGTCTTGTATTTTTCTTGATCTTCTGCTGACATCATGTTGAAACAGCGTGATGCTTCTTCTCTATTTCCGAAAAGAACATTTTTCCCAAACAATACTTGGGGGTCATCAGTTTGAATACTCTCTAGAATTGCATAGTCATCCTTATCAAGCGGAGAAAGGCGCTTTTTTATTTGTAGTAAGTTTAAAGAGTAAACAGCATCTTCGACAACATCTTTTAATCTAGATAAAAGGTGATCAGCGAGAGATAGAAAATGCTCGTTTTTGCAAAGATCAAAAACATTTATCATAAGGAGCACACATTCGATTAATGCGCCAGATGTTACTTCATTTACTTCACAGTTATCTAGCTGGCCTTGGAGTGCTTTGTAGTCATAGTAATAAAGATTACTTAGAGTTTCCGCATCCTGATAGACAAATAATGGCATCATATATCCACGTTGGTCGCCTGTGCTCTCATTCGGAAGATATATTGCATATTGATTGGTATATACAGTATTTACAAGAGTAACATGGTCATTTGTTTTTATGATTAGCAAAGGAACAATCTTTTCTCCAAACTTCCACAAATACTTGCTGTATTCTTCTGATAATTGTTGGTTGTATGCTCCATTTCGTAAATTAACCAGCCTGACCAATTGGCGGTGCTCTAGATCAGAATAACTTGAGATAGGCTTGTCAAGTTTCAACTCAATCATTTCAAGCGTTGAATTAAGATCAACAATATACCTCAGTTTTTCTTCAAATCCATTACTTAATGAAACATCTGATATATGAAATATGTGACCTGCAATAGAATATGATTTGGCCTCTTTAAGCATTAAAAGGAAACGGGCATCTACAGATAATTGAGCAATTGGAGATACAATTTTAAAATTGAACTTCTTTTCTGTAATTCTAAGTTCTAGGTTCGGGCTTGGAATAATGACCATTCCGCCTTCAGAATCAGCAACACAACGGTACTCGTGGTAGAAATCTTCTTCGCCGATTGATATAGATTGTTTTACGTCGTGACCAACAACAAACTTTGTTTGATCGACCCACTCAATAGGGCGAAAATACTTATCGCCCTCAGTTTTGCCATAGATGCAAATATCGCCTGAAGACAATCTCAATAAAGCATCATATGAATTGGATGCTCCAACTACTGATAAATTTACAGTCTTAACCTTGTCGAGGTCATCAATTCTAATTCGATCTTGGACAATCGGAGTATAAACAGAGCCTTGTTTAATAGCCTCCGCGTTAAATTGTTTCACTATTTCGAAAAGCTTTTTCGAATCCTTCTCTAATTTCACAAAAGGGATACTGATAGAGCTAACATTTTTTCTCTTCCTTGCTTTTTCAAGATAATCTGCAATTTTAGACGGAAACAAAGAACTGTAGAAAATCTCGACTGTAGTATCTTTCATAAAGATTTGAAAGTATAGTACTCCCTTTTCAGTTGCAAAAGCATTCAAATCATCTAGTGCGACTGGATAGGTTACCCTATTTTTATTCAGATACTTTATAGTTTCGTCATTATGCCCTTTAATCTGAACAGGAACTCTCCCTTCAAAAATGCTTTTAGACTGTTGCCCATTATTAATCTTGAACAGCCAAATATAGCCATCCCAAGACATTTCTTTGTCATTTCCGTTAAATTGATGATCCATTGTTTGGTGTTCATCAATTATGGCTTCAAGGGCATTTAAAGCTCTATGTTCTATTTTTGTGCTTGATAGTGCCATTGTTTTCCCCTTTCTGCCACAAGCCTAAATTAATATGTGCTTTCAACTTTTTCTTTTAGTTCTTTTCGCGTGTTTTTTGTTGCCTAAACGCAGGTTTTTCTGCACATGTGTTATTAAGATTTCAATCTATATACCCGATTTTTATTGCTGCCTTCTGCAACAATGACTTCTTCGGAAAGCAGATCATAAATCAGCGTCTTTACTCTGGATGTTGATACACCGAGTGCCTTTGCAAGATCAGAAACTTTTCCATCGGCATGATCCGTAAGATACTCGATAATCATGGCCTTTTGCTTGTTTGTCTTTACAGGTGCCCGTTTATCGTCCTTTTTTATCGTCACCTTTTTATCGTCACCTTTTGTGAGAGGTAACGATAAAACCGTCCGATCCGGCTCAAAAGACTGCGTAAAGCGCGGCTCAGCCCAACCTTGGTCGCGCCAGACACGGAAGATGTTCGGGACGCCGCTGCCGGCGCGCTCACCCACATCGATCATGTTGAACATCTTGAGCATGGTACCGTTGCGCGGATCGGAGACGCCGCCGCTCTTGGCTGCGTCGATCTCGATACGGAAGACACCGGGGTTGGACATGGTGATCTCCCCGCGCTTGTTCAGAATCACAAGCCCCCGGCGGCCATAGTAGTCGGCGTTGACCAGGCAGTTGGCCAGCGCTTCGCGGATCGCCTGGTGCACCGGCGTATCGTCAACACGGTACGGCCCCTCCATCGTAAAGGGAACCTTGATGCCCTGCTGCAGCCGGTTATACACGCGGAAGAAGAAATCGAACACGTTCCCGCTCCAGTCGCCGGAGGAAGAAATGATCCGATCCGTCCAGCGGTGAGTGTCGTCGTACTCCTCCCGATAGTCGAGGAAGTACTGCGGGTACTCGTGGACGATATCATATTCGTTGCCGAACATCAGCAGGCCGGCGGCCGTGGGATGCCTCTTCCCATCCTCACCGATCCCGGCGGCGCCGAGCTTCACCAGGAACTCCTCATCCTCCAGCGTGTCCCAGACATGGCCGGGGCGGGAGAGCCGCATACGCTGGCGGTAGGCGCGGAGGCTCTCTGCATTAATGACGTCCATGCCCATCTCATTGAGCACCAGCATGTCCTGCGTCTTGACGGAGGCGTCACGATACATAGCGTGCAGTTCTTCGCTGGTGCATTTATAGTCACCCTCGCCGTTGCGGCGATAGGTACCGGACACAGGATTCCCGTCCACATACACGGGCTTATAGCTGCGATCCGCACGGGGAACCGTGATCACAATGATATGGTCGCCGTTGACCTCCTGAATGGTCACGTCCTTGCTGGAAAGGATATTCACGCTGGCTTTCTTCGGGTTGTTGACCAGATCCCAGAACTCCTTAACCAGCTTCTCGGGATCGGGCAGATCGACCGTGTGCAGAGACTTGTCCTTGTATTCCTCCACGCCCAGCAGAATGATGCCGCCCAGCGTGTTGGCAAAAGCGGAATAAGTCTCCCAGATACTGTGGGGCAGGCCGCCCAGGGCTTTCTTCGCCTCAATGCGGTTGTTCTCCCGATACTGCTCCAGCTTGGTAAAATCAATCATGGATATCCTCCTCGTCGCGCACCAGCTCCACAATGTCGCACAGATCGCAGTCCAAAACCTTACAGATCTTCGCCAGAATCGCCGTGCTGACATGCTCGTTTTTCCCGAGCTTCGCCAGCGCGGTGGTGGTCATCCCGGTCTTGATTCGAAGATCCTTTTTCTTCATGCCCTTATCGATCAGCAGCTTCCACAGCTTATTATAACAGACGCCCACAGCGGTCACCTCATGCTTATAATTTCCTTAGGTAAGTATAGCACGCGAGCCCCATTTTTACAATCATAAATCTAAAAAATAGATTTTCTCATTTTGGCTTTTCCAGTAGACTTGTGCCGATTCCTGTGGTATTGTCCTGTGCTTGACAGGAGGCGATTTTGTGCACATCTTGGAAGAGCTGTATATAGGCAACGTGAGGCCGGGAGAGCGGAGCTTCAAGCGAAACAGCCAGTATGCGCGGGCGCTGGCCGCGTCGTCAGACGCCGCGGATGAACTGATTGCGACACTCACCGACGAGTAACGAAAGCTCTTTGATGCGTTCTCCGATGCCCAGCGGGAGGTCAGTGTGCTGACAGACGCCGAGACGTTCATCTACGGCTTTCGGACAGGCGCGAAGATCATGCTGGACGTTCTGACCGACGGGGAGATGAAGGAAATATAGTTGTGGAATAGCGTTCTCTTTGAGCGCATGGGCAGTAAAGATCCCTGATGCAACTGAATAACCAAGATTGACCGAGGGCAAAGCGGGCATCAACATGTCGCTTTGCCCTCTTTTTGTAAGTTTATTTATTCACAAATTTCCGTTTCTGTGTTTTTTACTTGTAGTTAAAGAGATAGGGAGAGTTTTTTTATCAGCGATCATATAAAAACGGCTTTCCCACTGCCTTGAAAGTGCGGGGCCAATAAAAAGGCTATATACACGTAAAAAGTGGATTGGCGGGACGAAAGAGAAAATGCTTCAGAAAAATGTGAACAAATTGAAAACCTTTCCGAACAAGGTTGTAAAACGGCGTTTCTCACTGCCTAGAAAGTGAGGGGCATTTATTCCTACGACAAAAAATGGAGGATACAAGCATGAGAAAAGAAAGAATCCAAACGGTCACCGGCGATGCGCTGCTGAAGATGGATCTGCCGCCGCTGCGATACGCGGTGCATGGCTTCCTTCCCCAGGGACTGCACATCCTGGCGGGACTGCCGAAGGCGGGGAAATCCTGACTGCTCCATCAGCTGGGACTGAAGGTTTCGGAGGGCGAAAACTTCTGGAACTTCACAACAGAAAAAGGAACGGTGCTCTACCTCTGCCTGGAGGACAGCTTCGCCCGTGTGCAGCAGCGGCTCTCGCTGCTGACGGACAAGGCGCCGGACAACCTGCACTTTGCCATCATGGCGCCGTCCCTGTCCGACGGACTGCTCCCACAGATTCAGCAGTTCATCGCCGAGCATCCCGACACGATCCTCGTGATCATCGATACCCTGCAAAAGGTACGCGACGGAACCGGTGACAACTATTACGCCAGCGACTACAAGGATATCGGCCGGCTGAAGGCCATCGCGGACGAGCACGCGCTCGCGATCCTCTGCGTCCAGCACCTTCGCAAGAAGTACGACAGCGATCCACATCTGATGGTCAGCGGTTCCACCGGACTCACCGGCGCGGCCGACGGCAGCTACGTTCTGCAAAGGCCGGACGTCAAATCCCCGGAGGCCAAGCTCTATGTGCGCGGCCGGGATGTAGAGGAGATGGTAATGACGATCCGCTTCAACGCAGACACCTGTCAGTGGGAGTTTGTCTGCGGCGACACGCCCATGTCCGACGCAATGAAAAACGATGCGGACATGACCGCCCTGATCGAGTTTCTGAAACGGACGCGGGAGTATCACGGCACAGCCTCCGCTCTGGCGGACAAGCTCGGGAAGGGGCTGACGGGCAACGTGCTGAGCCGAAAGCTGAACCGGTATCAAAAAGAACTGCTGAGCCAGGGCGTCAGCATTGACCGCACGCGCAGCGGAACACAGCGGGAGCTGCACCTTGCCATGACGCAATGACGCCTATGACGAGTGCCGGAAGAGACTGTTCGGAGACGCGCAAAGCCTTGCAAATGCCGGACTTTTTCTTCTGCCGGTACCGTCACGGGACGGCTTAGCGTCACGACCGTCACAGCGTCACAAATCTTTCGGAAAGGAGAGCAGAGGCGTGAAGCGCTACAAAAGAAACCGCAGCGAGACGCTCTGCCTGCGTCTGACCGCTGAAGAGAAACGCTTGCTGAAGGCCCTGGCCGAGAAGAATGGCCTGAGCCTCACGGACTACATACTGCTCTCCGCTCTGAACTACAGCGCGGCCGGGAGCTACGCGCCCGCGCTGAAGGAGCTCGGTCAGATCCGCGCGGAGCTGCTCGAGCTCCAGAAGGAAAGCCCCTGCAACGCCGTCAGCGACGCGCTGGAAAAGCAGGCAAAGCTCTACGACGCCGCGCTCGCCGCGATCCGGATCGCGTGAGGCACCGAAAAATACCCCAATTTTTGTCCGATGGAATATCAAGCAGGACAAAGGGATGGGGTCGTCTGCCCCCATCCCGAGCATCATAACGCCCGGCAAAGCCGGTCGTTTCAGGGCTTTGCGGGCTTTTCAGCGCTTCGATTTTGGTTCGCAACCTGTTTCCGCGATCCCCAAAGTGGTTGCAGACCATATCCGAAAAAGCCCGTGGTTTCGAGCTTTTTGACGGGGTCAGAA
>CAZFVK010000042.1:0-8210 GCA_964522475.1 uncultured Candidatus Saccharibacteria bacterium | reverse complement strand
TTTGAAATAGTGCTGTCGGGATCACTTAATGAAGGACATAATATATATAATAGTGAGATTTGGGAACGGGCGGAGTCGGTTCTTAGGACGGTTGGGATTTTTAAACTGAAGGACAAAAGTTTTGGGGAGATTTCGGGTGGAGAAAGACAAAAAGTTTTGATAGCGAGAGCGCTTCTAGCATCTAAGAAACTTTTGATTCTGGATGAGCCGTCTAATAACTTGGACCAAAAGTCTAAAAAATGGCTGTATGAATTTTTGGAGAAATTAAGTCGTAATGATGGGATGACGATTATTATGGTGACGCACGACCTTGACCACGGGAATTTGATTGGGAATAAGATTTTGTCGCTCCGGGAAAAGGATGTGTTCTTTGGCACGACGAAAGAATTTGTAAGGAAGGTACATAATGGATGAATTTCTAGTGAAGGTTCTAGTGGTGGGGGTGATGGTAGCGATTTTGGCGGCGCTCGTGGGTGTGCCGATGGTGCTTAGAAGAAATGCGATGCTGTCGGATGGACTTTCGCACGTGGGGTTTGGGGCGTTTATGATTGCGATGGCGCTTGGCTTTACGCCTCTATACGTGGCGCTTCCGATAGTGATTTTGGTGTCGTTTTTGATTCTTCGACTTGGTAAGAACGCGAAAGTGACTGGCGATGCGGCGATAGCAATGATGTCGGTGAGCGCGCTAGCAGTCGGGATGTTGATTGCATCGGCGACAGGAGTAGATGTAGACGTAGACCACGTTTTGTTTGGCGATGAGATGCTGGTGGTGGAGAATGCAGAAATTGTGATTGCGAGTATTTGCTTTGTGGCTGCGGCGATATTTTATGTGGCGTTTTATAATAAAATCTTTGCGATTTCGTTTGATGAAAAATTTGCGCGGGCGATTGGGATAAAAGTGGATGTTTATAATGCGATTTTTGCGTTGATTTGCTCGGTAGTGGTGGTGCTTGGAATGAGAGTGATGGGGGCGCTTCTGATATCGGCTTTGGTGGTGTTTCCGACTTTGATTTCTAAAATGATTTGTAAGAATTTTAAAGGTGTGGTAGTGTCTTCGGCAGTAGTTTCTGCGGTGTGTTTGGTGGTGGGGGTTTTGATTTCGAATTTTTTGAATTTACCGACGGGGCCGGTAGTGGTGGTTTGTAATTTAAGTTTGTATTTAGTAGTGTGGATTTTAAATAAGGCTTTTAAATAAGATGGAAAGGAAGGAAAATAGGCCGTATACTGATATAGCGGCACTTAATTTTCCGGTTGAACTTTTAGCGAGAGCAAGGGCGAGTGGGTTTAAAACGGTGTTTATGGATACTATGGCACTGCCTTTTGATTTTTTTGGGCTGTTTAATGATGACGAGGAATTTCGGAAAAATGTGGAATCGTTTGCGAAGTGGCGAATTGATTTTGCGCCGCCTGCTGGATTTTTGTCTAGTGATTTTTTGAGTGAAAAAGAAACGGCGATTATTTCGGTGATAGAAAAAATTGTGAATCGGGGAAGACTCACTCGGTTGTCTTTAAAATTGGAACAGGAAGTTTTTACGACTCTCAAACGCAAGGATGGTAATTATACTAAAAAAGTGGCGATTAATTCTTTTTTGAATTATCATTTGCCAAATATTCCGAATGAGTGGCACGATGGAACGAAACGGCCGGTGCTTGATAATATGACGGCGGAGGAATATTTTTATAAAAAGATATTTCTGGGGACAGTGGGGATGAAATACGCGAAAGATATTTTGCCACAAGTGTCGTTTGAAAGTTTGGTGATTGATAAGAAGAATGTGCAGAGTTCGGTGCTCTCACAGAGGGTTGATTTTTTGATTACGCATAGGGACGTGGCGATTGCGGTGGAGATTGATGATCCGACTCATTCGAATCATAAGGAGAAAGATGATGAGCGGGATAAAATTTTGGAGAAAAATGGGCTGCCTGTTTTTAGAATTGAGGCGGAGGATTTGGCTGGTGGAACAGGTGCGGTGCCGGCGCTAGTAAGGAAACTAAAAGAAATGTATAGCGACTCGGTGACGGGAGGAATTGATAAAAGTTTGATTGGGATAAAATTGGCGCATCAATTTCAGATGATTTTGATTGAACTTATCAAACACGGAAAAATTAAAATTGGGGAGAGAGTACGGGTGGCTTTTGATTCAAAAAACATACCAAGTCTTAGCGTGAAAGAGCAGAATTTGATTCTTTCGGCAGCACTTGATGATTTGAAAGAGTTAACGCATAATATTGGAAAACTTTATCGGGATGCGAATTATGCTTTTGATAATGTAAAAATAGTGGAACTTGGTGCTAAAGCTGACTATATTATAACGGTGAATGACAATTATGACTTTGAGCCGAGTAAGGTTATATATCTACAGGATATTAGTTATCCTTTGCCACTGATTCAAAATAAGTTTCCGAAACTTGTAAAGCAGAAATTGGTGGTGAATGAAAAGGCGCTTTTGTTTCTTTTGAATTATATTTATCGGTTTGAAGGATTTCGGCCGAATCAAATTGATGGAGTTCGGCAGACGATAGAAGGGAATGACTCGATTGTGCTACTTCCGACGGGGTCGGGGAAGTCGGTGGTGTATCAACTTTTGTCGTATATTATGCCAGGAGTGGTGATAGTGGTGGACCCTATTACTTCGTTAATCGAAGACCAGGTGGACAATTTGATGAGAATTGGAGCGGATAGAGTGCTGGGAGTGACGGCGGCCACGGCTAATAAAAGTTTTTTGGCGCGGGCGATGGTGGCAGGACATTATAATTTGGTGTTTATGTCGCCGGAACGTTTATAAATTGAGGGATTTCGGTGGGCCCTTAAGAAACTTTGTACTCGTAACACAGTGCCGGTTTGTGCGATTGATGAAGCACATTGTGTTTCGGAATGGGGGCACGATTTTAGAACTTCGTATTTGAACTTAGCGAATACTTGTCGGAACCTTTTGAAGACGCGTGGAAGTTCACCCTGTATTTTGGCGCTCACTGGGACAGCGTCAGAAGCGGTGCTTCGGGATATGGAACGGGACCTTGGAATTGATGATGATTATGTGATTCGTCCAACTTCTTTTGATAGAAAAGAAATTGAATTTGTAGTGGTGCCGGTAGAGTCTAGCGCAAAAAATGTGGCGCTGGAAAAAATTGTGGAAGTGGATTTGCCGAAAAAATTTGGGATGGATTTTGATGAATTTTATGAAACGAACGGAAGTGATACGATGAGTGGAATTGTGTTTTGTCCACACGTGGGAGGGAAGTATGGGATTATGCAGATTCTTTCGGATTTACATAGTATGGGAGTGGAGGCAAAAGAATATTCGGGTAAGAAACCAAAAAATAATCCGATGAATGAAGATGAGTGGTCGGAATATAAAACTTCGATTGTGAAACAGTATAAAGATAATGTATTTCCAACGCTTGTGGCGACAAAATCGTTTGGAATGGGGATTGATAAACCGAATATTCGTTACACGATTCATTATGGATTGCCACAATCGATTGAAGCTTTTTATCAGGAGGCGGGAAGAGCGGGGCGTGACCGTGAAAAAGCGTATAGTTATGTGATTGTTTCGAATGATTTTCCGGAACATAATAAGCATCTGCTCGGGCCTTCGTCTTCGCTTAAAGAAATGAAGAAAAGTATGGATGAACATAAATGGAAAGGCGATGATGTGGATAGGATGCTGTTTTTTCATACGAGTGCTTTTGGTGGAATTGAAGAAGAGTTGACTGAGGCTAGAAACGTGATTAATAGAATTGGGGACATTAGCAAACCTCGAACGGTGCGGATTTCGAGTTTTCAGGCGGATCGAGAAAAAGTAGAGAAAGTGATTTATCGTTTGTCGATTCTTGGTGTAGTAAAAGATTATACGGTGGATTTTTCGGCGAATGAATTTTCGGTGAAACTTAATGGGTTTGATAAAAAATCTATCGTAGAAAATTATGGAAAATATGTGCGGGGGTATCAGGACGATGATAATTTTGTGGAGAGTTATAAGTCGGTGATTGAAGATATTTCGGTGGATGAGCCGGCGGAATTTGTTTTGCGTGCTCTTGAAATACTGCTCAGAGATTTTGTTTATAATGTCATTGAGCAGAGTCGGAGGAGCGCGTTTTTACAACTTCTAGAAGTGGTGACAGCGGCTTCTAAAATTTCAGATGAAAAAGCTAGAAGTAAGATGATTCGCGAAGAGATTCTGAGGTATCTTGGTAATACGCAGATTGATTTGGTACGGAAAATTAGTGAAACGCCGGATGATCTTTTGCAAATTCGTGAGATAGTGGATGGTTTGTCAGCAAAAAAACGGGCAGATCTTTATGCGGAGGTAGGTAGGGAATTACAAGCGTATCCACAACATCCAGGGCTTCTTTTTGCTAGGGCGTATATTCGGGTGGTGACGGATACGGGAGATGTAGTGGAGATAGCGGATGTGATTTTGGCGGTTTCTAAGTTTGGTATGGAACTTTATCGGATGGATAGAAAGAAGATTGTGAAGGCGGTGAGTGAGATGATGAATGTGCTAGCTATGAAGGATGAGGAAAAATATGTGGAACTTCTGAATATAATTTTTCAAAGTGATAAAATAGATAGAGAGGTGTTGATGGGGATAGCAGAAAAAGTGCCGACTGGGTTTAAGTCTGTGGTGATGATGAATCTATTAAATAAGACAATGGAGAATTTAAATATTACAGGAAAGGATGAACCATGGTGAGCGATGTAAAAAGTATTAATGAGCAGGTGCGGGCTTTGGTAGGGAACATCAATAAATTACAGGCGGAGATTAAAAAATATCAGTCTGGGTATAAAGCTTTTCAGGATGCTTCTGCTGGGCTTGAGAAAGCGGCTTCTTCGCTTTCGGATTTGGCGAAAAAACAGTCTGCTCTGGCGGATACCTTGGCGAAGACGGTGAAAGATTTGGAAAAAGTTGAGGTGGGGGAACTGGTGAAGCAAAATGCTAAGATTTTGAAGAGGTTGGATGCTCTAGAAAAGCGGCTGGATGAGGGGGTGACGGTGAAGAAGCGGAGGTGGTTTAAGTAAGTCTTTTCAAATTTCGATTTTTGTGATATAATTTATATGGTTGGTCCGGTAGCTCAGCTGGCTTAAGTTATGACAGCACGAGCCTCTGGCGCTGAAAACCTGTCGCATGTTGCGATTAGTAGATTATTAATTTGGTCCGGTAGCTCAGCTGGTTAGAGCACGAGCCTCTTAAGCTTGGTGTCGTGGGTTCGAGTCCCACCCGGATCACCATTTAGAACATTATGCATATTTGGTGACGAAATAAGCCCACTAAACTCTGGTTTCCAGAGGACAGTGAGCCTATTTTTGTGGTCAATGTAAAGTTTCGAGAACAATGTTTTGGCAATTAAGTCTTTCTGCTCAAAATCACCGTTTCTCATCTGTAAATGGGCGGTTTCGAGAAATCTAAAGAACTCCTCCTTTGTCATACGGACTTCGTCCTCATCTTGCAACTTATCTCTGACCTCATCCAACTCGGCTTCAAGTTTCTGCACTCTGTCGTCCAGTTTCTGCACACGTTTCTCACTTTCGTCTATCAAGACTGGTAGTGCTTTGCTTAAAGTAAGGTTCTTCAAGTCTGCTAATTCGGCTTTATAGGCTGCTTTGACATTCAGAAGCCTTGCATTTAGGTTTAGGCTCATCTTATTCAATTTGTCCGTCTCCATCTTGATGAAGTCCTCAACCGCCTCATCATATTCATCGTAAGCCTCTTTGGAAAGTTTTAGGTGTTTCAGTTCGTCACAGAGTTGGTCATAGATGACTTGACCCCTAACACTTACGGTCACACCGTTTTTCTTCGCACCCACTTTTCTGGTGCAGTCTTTCGTGTTCTGACAGTCAAATCTGATAGTCCTTATTTTAGAGCCAGGCTTACCCTTTGAGGCATAACCGTGCATTTTACTACCACATTCGCAATAAACAAGCCCTTGAAATGGTATGAACGGAGCATCATCGTTTTTCGGTTTCTCTCGGAGCGTATATTTCTCGTCAAGTATGGCTTGCAAAGTCTCCCACTCCCTACGAGTGACAATCCTCTTGAAGTCTGGCTGAACTTTGAGTAAATACCGCTTTTTGCCAGCCTGCAAAAGCATCCCATAGTAGAATGGGTCGTGGAACATATGCGAGAGTTGCCCCTTGCTTGCTAGTGAGACTTTTTTGGAGTTCTTCTTTTCAGTCTCCTTTGTCATATAACTAATGTCGTTGTCTTCTGCATACTGGAGTATCTCCTCGTAGGTTTTGCCATCAAGTGCCATTTCCCAGCATTTACGGACGTGAGCAAAGGTTTTATCAGGAACATAGTAGCCTTTTGGACTACGTTTATAGCCCCACTTGTGAGCACCAGAGGATTTTCCAGCCCGAAAGTGGCTCTTTACACCTCTCGTGACTTGCTCTTGTAGGTGGTCAGAATACTGGGTGGCTATCGAGAACAAGACCGCCAGCATCAGACGTCCACTGCTGTCATTGTGAAATGCTGTCGCTGGGAATACTAGGTCTTTAAGTATAACTTCTTTCTTACGGTTCGGCTTCAGCATATTCAAGATTTCACCAGCCTCTAGCATATTCCTAGACAAGCGGTCAGGGTGATAGGCTATGATGCCATCGTATTCGCCTTTTTTGATGGCTTTCATCATCTTGGTGAACTTTGGACGGTTGTTTGGATGTCTTGCTGACATCTCCTCCTCGATGATGTCTTTCTCATCTATTTTAATACCTAGTCGCTTTATACAGTCAAGACAGACTTTCTTCTGGTCTTTGATGGAGCAGGTTTGTTTGCCCTCGTCTTCGGTGGACTTGCGGAGATACATCACATACTTGAGTTTCGTGCGGTCAACTTCGACATAGCCGAAGATTTCGTTCAATTCTTCTTCAAGGCTTTCTTCGTCCTCGACATCGTCCTCTAGCTCTTCGTCTTCTTCGCCCAAGTCGTCATCAAAATCCAATTCGTATGCCTGCTCATCAAGGTCGGGTTCTTCCACTGTGTCCTCTACTTTGTTTTTGTCGGAATTAGTAGTTTCCATCCTCTAATTTCCTAAACTCTTCTCTTAAGTCCTCGACATATTGGTCAATCTTATCACGAGGCTTTGTTTTTATAGCCTCAAAGGTAGTGGGTTGCTCTTCAGCGTCATCGGTTAACTTAATTTCTATACCGTTGTGGTCTTCTGAACGCACATCAACATCCTCGTCTGTGCCAGCACCGATGTCCTTTAAGCCGTGAACAGCCCTTGCGATGGCTTCACCGCTCTCGCTGTAAGTGTCGAACTCGCTTTTCATATTGCTCCTATTATACCACAAAATAGCCCCTGTGAGCCACGGAGAGGGGCTGTGAGGGGCTTTGTTTGTCCTTGAGCACTAGTTTTCCATTTGTTTTAGTTTCTCACTGATGTATCTACCAATTTTCTTGCTGTCATCTACCCTTATTGCATTTTCCCAGCCTGTTTCGGTTTTCTCGCCATTGCTATCTACTTCTACTCTGCGACTAGGATTTTTCTCGTCATTATGCCACTTATTAGCCATATGTTTAAAAGCAGTTCCAACAAGTGCCATATTATCAGGGCTATCAAGTGCATCTTCCATCATTGCCCAAGGGTTAAGTATCATACGAGTTTCTTTGCCATTGGCATCAGTGTAAATAATTCTGTCGCCGTATTCTTCCATTAGTGTCCCAGCACTGGCAGTTTGTTCCATTTTACCGCCATCCATATCTGGTTCAAGATTTGTTTTAATCCATTGCCCAAGCATCGAGTCGCCAGATGGTCTAATTGCTTCATCCCATCCAGTTTCTTCCACTTGTCCATTTTCACTTGTCATCACTTTACGTGATGGATTTCTATCATCTTCACCCCATTTTTTTGCTATATGTTCAAAGGCTTGCCCAGTTAAAAGCATATCTTCAGGGCTTTTGAGCACGTTGTTAGCCATTGCGAATGGATTTAAGGTTATACGTGTTTCCTTTCCATTTTCATCAGTATAAATAACACGGTCGCCAAAGTGTTCCATTAGGTCTCCAGCACTTGCTTTGGTTTTAAGTTCACCGACCTGTGGGGTTTCCGTTAAGATATCCCACGGAGTTCCAGAGTTGTTACTCTCTGATTTGTTTGATAGTGTGTTTGCTGGCATTGTTCCTCCTTATTTTTGATAATTTAACAGGGGGCATTCTCTAAAACTAAATGGAACACCCGCAATGGGTGTTCGAATACTCATTCTCTAC
>CAZFVK010000041.1:0-8406 GCA_964522475.1 uncultured Candidatus Saccharibacteria bacterium | reverse complement strand
CCCAGAGTACACGAAGTTGTTAGGATACGATCTCCAAATATTCGAGCTGGTTGCGTTCGAGGAAGTCGCGCCAAGTCGAGAACCGAGGTAATAGAATCCTCCATCAGTATTGCCGCCTTTGGTGCCGGTTCCGCTTCCTCCGTAAGGTAGATGCCAGCCGGAAGGACAGATATCGCCGTTTGCGACTACGCCGGAGCCGTCATTGTAGCTACCGTTCCCAGCGGTGGCAGTATACCAGTTATACATGACACCATAGGCGTACCAGCGAGAGGTGGTCTGATTGCTACCGTTGTAGCTATTAGATGTTCCGGTTATATTCCCGAGACCGAATGAAAGCTGATCGTCGCAAGTTGTGTTATTGGACGTGCAAGTCTTAAAGTATGGAGTTGTGATGCTAGCGAGGTCGGTATTGATAAAGGTACTGGTTGGATTATGGGTATTGCTGGCGGTAATGCTGGTATTACTATCATTCGGATTGAGCCTTAGGTTTTCCGTCATCCAACAGTTGCCATCGGCGAGCTTGGTAACCGTATAAACATTGCTGTCGCGGGAATCTTGGAGGGCGATAAAGTCTCCCTCGGACATGGTTGAGCAGCGATTGGCAGAAGCGAAGGTCTGGAGATTATAGGTAGTATCCTTCGGAACCCAGACAGCGTAGAGTGTCATAGCGCTGGCTGAGGTATATACTGGTACAGTAATTGATTCATTCGGGCCGTAAATCTTCCCTTGCGATGCGAGATTGCTGATGGTTGTGAGCGCATTTGACGCAGTCGGATCAACCTGAGTTTCGCTCCATCCGGCAAAGCCATAATCAGTTCTATAGAAGTTCGGGGCATAAAGCGCGACGGAGGCATATTCATTGGTTGAATGAGTATTTGTCATGGTTCCGTTGGTTGCATTATTCCCATTATAGGAGATCTTGCGAGAGCGGCCCCAAACCGCATAGAGATTGACGGTTGTATCTTGGCTGACAGTTGGCGCAGTATAGCTTGCCGAGTTAGTATAATCAATCGTAGTACTGCCCTCGGTCGTAGTCCAACCGGCGAAAGTATAGCCACTCTTGGTAAAAGCATTGGCGGTAAGATTCTTTGACTTTCCAGACGGAACGCCCATGTTCGCCATCGTTCCGGTTCCGCCGCTTGCATTGAACACAATGGTTACCATGGGTTTCCAAACGGCATAGAGCGTAGTTGCGGCAGCTGTAGCTTCAAATTGTTCTCCCGCCTGAACTTCTGCTTCAGTGGCGGTTGCGCTGGTTGCCCATCCAGAAAATGTTAGTCCGCTGTAGGTTGGCGTGGAGGAACTTAGAGTGAACGTATAGCCGCGAGATGCAGATGATCCGTTCTGCGAGGCAGGGGCGCCGGAACCTCCATTGGCGTTATACGTTAGGGTAAAGCTTTCCTCAGAGACGTTGGCGAGGCAGCGCACCGCTTGCCCGTAGTACTTGTCGTAGTAGTTCGTACCTGGGTAGACATAGCCACTGCCGAAGCTCAAGAGGTAGCCGTTGTTGTCAATGTTGGCGGTAGAAGACCAGTAGTAGCCGTTGCTACCGCGATCGTAGGCCGATGAACCGTAGTAGAGCCCAGAGTACACGAAGTTGGCAGGATATCCACGAAGCTTGGCATCGCTATTGGTTACGTTTGAATTGTTGTTGAGGGCGACGTTTAGATTATAATAATCATTGGTGTTATTACTCGATCCCCCAGTCGGCATGTGCCAGCCAGATGGACAGATATCACCTCCGGCACGACCGCTGGACTGACTATAGGTCCCTCGTCCTGCGGTAGCAGTATACCAGTTGTACATGCCACCGTAACTATACCATGAGCTATTTTGGTTACTGGCGTTATAGTTTGCCGTTTTATTACGGTCCATATTAGCGAGGCTAAAGGATACTTGATCGTCACAGGTTGCGGAATTTGCTGAACAGGTTTGCCAAGTACCGCTGGTCCTTTGAGTTAGAAAACTCGAAGTCGGATGATTGGTATTGCTGGCTGTGATATTAGCATTTTTTACATCAAGCCTTAAGTTCTCCATCATCCAGCATTGGCCATAGGAGCTCTTTTGGATTTTAACTACAGAATAGACTTGCCCGTCACGAGCGTCTTCGAGCGCGATAATGTCACCATCTGACATAGCGTTACAGGCGGTGGCAGTAAAGGTCTGCATGGTGTAGGTGGTACTTTTAGGAACCCAGACCGCGAAAAGATTCATGCCCTTGGAAGAAAGATCGCCTGTAGTCGCAGTATCCATTGGTCCATAAGACGTTCCAGAGCCATCTGCTTCAGTATTCCAGCCAGCGAATCCATAATTCGCCAGAGAATAGTTCGAGCCCATGAGCGTAACAGAGCTGTTGGAGGAAGCGGTTTGGTCGGTCATTGTTCCAACAGCGGATTCATTATTTGGTTGGTAGCAGATTTTTCCAGCATCACATCGCGGTCCTGCAGATTCCCAGACAGCATATAGCGTGAGCGTATTCGCCGTTTCCGGGTCAAGTGTGAAACTATCGCCAGCTTCATAAGTCGGAGTCTCAGCTTCGTCGTCTTCGTCCCAGCCGAGGAAGTTATAACCTGAACGCTCTGGAGTATTACTGCTGAGATTGACGCTTAGTCCACTGATTGTACTTTGCTGCGGGTTGGGAGAAGGCATCCCGGTTACGGTATCGCCGCCAGCATTGGCGTTATAGGTTATGACATAGCCGGTATCGTTCGCCGTGGCAGTAACGGTAAAGGTTTTTGTGTATGCTCCCGCAGGGACGGACTGATTGACTTTTGCCCCGAAGGTCAGTGTATAAGTATTTGCTGTCGGATTCGGAACGCTGGTTGTATCGAGCGTTGATCCCACTCCGGTTAGAACAGGTTTATAATCTGTCGCATTGAGGCTGTAACCATAACCATTCGTGAAGCCGGAAGATGTAATTGACGACGCGTTGCCTGGGAGAGTGATTGTTGGGATAGTCCCCCTCGATCCAACAAGGTCTGCAGAGGCATTGGCGCTTAAAGTGAGTTTGTAGCCAGTATAGTTCGTTGTTCTGACAGAGAGCGTCTGAGAGGCTGAATTAAAGGTACCTGGATTAACGGAGAAAGCGACCGAGTTGCTCGGAGATATCTCAAGGTACGGTTCGACAGCGACACCGGCTGTTGCCTGTGTACTTTCAGGCAACAATGTTGGATAAATAAAAAACGATAGCAAGTAGGCGCAGCCTAAAGCTATCATTCCGTAGACGACTCTTCTTAGTTTAACAAGTGGTTGAATAATTTGTGTTTTCATATTGACCTTCAATTATTTACGTTCGACTCTACTTAATTTCATTTTACTATAAGCAAAATTAAAAAGCAAGAGCGATTTATCACAAAAAAAGGGCGCTCGTGACCCCTGAAATTGGGATCACGAGCGGTTTATCTCGGAGATAATTACGCTTCCTATTCTTCGGGCTCATCCTCATGTTCGTTCAGGCTGTCTCGGTACAGAGTGCGAAGAATTGCCTGGTAGGTGCGGAGGGTAAAGGCGTCCAACTCCAGCTTCTCCTTCATCTGATACAACTGATGGCGATACGTGGCTTGGCTCATTCGATGACGGCGGTCATCCTTAATCCGAGTAACGCGGATTGTAATAATGATCGCAATGATGAGAATGACGAGCGCGGCAGAAAGCATAATAATTATTTGGTTCGTCATATCATTCGTCACCCCATTTCACAATCTTCTTGCAGATGCCCTTGAAGTGGAGCCGCTGGAGTCCGCGCAGCTCCTCTAAAGCGCTGGGGCAGGTAGCAATGGCATTATCGATGTAGCTGGTAATCGCTACATGGTTGTCGATGCCGTTCTTCGTGAGACCGGTAAACTTGCCCATGTCCGCTACGCCGCAGATCAGACCGACAAAGTCCTGCTCACGGCGCTGCGAAATGGCGCTCATGCCCCGACGGGAGAGCTGAAGCTCCCCCTGATAGGGCTGGGACTGATCTTCGGGATAGAACAGCCGGTTTTCCATATCGTCTCGTTTCATTTGGAATATCAACCCCCTTGTTTATATATTATGGACTCCAAAACATGGCGGTAAGGAGTTCGATTTGTTAACCGAATGGCTGTAAAGGATCGCCAGGCGTTGGTTTTTCAGGTTTGAGACTTGTGTCTCATTCGCTCTAAAGCAATCCCCCGCTGGCGGTGTGTTCTGTAATAAGCTGAGAGAAAAAGGAAAACAACCATGAGGAATATGAATCAAATACGAGGTGGAGAAGCCCTAACGCCAGCTTCAATAGAGACAGGCTGGGATGAATTGACTAAGCTGGAGTTTGAACAGCATTGGGATAAAAAGATTAAGCCAATAGATTTCCGGAATAGAAATGCTATTGCTAATCATTCAAAGGATGAGATCAGAAATACCGTTTCAGAGATGAAAATCAACTACAGCGTGGAGCGTCTTAACGCGGAGGCATTTATTCTAATACTCCTTGGGAGGCTCCAACCATCCTTGTCTGTCACAAACCTCTGTCATGTTTATGATGACTATGAGTTTTGGAAGGAAGCCTTGGGCGAGATCCAACCCATTATTGCCGGATATTGGGCAGAGTGTGACCCGATGATAATCCGCTATCTGTTTACCGTGTTCATATCACAGTTTTTAGTTATATTGGAACTCTGGGAGCGCGTTCGCTTTTCTCGTATATATATGGAAGACTGTGCGATGCTGGGAGAATTCTATATAAATATGGACATACTGCAAAATGAAATTTTGCTTGGCACTGTTAGCCATTGGGGGATTGAGAATTAGGTGTACGTTCCGAGTATAAAGGACGGTACTCTAAATATGAACACATAGAGCCGTTCTGCAGGCTTCTGCTTTGATCAAGAAAAAACTTTGCTTGATCGACACAGTCTCGAATAAGATTGGAATCGAAGCCCTTTTCGCACCATGAACGGATGATATGTATCATTTCCGCAAGATATACTTCATAGAACAGATTAAATGATTTTTCCGAGCAGTATTTCCATGATGATTTTATGAAGGGCTTGAGAACAGAAATAACAGATCGCCAGAAAGATATATCATCACGATAAATAGCAATCTTGCAGGCTTTTGAGTGTATTTCCAACATGATAAAAAATTTGTAAAAAAGTAAGGATATACGTTCTTCGGCTTCGCTGTTCAAATATGGAGCGAGGTTGATCTCCATTTCCTCGGTAACATTTCTTTTGATCTCCATATAGATATCATTGATATGTGGAAAATTCCGATAGTAGGTTGCTCGGTACACTCCCGCGATTCTCCATATGTCCTTGTTTTCCAAATCGTTTAGTGATCCGTTATTCTCCGCATAAATAATAAGATCATCTATTACTTTCGCAAGCAGGTTTTCCTTGATCGTTTTAGTTTTGTACGCGTTTTGAATTGCGCGGTTTTCCACTTTTATCCTCCTAACACTATTATACTTATTATTAGCATAATGGCGATAGAGCGATAATTGAAGGTTAAGGATGAGTATTCTGAGATTGCAGTCTCATTTATGAATAATAGATTTAACAATTCCAGGAAAATATGGACAACACTAGAATATGATGCTATAATTTGTTTGGCAATTTACATACAAAGGCGGAGATTGAATGAATTCGATAAAACATGTATTGCAATCAATCATGAAATGGACGAAGAGTCCTGCTGGCGTGGTTTCAATCTGTCTGCTGGGAGTATTTGCGCTCTTGATGATACCTAGTTTTGCTTGTAAGAATGTAGTAGTTCAAAACATTTTCATTGGAATTGCAACCAATTTTATAGGTATTATTGTCACGGTATCTTTTGTTCAATACTTCCTTGATCGTCAAAAAGCCAAAGATGAAAAATCGATTGAGCGAGATAAGATTCTTCGCCGGGACAAGGTCTTAAGATATCTAATTGCAGAATATTCAACATATTTCAATTGCATCGTTACACCCATGAATCTTCGCAATGGCGTCGATAAAGATAAACCAAAGAATGATTTTGTTTTTGCGGATATGGCAGATTTGCATCAGTATTCGCTTCTTCTGGCGGACAAACTAAATGGTTCTGCTGTTGAATCGTTTTATCGAGTCGAAATGGCCTTAAGGGATTATTTCATTACATGTATTAACGACATAGACTATACATATTACCATGATCTAATTGAACCGCAATTAGGTTTTATTACCTCTTCTCTATCCCTTGATGTTAGAGAAGCTATTTTAGGAAATAAGAATGTGATGTCTGGAAATGAACCGCTAATCAATATTGTTAAAACCTATATAAGTGAAGATGAAAAACACCGATGGGTTGAACGTTTTGACGAGGGCCACCTTGAGGGAAATCTGATGATTCCCTATGTTATTTTATATAAATTGCTAAAGAAGGAAGGCGAGTATATAAGAGAATACAATAGAGTAATTAACAGAGTCAGAACAGAAAAATCGGAATAATCGCTAAAGAATGTCAAGAATTCACATGCATCAACTGAGTTCATTTTAGCAGCCCGCGAATTATCTCGCGGGCTTTTGTTGGTTAACATTCCTTATATGATACAGCCGTAGAGTGAAGATTGTTGTTTTCATTTGAGACTGTAGTCTCATTTTGAAGCACTATCGGATTGATATTCATTTTTCATACTTTATAATCACGAGCAAGATATGTCAAGCGCAAGCACATATCTAGCTCACTTTAACAAATCACAACATTTCCAACGAAACACTTTCAAGAGGGGGTGAAAATCCTAATGAATGATCCTTATCTGGATAATGGCTACGACAGCCGATCTGATTATCTGTTGAGCCTCGCTGATGAATATGGCGTTCCGACGAGCGTCGTGTTCGCCCTGGCCGATGTGCTGGGACCTAACGAGGACTTTGACGGATTGGTGATCGCGCTGGAGGACGCCGAAGGATGCTTCTGAAAACGACGAACATGAGGAGGAATGCCGATGACTGAGTTGATGCAGAAACCTGTACCGAGGTACTACATCGCCTATGGTTCCAATCTGAATCTGCCGAGGATGACGCATCGCTGCCCGACCGCGAAGGTCGTAGGGAGCGATGTTCTTTCTGACTGGCGGTTGCGTTTCCGGGGGACTCCCGGTAACGCTGTGGCAACGATAGAACGCGCAGAGGGTCAGACCGTCCCGGTTCTGATCTTCGCCGTTCAGCCGGAGGATGAGAAGTCTTTGGATGGATACGAGGGCTGGCCGCGTCTTTACCGCAAGGAGGAGATTGAGGTCAAGGTTGACGGCGATGTCGTCACCGGCTTTGTCTACATCATGAACGAGGCCAATCATCCCTACAATCAGCCGGGGCCGTTCTACTTTGGGACGATCCTGGAGGGCTACCTGATGAATGACTTTGAAGTCACGATTCTGAAGGAGGCTGTCGAGAACAACTGAAGACTATGGGAGGGATTGTTATGCGCAATAAGCCATATGGCTATCTCATCGGGCAGGGATTCATTGGATTCCTGCCCGACGGTCATAATATGCTGTTTGCCACGCAGGAGGAATACTACGAGTATTTTTCTGAACTGGTCAATACAGCGGCATAATCCATGACAATATGATTGGAGGAAGTTACCGTGAAAGACAAACTGACGCCTAAGTGCTCATTTTCCGACGCTTGGGAAAATCGCAGGGGCGACCGTTACCCGAAGAGTGAGCTTGGCTATATCCGCGCTTATATCAAAGACGGGCGCTGGTGGAACACCTTCTTTCCGGTTCATTGGGAGCTTAATACTCCCGAACTGGTAGAGGAGTTCGAACAGGTATATGCCGAGTTCAAGAAGGATTTCCCGACTCTGGGCAGCGTGATCCGTTATGTGGAGCACGAGGCCGAGACGATGGGTAGCGATCCGGACGAGGGCAACGCCTACCTTGAGCTGCAACACGGCCTGTACTGGTTGAGGATGATTACCCGCAAGGGCGACTACAACCTCTACCTGACGTGCCTTAGTCGCGCTGCCTGTGAGCAGCAGAAGACCGACGATGGAAAGGATGGTGCTTAATGGAGAAAACCTACAAGCTGACTCTTCCTGAGAGCCTTGATCCCGTCGCTAAGACGGCTTGGAGGCTGATGGAAAGATCGCACGAGTTATTCGAATGCGATGGTCATCTGGTAGTGGTTGAAGAAGCCGACGATTATGACGATCCGACGTGGGAGGGTAACTCCTACGCGGAGCTGGAGGGTTGGCTGATTCGCTGCTTTCAGGAATGGGTTTCTACCGGACCGATTGCAAACCCGATGTGGCAGTCGATCTGCGAATGCCTCAAATAAGGAGGCCCACCATGAAGCTGAACGAGAAAACTTCGCTTGAGCCGCGCTTCTATGAGGCGGCGCAGGAGCTGGTAGACGATATCCATCATTCCAAGGACCCTGTCAGGACGATCTACCGAGCGCGTCTGGACGGTATGCTTACCGC
>CAZFVK010000040.1:1715-8660 GCA_964522475.1 uncultured Candidatus Saccharibacteria bacterium | reverse complement strand
CCATGTTGTAAAGACTGTCGAAAAGCACGTCACTTCCGGCGCCAAAAATCATGATACCGCGTCAGATAATCATGTTCCCGACTCCGCAAATCATGATATCGCCAAAAACGCCAAAATAACAGAGGTAGAAAAATCTTCCAAAAATCATGATTCAGCTTCTGACAATCATGATCAGGCTCCCAAAAATCATGATAAAGAATAATTCCTAACTCTACTTAAAATCTGCGAGCCCCCGCCCGCAGATTTTTTGAATTCACTTCTGTTTCTCCTTTTTTTATCTCTCCTTACCCCCTTGTCAATACTAAGAATCTGTGCTATAATGGTACGAGTTAATTAATTAACAAAGGATTAATATGAAGAAAGCAGTTATCCTCGTAGGTGGCAAGCAATACATCGTCGAGGAAAAAGAGACCCTACGGGTGGACCTCCTCCCGGCAGGCACCAAAGAGCTCGAAACTGATGCTTTACTCGTAATTGATGGCGACAAGACAACGGTCGGCACTCCTACGGTCAAAGGCGTTAAGGTTTCAGCCAAAGTCGTAGCCGAGAAAGTTACCGGCGACAAAGTCCGTGTGATTCGTTACCATTCCAAGAAGCGCGTCCACAAAGAAACTGGCCACCGCCAGAAATACAGCGAAATCGAAATCACAAAAATCGCCTAGTTTCACCAAAATAAGCCCGAGAGGGCTTATTTTTATGCGGGTCCATCGACCCTATAAGTTGTCGCTAACCTGCCATAAATCAGGCGCTTATTTGAACTTATCGTGTATCCAATCGTATAATTGAACAATTTAATTATACTACATAACAATGCGTGATACAATATATTAAAGGAGCAAAAATGGCAGAAAATTCTAAATATTATATTGGTCTAGACTGTGGCACGGCATCTGTTGGCTGGGCCGTCACCGACGAAAAATACAACTTATTAAAGTTCAAAGGTAAAACTCTTTGGGGTTCGCGGCTCTTTGAAGAGGCTAGCCCCGCTGCCGATCGTCGTCTGGCTCGTTCTTCTCGTCGCCGGACGCGCCGCTCTGCTGATCGCATTAAGCTCCTAAACCTGCTTTTCGAAGAAGAAATCAGAAAAGTCGATCCGGAGTTTTATCTTCGCCTGCGCAAAAGTTTTCTGCTTGAAGAAGATAAGAATCTTAAAAAGAGCTCCAAAAACACACTTTTCAACGACCCAGATTACATCGACAAAGATTTTCATAAAACTTATCCGACTATTTGGCATCTCCGCAAAGCCATTGTTGAAGCGCCAGACGACAAACATTTTGACATTCGGCTTTATTATTTGGCAATCCATCACATTCTACGAAATCGTGGGCATTTCCTGCGGGAGGGGAAAATCAAAGGCGCTGGCGATTTTTCTGAAATCTTTCAAAACTTTCTCGAAATTTCCGATCAATTCGGCTTAAGCGTTAACAATAGCGGCGAAGCCTTGGAACGCATCATGAAAGGCAAACGTACCTCAATTCGCGACTTGCGTAAAACCATCAAAGAAACTATTTTTATTGAAGGCGATGACGGAATCTCTAGCGAACAAGACGAACTCGCGGGGCTGCTTGCAGGTTCAAAAGTCACGCTCGCTAAAATTTTCGGCCCTGTCGACGACAAAGAAGCCGTGAAACTTTCGTTCGCTAGCGATAATTTCGAGGACAAAATTGCCGAAGTCGAAAGCGAACTAGACCAAGACCAAATCGCGCTCATCGAGGCCGCTAAGGCGATCTACGATTTTGGATTCTTGTCTAACTTATTAAACGGAGAAGAATATATCTCTTTTGCAATGGTGAATAATTACAACGCCCACGCAAAAGAGCTGAAAGAGTTGAAGCGCTTGTTAAAACCATACAAAGACGATTATGGTACATTCTTCAAAACCGAGAAGATTTTCGGCAAAGAAATTTGCTACAACAACTATATTGGTAAAGCCTATGGCGAGAAAGCAGGTAGAAAAACTGCGGCAAAACCTATCTCTCAAGAAGACATCAACAAAGAGATTAAGCGCCTACTCGAAAAACACAGCATAAATACGGATTTATTAGAAAAAGCCGATCGCGGCGAGCTATTGCCGAAACAACGCGGCCAAGCTAAGGGGACGATTCCGCAGCAGCTCCACCATAACGAGCTAGAAATTATCTTGCACCATCTCGAAAAAGATTACCCGAGTTTTGCGAAGAAAACCGCCACGGAACCAGAAGAATATAATACAAAAACGAAGAAAATTCTTAGCATCCATGAATTCCGAATCCCATATTATTGCGGTCCACTCGTGAGTAGCAAGAAGAGTGAGTATGCGTGGGGCGACGAAGAAGTCACAACGCTCGTCCGCCCATGGAATTTCAGCGCGCTCGTTAATCTTGATGCCCGCGCAGATAAGTTTATCAAGCGTATGACTAACAAATGCACATATCTTCTGTCTGAAGATGTCTTGCCAAAATCGTCATTATCATATCAAAAATATATGGTATTAAACGAACTAAATAACCTAAAAATCAACGATTGCAGAATCGATGATGTTTCTGTGAAACAGAAAATCTATGAGCGAGTTTTTGAAAATGGCGAAATAGCTGGCAATATTACATTGAGAAGCCTTGAAAAATGGTTACGCGAGAATAGCTTTTTGGCAGACGGAGATACTTTGTCTGGCTCGCCCGAAAGTAAGTTCCTGCCAAAACTTTTCACGCATCTCGATTTCGCTAAAATACTCGGTAAAAATTATCGCAAAGAATTCTCGCCTGTAAAACTTGAACAAGTTGTTGAACTCGTCACAATTTTAGGCAACGAGCCTAAAATGTTAGAGAAGAGAATTAAAGAAACTCTCGGCGAAAAATGTTCAGACGGACAAGCAGGGAAACTGGCCCGTCGCCAATACAAAGACTGGGCGAGATTCTCGCAAAAGTTTCTAACCGGTATCACCGCGGAGATTAATGGCTCGAAGACTAGCATTATGGACATGCTTTGGGACACGAACCTAAATCTCATGGAGATTCTAAGCAAAGATTATCCGTTCGCGGATGTCATCGAAGAATATAACAAGTTGCAAAATCCGCCGAAAGAGCAGATCGCCTACGAGGATATCAAAAACCTGTATTGCGCCCCTGCCGTGAAACGCACTCTCTGGCAAGCCATCAAAGTTGTTGGCGACATCGTTAAAGCCGAAGCCAAAGCTCCAGCTAGAATCTTTATTGA
This sequence comes from uncultured Candidatus Saccharibacteria bacterium, assembly GCA_964522475.1. GTDB lineage: Bacteria > Patescibacteriota > Saccharimonadia > Saccharimonadales > Saccharimonadaceae > Nanosyncoccus. The sequence goes on along the minus strand of CAZFVK010000040.1, from coordinate 5,468 downwards.
GGCGACTCGGGATGGCGGCGATCCGAGGAGATCTGGTGAGACTTTAAGCCGCCATAAAAAACTCACGGAATCGTATCGTAAGCTCATGGAATCACCGGAAGCAAAAGAACTGCTGGCTGAACTTGGTGGCAAAGAACCGTGCGATTTGCAAAGCAAAAAGTTATATTTATATTTCACGCAGATGGGTCGTTGCGCTTATTCAGGTGAGAGAATCGAGTTGGAGGAACTTTTCACAAAGGAATATGATATCGACCACATTTTCCCGCGTTCAAAAACCAAAGACGATAGTTTCAACAATCTTGTTCTGGTCAAGGCCGCATATAACCGTGACAAGACAAACAAATATCCAGTCGAAAACAAGTGGCAAGAAAAGATGTCCGCAACTTGGCATTTTTGGCGACAAGCCGGTTTAATCACAAAAGAAAAACTCGAACGCTTGACACGCACCTCGGAGCTTACGTCCGCCGAACTTAGCGGCTTCATCGCTCGACAAATTGTTGAGACTAGCCAATCAGTCAAACTTCTCAAACAACTTTTATCACAAAAATTTCCAAACACAAAGATTGTTTTAGTTAAAGCCGGCCAAGTCAAAGATTTTCGCGACTATTTCGCAAAAGGAAACCAAGATAGTTCGAATGGCAAAGATGTTTTTGATCCGATGCCCGAGTTCGTTAAAATTCGCGAGCTGAATGACCTCCACCATGCCAAAGATGCTTACTTAAATATTGTTGTAGGTAATGTTATGAACGAAACTTATACCGACGATCCACGCCACTGGTTAGCTAAAAATCAGCGTCTTGACTATTCAATCAACTCTCACGCTATATGGAAGGCGACTCCGCGCGCAGGCGACTATTATCGCGGTTGGAATTATAAAGACTCCATCGACATCATTTCGAAAAATATGCGCCGGAATTATGTTTTGTGCACCCATATGGTGCACGTCCAGACCGGAATCATTGCTGATTTGCAACCAGTCGGGAAAACAGGCAATGCGGACGGCATTATTCCATTAAAAAATAATCTTCCAGTCGAAAAATACGGTGGCTACAACAGCATCAAGGGGGCATATTTTAGCCTCGTAGAATTTAAAGACAAAAAGGGGAATAGCCATCGTCGAGTTATTCAAGTCCCAATTATTTTCAAAGAAGATCCACAAGCATATTTCGAGCGAGAGTTAGGAGCGGACGCTAGGATTATCATCCCGAAAATCTACTTCGGCTCGGCTCTTGAAATCGACGGCTGCCCAGTGACTCTGCGCGGTCGCACAGGAAACAGACTTTCGCTCGCACCGGATAAACAATTGTATTTAGACAATTCTAATTTGCTATATTTGAAGAAAGTCCTAAAGCTCAACCAAAAAATAAAGACAGACAAAAAATACAATATAGATGAAAAAGATTTGGTAACAAAAGAAGAAAATGCCAAGTTATATAATGCCGTCTGTGAAAAAGTAAAGATATTCAAAGACTACCCGAGCCTAAATTATACAGTAGAAAAAATTTCTATCAGTAAGTCACGGTTCGATGATTTGCGCATGGAAGAACAATGCGCAGTGATTAGCGACATTCTTTTAGCCTTTGGGGCAAACGCTAGTAAAGCAAATCTATCCCTAATCGCTGATGGGGTAACACAAGTTGGGACATTGACGATTCTGGATGATATCACTGGTCAGAAAATATATCTGATCGAACAATCCCCAACCGGCATTTTCGAAAGAAAAATTAACCTCCTCACGATTGGCGGCAAATAATGTCCTGGCGTGTCGTTATGGTCACGACCCGTAGCAAGCTCGACTATAAAATGGGCCATCTCGTTGTTCGTAACGACGACGGCGAGAAAAGAATCCTGCTTGACGATATTTCAGTTTTGGTTTGCGAAACCACCGCAATTTCCATCACTGCCTACCTTCTCGCCGAATTGATTGAGCATAAAGTAAAAGTTGTGTTCTGTGATAACCAACACAACCCATATTCCGAGCTTATTCCGTATCGCGGTAGTTATGACACGAGCGGCAAACTGCGCAAGCAAATTGCCTGGTCACAGGATATTAAAGCAAGAACTTGGCAAAAAATTATTCAAGCCAAAATCTCAAATCAGGCCAATGTCCTAGACAAAATTGGTCACTACGAAAAAGCCGAGCAGCTACGCAGCTATATAAACGAAGTAGAGCCCGGTGACCCGACTAACCGTGAAGGTCATGCCGCCAAAGTATATTTTAACGATTTATTCGATGACGAATTTTATCGCGGAGAAAACGATATCCGCAACCATATTTTAGATTATGGCTACACCATTCTTCTTGCTTGTTTCAACAGAGAGATTGCGGCCTCTGGTTATCTCACTCAAATAGGCTTATGGCATGACAACGCTGAAAACCCCTTTAATCTAGGTTCTGACCTTATGGAAAGTTTTCGCCCCATCATAGATTACTTCGCAGTCATGCACCGAGACTACAAAGAACTTGGTAAAGACGAAAAAGCCGCCATCATAAATCTCCTTAATACGAAAGTTAAAATTGTCGGTTCGGAACAATATTTAAACAACGCCATCGGGATTTATGTTAAAAGCGTATTCAATGCGATAGAAGAGAATAATCCGGAGAAAATATTAAATTGGTATGAGCTATAGATTTATGAGAGTGATAGTAATGTTTGATTTGCCAACCGATACTTCTATGGACAGGAGGCACTATCGTTGGTTTCGCAAGTTTCTTATCGGCGAAGGCTTCGTCATGATGCAAGAGTCGATTTATACTAAAATATGTATTAATATGCATGCCGTAGAGCGCGTCGAAGCTAGCATTAGAAAGAACAAACCACCAAAAGGAATTGTCCAAATGATGGTCACGACCGAGCGCCAATTTACCGGCATGCAACTGATCACTGGTGAAGTCAATAATAATTATGTTCAGACGGACGAAAGGATGGTTATATTATGATCTTAAAATGCCCAGGTTTCGAGCGCGAGTTGGAATGGTCGGAGAATGCCCACTCTCACGAAATAATTATCGAAAACCAAAAATATTTCCGCAACTTCGTCAAAGACTTTTATTTTCACGACGAAAGCGGCTCGGGCATTAGTTTGACGAAAGACGGCAAGTCATTAAAGTTTAAAGATGATGTCGACGTAATTATAAATCCCCTGAAACTAGATTTTGGTAATCGCAAAGTCGTAACAAATCTTTTAAAAGTTTTAGTCGAAACGTCATTATCAGAAAACTTCTACCTCTCAACCAACAAATTAAAAACTAAAATCGTAAAATACTTAAATGACGTCATTAGCTCGGAGCAGTTCGGGTTCGAAGTAGAGGCTGACGATTTTTCTTTGGACCAAATCGCGAAAGCAGTTAATTTCCATGTCGTTGGCGATGAAGATGATTTTGTAGAATTAGTCACCGATTACCTCGAAGTGATGCGCGAACTCGCAAAAACAAAACTGTTTGTTTTTATTGCGCTTAGAAGTTTTATCGACAATAGGGAACTAAAACGCTTGCAGGACAACATCCTCGACCGCCAAATTGATATATTGCTTGTCGAAGACCAAACTCGCGAGAGGATAGATGGGGTTTCACGCATGACCATCGACGAAGATTTATGCGATTTTTAGCATTAGCTTGTTTTAAAATTTTCTTGATCGGAAAATATGGTATAATAACAAGTACAGGGATACGACCCGGTTTATCGGCCGTTTTGATTACCCGAATCTCGATTTGAGGTTTGAGAATCGTGTAAAATAATCGTATAACTGAAC
>CAZFVK010000040.1:0-1615 GCA_964522475.1 uncultured Candidatus Saccharibacteria bacterium | reverse complement strand
GTTTGAGAATCGTGTAAAATAATCGTATAACTGAACTTGGGTGATAATGTGAAAATTCCTGCCTCTGTTTGAGAATCGTGTAAAATAATCGTATAACTGAACTTGAAATCTCGAGGGTTGAAAATGTTTCATGTTTGAGAATCGTGTAAAATAATCGTATAACTGAACAGGGTATGGTGTGAGAAATGGAAGCAGTGTGTTTGAGAATCGTGTAAAATAATCGTATAACTGAACTTAGACATTGTAATTATCCTTTACCACGTGTTTGAGAATCGTGTAAAATAATCGTATAACTGAACTTCAAACGTGCCGAAGATTTGATTTATTTAGTTTGAGAATCGTGTAAAATAATCGTATAACTGAACTATTTTGGATGCGCTTACAAATGCGCGAGTGTTTGAGAATCGTGTAAAATAATCGTATAACTGAACGCTGTCATAATTTTTTTGGCAAAGCTACCGGTTTGAGAATCGTGTAAAATAATCGTATAACTGAACATTAATTTCTTTTTGGCATTGCTTCTTGTAGTTTGAGAATCGTGTAAAATAATCGTATAACTGAACTCCCCCTGTGATAGTCGCCGTATTCCAACCGTTTGAGAATCGTGTAAAATAATCGTATAACTGAACCGAAAAGTCGCAAACGTAATTCTTTACGGTGTTTGAGAATCGTGTAAAATAATCGTATAACTGAACAAAAAATAGGCGAAAATGTTCGTGGAGGAAGTTTGAGAATCGTGTAAAATAATCGTATAACTGAACGTTGAAGATGAAATGATAGAGAAAATTGTCGTTTGAGAATCGTGTAAAATAATCGTATAACTGAACATTGACTTCTTCATCAGAATAAGGTAATTCGTTTGAGAATCGTGTAAAATAATCGTATAACTGAACGGTTGCATTTACGATCGCCAAAAGCCCACCGTTTGAGAATCGTGTAAAATAATCGTATAACTGAACCCTGCAAAGTAAATTCGAAATAGCCCGTAGGTTTGAGAATCGTGTAAAATAATCGTATAACTGAACACTAAAGAATAACTGAGCTTCATCTAAAACGTTTGAGAATCGTGTAAAATAATCGTATAACTGAACTTATAAGTGCGGCTTTAACGCCCATCTTTAGTTTGAGAATCGTGTAAAATAATCGTATAACTGAACGGGATTATAGGATTTTATAGACCAAACATAGTTTGAGAATCGTGTAAAATAATCGTATAACTGAACTAACTTCTCGATTTGCGGGGGCAAAGCTCCGTTTGAGAATCGTGTAAAATAATCGTATAACTGAACAAAATTCATTTTAGATTGTTCAATCTTACGGTTTGAGAATCGTGTAAAATAATCGTATAACTGAACACAACGTAAAAGGTACTCTCGCAATCCCTCGTTTGAGAATCGTGTAAAAACAGAACTCGGCATGGTATGGCTGCCGATGTGCTAGAACCACAGGACGACGGGAAAATCTAATAGCTACTTTGATAGCTGGGGTTCTCGTCGAGGCTAGATTATCAGTTATCCTGCATAGACTTTTTATTTATTGTATGCTATAATTAAATAGTATTACGATGAGGGTAATGCGAACGGAGAAATACCTAAGCAAATCCCTCTTTTTTGTG
>CAZFVK010000039.1:0-8851 GCA_964522475.1 uncultured Candidatus Saccharibacteria bacterium | reverse complement strand
AGCGTTTGCTTGCGGAGCAAAAGGTCGCACGTTCAAATCGTGTCGGGTGTACCAAGAACAGAGCCAATCGGCTCTTTTTTGTTACGTTAAAAAGCGCCGGAATCTTCCGGCGCCAAGTTCTTACTCTGAGGTTTCAATCTTGTCTTCTATATCTTTTAGACGTCTACAAATTCTTTGCCCAATCTGGGCATTCACTTTATCTGTTGCCCGATCATGACAATATTCGTTGTCTTTAAATTTTTTCCAATAATTGGCCGCCTTTACAGTGAGATTTATACTCGAGCCAAGACAGACTAAGGCGAAAAATTGGAAAAAATTAATCATGGAAAATACCCCTGACATTATCGTAATCATAATGGATATTATACATATAACTAATGTCGCGGGGACAAGCTGCTCAAAAGACACAAAAAAATCATCTTTCATATTGATTTCTTCAGCGTCTATTTCCCACAAATGTTGGTTAGTAGTTCCCCCAATCAACTGTGTCAAATACGCCCGTTCTTTCTCCAATGTTTCCCTATTCATTCTTACACCTCCATTCACCTCAGATGTTAAAGAGCCCATACTTCAATTATAGCATAAAATAGCAAAAACGTCAACTTGTGATATAATTAGCTTATGAATTGGGACAAAGCTACAGACATTATGGTCTACACCGCCATTGCTACTGCTGGAATTTTCGCAGTGCTAGCAATTTATCAATGGATTACGCGAAAATCCTTTGCCAAAATTGACAAGACGCTTCTTGCCCTTGTTGTTCCTGCGGTGCTAGTTGTCATCACCTATTTCTTGTTTGATCACGTCTTCGTCTGGAATACTCGTCCAGACGGCTCCGGTGAAGCCAGTTTTCCATCCACCCACACGATGATTACTGCTACGATTTTCTTTTGTACTGCCATTATTTTACCACGTTATATCAAAAATAAACCCCTCTTAATTTTCTTGGATTTAATTATGTTGGTTTTTATCATCCTCGTCCCAGTCGGGAGAGTCCTTGCCAATAAACATTGGATCTCTGATTGTATCGGTGCTCTAATTTTCTCTGCTCTCTTTACCAGCATCTATTATCTCACTGTCAAAAATCTTGAAAGGAGCAAAAAATGAGCAGCATTTTTACCAAAATCATCGAGGGAGAAATCCCAAGTTACAAAATTTATGAAGACGACAAGACCTACGCTTTTCTAGATATTCATCCCGAGACCAAAGGCCACACCCTCGTCGTCCCCAAAAACGAGGTCGACAAAATCTACGAATTACCAGACGCAGATTACCAGGCTCTCATGAACGCTGTCAAAAAACTTTCTAAGCACATGGAAAGAAGACTCGGTCGCCGCATTCTCTGGAAAGTCGTCGGCACCGATGTTCCCCACGCCCACGTCCACCTGATGCCCCTAGACGAAAGCTGGGAGCATGGCAAAACTCTGGAGCTCACCCCCGAGGAATTCACTGAGATTAAAGAAAAAATAGAGTATAAAGGAGTATAAAATGAAATTCGCCTCAAGTTACGAGCCAAATCAATACGAAACCGATATCTATGCCGCTTGGGAAACCGCTGGTGTCTTCAAGCCCACCGTCCCTACTATACCTGTAGATGACAATGATGATGGGGTTGATGATAGATTTGAAGCAGGTGCTTTCGAGACCGTCTTGCGAAGACGCGAGCAAGGAGAGCGCAGCGCCGCCCGTGACGACGGGCCGGCGCAAGCGCGTCGAGAAAGCACTGCTTCAAATCTATGCTACTCCCTAGTGATGCCACCACCCAACGCCAATGGCAACCTCCATATCGGCCATGGCCTCACCGTAGCTTTAGAAGACTCGCTTACTCGCTACCATCGTTTAAGAGGCGAATCTACTTGGTATATCCCCGGCGCCGATCACGCTGGTTTTGAAACTTGGGTAGTCTATGAAAAAGTTCTCGAAAAAGACGGTCACACTCGTTTTGAATTTTCAAGAGACGAGCTCTATTCTAGAGTTTGGGACTTTGTTCAGATGCAGCGCGGCAACATGGAACTCCAGCTCCGTAGCTTGGGTGCTTCCTGTTCTTGGGATGATCTCACCTTTACTTTAGACGAAAATGTAGTCGATCGCGTTTACACCACTTTTGAAAAAATGTGGAACGACGGCCTCATTTACAGAGGCGAGAAGCTCGTTAACTACTGCCCTAAGCATCAAACCGCCTTTGCCGATATTGAAGTGGATCACAAAGACGAAAAAGGCACCCTCTGGGAAATTAAATATGGCGAATTAACCGTCTCAACTACTCGCCCAGAAACTTTATTCGGCGATACCGCTGTTGCCGTTAACCCAGAAGATAAGCGTTATAAACATCTCATTGGCAAAACCGTCCATCTTCCCTTGACCGACCGCGAAATCCCCGTAGTCGCCGACGAACACGCCGATCCCGAATACGGCACCGGTGCTGTCAAAATCACCCCTGCTCACGACTTTGACGATTTTGAAGTTGGCGAGCGTCATAATCTCGAGCGTATTCAGGTCATCTCCGAAGACGGTCATATGATTAATGTTCCCGAGAAATACGACGGCCTCACCACCGAAGAATGTCGCAAACAAGTCCTGAAGGATTTAAAAGAACAAGGTTTGCTCACTGGCGAGAAAAAAATTGTTCACTCCGTGGCGCATTGTTACAAATGTGGCACCGTCCTTGAGCCGATGCTCAAAGAGCAGTGGTTTATTGATGTTGAAAAACTAGCCAAGGTAGCCATCGAACATCTTGAAAACGGCGAAATCAAATTTTACCCTGAAAATAAGCAAAAAGTCCTCATCAACTATCTGAAAAACCTTAAAGACTGGAACATTTCTCGTCAAATCCCTTGGGGTATCGCTATTCCAATGTTTAGGAAAGTTACCGAAGAAGCCACTGATGAGCCCGACTGGATTTTTGACCGCCGCACTAATCTTACAGAAATTGAAAAATCCGGCGTCACCTATGTGCGTGACGAAGACACCTTTGACACTTGGTTCTCTAGCTCTCACTGGCCCATCGTCTGTACCGACTGGTCCGAAGAAAATCCTACCCCTTATTATCCGCTCAATGTCATGGAAACCGGCGCCGACATTCTCTTTGCCTGGGTTGCCCGCATGATTATGATGGGGCTCTATGTAACTGGCGAAGTCCCATTTAAAGAGGTTTATCTCCACGGTCTCGTGTTAGATGAACACGGCCAAAAGATGAGTAAGTCCAAAGGTAATGTGATTAACCCAATCGAACTCGTGGCAAAATACGGCTCCGACGCTTTCCGTCTTGGTATTTTGCGCGGTCGCTCCGCCGGTATGAACCAAGCCTTCTCCGAAAACAGCGTAGTCTCCGGCCGCAATCTTTGTAATAAGCTCTGGAACATCTCCCGCCTCATCCAATCCATCGTGGATGAAGATGAGAGTGAATCTGGAGACAGTGCTTTCGAGGGGCATGCTCGCCGACGTGGCGAGTACGAAGCGACCGAAGCCCGTGACGACGGGCCTGAGGGAGCGTCCCGAGAAAGCATTGTCCCAGATTCTTACACTACTCTTAATCAAGGCGAAGACTGGATTTGTCGTGAGATCAATAATTGCATTAGTCAAATTGAAACAGATATGAAAGAATATCGTTTCGCCGAAGCCGTCGAGACTTTGTATAGCACTATCTGGGACAAATACGCCGACTGGTTCTTAGAGAGCCAAAAAATCTACCGCAATGTTCCACTTCTAAAAATCACTCTAGAGCATCTCTTGATCGCTCTTCATCCTTTTGCTCCCTTCGTGACGGAGACTATCTGGCAGAACCTCAGCTGGACGGACGGTTTTATCATTACGGCTAAATGGCCAGGAGAGCTAAAATACGACCCAATCACGGCCGAGCAGTTTGAAACCATAAGAACTATCGTCCAGGAGGTCAGAGCCACTATACAGGCCCTTCCAGGGGCTAATAAGGGCAAAAAATACGCGCTTATGTATGACAACGACAGCCTCGTAGAAGATAATTTACTGCTTATCAAGGCCTTCACCAAGGTCCCAGATATCAACGCTCTAAACGGCGCCCCCAGAGGCTTAAGGCTAGCTCTCGCCAATCACGAGCTCTACCTAGATGTCCCAGAAAAGGTGGTCAAAGATTACAGAGACGCCCTCACCGAAAAAATCTTAGCTGTCGGCCGCGAGTTAGACGCTCTTAACCTTCGCATGAGTAACCCAAACTATGTCGAAAAAGCCCCCGAGCACCTCGTCAAAGAAACTAGAGATAGTATCAAAGAAAAAGAGGCTCTAATCAGCCGCCTCAAAGCCCAACAAGAACTTATCTAAATCATAAGAAGAGGTCCGTTGACCTCTTCTTATTCGGATTATTATATTTTTGCGAAATTTATACTAAATTTTTTGAAGTCGTTCGCAGGCATCTTCCATAGAATCTCTTACCTCGTCCACACACACCAAATAAAGGATACCAGTTCCATTGACATTGATTCTAGCATTGCGGGCATCTTCTTGGACGCTCAACGGTATATGCTGGTGCAATTTTTACTCTAGAAGTATAGAGATCGTCATCGAAGGCGCCCTAGATATTTATGTTAAAAACCCTAAACTCTCCTTCACAGACTGTTATCTTGCTGTCATTACGGATGCTTCCGGCGAAACCCCTCTCTGGACTTTGGATCACAAACTTGCCACTCAGTGCCCTGTCGCCAAAGAGCTCTAGACAAACATAACCAAAAATGTTATAATAATATACAGTTTTGCTGAAACTACGAAAGGAGAAACGGGCTATGGCAAATTGTACATTAAATGACAATATTGAGAATATCAAAAAAGAGTTGGACAAGGTAAGTTTAGAATATAGTACAGCGATAGAAGACAGCCACAGGTTGGGCATGAGTGTAAGAGACATCTATTCAGAAGACGACCTCAAAAGAATGGAGGCAACCGCCTACTCAGCCATCAACAGATTAAAAGGCATAGATGAGGAATACCGGTTCAAAGCTATCGTTTTGTATAACTCAATTACCTCAAACCATTAGAATCTAATAATATTGTCACTGCCCTAAGCATTACGCTTGGGGCTTTTTTCCACAGTTTTTTCTGCTATAATCAAATTATGGATGTACATGATTTTGCAAGAGGTGTAGAGCAGATGGTCGATCCCATGGCGGTCGGCAAAGTCCACTATCTTCAAACCAAACTAAAAAAGCTCCCTGTTTGTCTTCAAAAAAAGATTATCAAAAGTCATACAAAAAAGGCTGGTCAAATGCCCTTCGTGGTAGAACCATACTGCAGCTTTCTCTTTTACAAAATCCCAGATCCTTCAAAAGTTCAAAAATTCATGCCAGAGGGCTTTAAACCGGCGAAATCCGCAGCTTTCACCGGAGATAAAGAAGAATACTATGGTATCGTCAGTATGTTTCGGATTCACACCAGCGTTTTTTGGGGTGCCAGAGCCGAGTATTATCTAGTCGCCGAAAATGAGAAGACCGGACTTTTGAGCTGGGTAATGATGGACTACATCAGTGACACAATCAGTTATGATGAAAAATCCGGCCTCAAATCCCCCGATGTCCAAGGTGCGATTTTGACCACCACCTGCGAAGGCGACTTTATCTGCGACATGGATACCGATGATCACAAAAAATACGTAAAAGCCGATTTTAATCTAAAAAGCGCCAAGATGCGGCCGCTCAATCAGCGCCTCTGGATTGAGGGTAACACCTCTATCGCCTACGGTCCTCGCGCCGGCAAAGAAGACGGTGACCTCTTTTCCCTTACTTTCTTCCCTGAAGAAATGACCGAGGCTCTCGATATCCCCCTAAAAGATGTAAGAGAGGCTGAGGTCGCCTCTGATACCGCCGGCAAATTCGGTGCTATCCTAGACAAAGTCATTTCCTTCCCTTACGCCCAGCACATGCTCTCCGACGCTCCCGGCATCCACACCCATTACGGCTCCGAACAGGCCCTAAGAGAGGCTGCTCTAAAGACTGACTTCAAAAAAATCAAAAACTTTTCCGCTTGAAGATATGCTACAATAAAAGCATGAATCTCGAGGATGTGGAATCTGCCCGTAAAATTTACTGGAGCAAGCTAAAAACTGCTCTACTTATCTCTGTAATTTCTATAATTCTAGCCTTCGGCCTAGCTATTCTACTCGGCCCTATTTTTGCCGGTTTTTTTATTGGGTTTGCCATTATTGCTGCTACAATCGGTGTCGTCATCGCCGTTGGTAAGAGTAGATCCGCCTATCAAAAAGCCTACAAAGCTTACTTCATCGAGCAAAATCTCCACAAAATCTTCACTGATGTAATTTACGACCATCAAAAAGGTTTTCCCGTTTCCCTGCTTGCCACTACAGGTATGATTAATACCGGCGATAACTATAACTCTAACGACCTCACTATTGCTAAATACAAAAACATCGGTTTTACTCAGGCGGACGCCACTATCCAGACTGTATCTACCGATTCCGATGGCAATACCACCTATACTACAATTTTTAAGGGGCGCTTTATGATTTTTGAATTCCCCAAGAAATTTGATTTCAAGCTAGAATTAATCGGCAAAAAATTTCACGCTTACCGAGTACCAGGTAAAGATCAAATCACCAGTCGCAAAATGTCAAAAATCAAAACCGAATCAGAGGAGTTTAATCGAACTTTCAAAATCTACGGTCAAGATGGATTCGAAAGTTTTTATCTTCTAGACCCGGCTATGATTGTAAAAATTCAGGCCATCTCCGAATATTACAAAAACAAAATCTTAATCGGCTTTTATGACAACAAAATGTTAGTAGCTCTAGACGACGGCAAAGATTCCTTTGAGCCACCCCGAGCCAGCAGGCCGATAAACGAGGCTGAAGAGATGAGGAGAGTCGCCTCAAATATCAAAGTTATCACCGACTTTGTCGACATCATTTCTTCAAATTAAACTTATCAAGGTTAAAGAGAGAGTGCTTCCCCGCGTCGATAATTTCCTGTGCTTTTCTTTCCAATTTTCTTAGTCCCACCTCTGAAGAAGCCGATCCCACATGGACGGTTTTTACTACTTTGTTTCCCTCTTTATAGCACACCTGCACTCCTGTTGCCCCCGAAGTCGTTTTAAACCGTCGAATATACGCCATGGTTTAATTGTAGCACACCGCCCAGTTTATTCACAGCTTTACCACAAGCTTTTTCCACAGAAAACGCTTGTGGTATTTCTAACCACATCCGTTATGCTAGCAACCAAAGAGTCTAGCAACCATCATTGACAAACAATCCCGCTTGCGCTAAAATCAAAGTATCAACCTGGCATCCGCGCCAGAGTTGGGAGCAGGATTTTACTACACTGTACTAGAGGGAAGAGAGACACCACATCGTAAAATCCAGAATATACATTCTTTTTGCCAACCGACTGATTAGAAAGCCGGAGTTTTTGGTTTTCCATAAGCAAAATCACGAAAAGCATAAACAGTCAAAAAATAGCACGTGCTTTTTGTGTCAAAATTCCACGAAAAAACAGGGAAGAAAACATAAAAATTTTTGATGTGCTATAATTAAAAATATGGAAATTCCGATCACGCAGAGTCACGAATGGGAGAAATTACAAAAAGATCTCAGTGAGACATGCTTCTATAGGGAAGGAAAAGATTTTTCCTACCTCGCCATCGTCAAACCCGTACCTCTGGGCTCCTATCTTTACTTACCTTATGGCCCTGTGGCGGACACCAAGGATGGCTTCAAGGCCGCTTTGACAGATCTCAAAAAACTAGCCGGGGAACAAAACGTCGTTTTTGCCCGTATCGAACCTAGAAATAGAGACTTTACCAAGCTTTTTCCCAAGAATACCGTCAAATCCCACGATCTAAACCCCAAAGAAACTTGGGTCCTAGACCTCACCGGCACCGATGAAGAATTTAAGAGTAAACTCCCCTCCAGATTGCTCCGTTATTACAGGAACCGAGAGAAAAACGGCATCACTATAGAAACTTCGCATAGTCCCGACGACATCAAATATTTACTAGAACTCCAAAAAGCTTTAGCCAAAGAAAAAAACATCAGCACTTTCTCCGAACACTACTTAAAAACCGAGCTGAGTCAGCCCTTTTCCACCCTTTATCTTGTTAAAAAAGAGGGAAACTTGGTCGCTGCTGGTTTGGTCTTTGATCACGATAAAACTAGATACAATCTCCAGGGTGCTCAAAGTGATGAGGGAAGGACTCTTCACGCCACCGGTATCCTCACGATTCAACTAATTTTAGACGCTAGAGAAAAAGGCTTAAGAGACTTTGATTTCTGGGGTATCGCCCCCGAAGGAGCAGGAAAAGACCACCCTTGGGCCGGCTTTACCAATTTCAAAAAGACTTTTAATGGTACCGAACGCGATTTCGCTGGTACCTACGACATCATCTTAAAACCCACCAAATACAAACTCTACCAGTTCCTCCGCCGCATCCGCCGCCATCTCTAATTCTCTACGGCCTCGTCTCAAGCGGCAAGAACATCATGGTATAACTACACTCTAGCTTCTGCTGGCACGATCACCGGCACAAACAATACCACTACAGCTACTCAATCCATCTGCCCAAAAGGCTGGACTTTGCCTGCCAAAACACAGATAGACAGTCTAAGTGGAGGATCTAGCAGTACTACTTATGTAGGTAGCTTTTCCCCAGTCCTGGGCGGGAATTACTACAATGGTTCGCTGTACAATGAGTCTACGTACGGGCTCTGGTGGGGTAGTACTGCGTATAATGGTGCGAGGCGGGACTTCCTGAGTTACAATGGTAGTAGCCTATATACCGACAGCAACGGCCGCGTCAATGGGCTCTACATCCGCTGTATCCAGGCCTCCTAGTATAGCCTCTACATCCGCTAAAGTATCAAGCTCTTAATACATT
>CAZFVK010000038.1:0-8868 GCA_964522475.1 uncultured Candidatus Saccharibacteria bacterium | reverse complement strand
GGCATATGGAAACCGGAATTTTTATTTGTATTTTGAGGATTGGTTTGGGGGGATACTCAGTGAGGGTGCTTTGGCCGGAGCGTATAAAGAAATGAATATACCCCGTGTATTATATGTAAAAACTGGTTCTAGATATGTTGATCCTAACACTAATTTGATTGGTAGTAGAAAATTTAGCAGCTTTGAATTTTTTGGTCATTTAAACTATTTGAATGATAGCCTATGTCTATCAATAGCAGACAAAATGAATTGCTATTTGTATTCCGATCTTGAGGAGCTGGATATGTCTGTGGTAAATGAAGTGGCTGAGCGTCGTATGTTGTTAGTGAATAGCAAAGTGAATGTTTTTGACTGGAAGAACAAGATTATAAAGACGCAGTATAAGATTGACCAAAATATTATTATTGATAAAAAAATAATGATTAATAAGAATTTATGTGTGATGTCGGAAAGTATGTACAATGATGGTGTGTGTGTATTCTATGACTCAATAAGTGAGTTGCCGAAGCCAAATATAGCTAATATGGTATTACCAAGAAAGATGTATTTAGATGGTGATGTGACGAAGATAAATTTGAGGACTGGGCTGTCTGAAGTTGTGTCGGGAGACGTGAAAGTTTATTTTAATAAATTGGGATATTGGTTTGGTAACTTATGTTTGCAAGCGGAGAAAGATAATGGCACTGATTGGTGTATTTTGTATGATAGCTTGGAAGAGTTGGAACCCATAAAAATAACTGAGATGCAAATTCCTAGAAAATTGGCGATTAAAGAAGGGGCTAAGATAATGGATATTGAAACCGGAAGGTCTACTACTACCGTGATGGGTGGAACGGCAGATTTTAGTAGACTTACATATATAGATGGTGAGTTATGTTTACAATCTGACGATATGACTATAACGAATGATGAACAATGTATTTTGTATGATGACCTAAACGAAATGTCTACTTTTTCTAAGATGGATGTGCCAAGAGATATGAAAATTAATGAAGGGGCATATTATTATGATGTATTTGGCGTGATGACAGAAGTGGTGAGAAAAAATAGTGGATATTTTAGTGAAAAAACTATCGTTAATGGTGGATTATGCTTGAGAATGTCGGAAGATGTTGAGACGGGTTCATTCAGATGTATTATGTATAAAAATTTAGAAGAATATTCTCAGTGATGAAGAATGTTGAGGATTTTTCTAATCGGGGCAGTCGTTTTCCAGAAGCCTGATTCTGTGATTTGTGATAAATCCGTTTGTAATTGGTGGTTGTAGTTGTTCAATTTTGTTTTCTCTTGAATATGCTGAATCAAAAATTGTAGCGGTATGTCAAAGTCTAAATTGAGGTGTTTAGTTACTATATTTGGTATATCGGAATACAGATTAATAGATCTGCTTTCTTCAAATAGTTCATTTAATAGTCTAATGACTGGTTTTGGCTTGGCTACAATTTTCGATTCCGAATCAATGTGGTTTTCCCAGATAATTTGATTATCGAATGGTGCAATATCTTTATTGCTGAGTTTGTTTTGGTGATGAGTGGATAATTCATGAATTAGTTTCTTGATTTGTGCATTGTCTAGTGATTCCCATGACGTTAAATTATTTTCCATAAATGCTGGTAATGTGTCATGGTTGACAAAACCGGCGAAGCCACCATATCCTAGTACGCCAGCAGTTATTCCAGCATTAATTATGTCTAAAATCACTCTACCCATACCGAATGCTGCGTCATACTGTTCTGATGCGAAAGTGTCAGATAATTTTTCTTGCCATCCTTTTAATGTGACTTTTTTCATTTTATTCTTTTTGAGAAATTGTTGTAGAGTGTCTTTAAAATTACCATCTCCATAAATATCTATAGACGTTACTTCTGGCAAATCATGAATAATTGATAAGAAGTTTTGAATTAGAATGGTTTTTGGGGCGTCTAGCCTGGAGGCAATAGCAAAACGCCCGGAGTACTTTTTAGTATTTATACCAATGTTATGTTTAATGATGGTGCCATTGCGGCATATGGATATATCGGTACTTAGATAAGAATATAATTCTTGTAAATATTCTGCTACAGCATATATTTTGTCTATTCCATATTTGAAACAGATATAGTACAAGATTTTAATATCTAATAGGTCCATTGAAATGAAGTTGGCGGATGCTATACCATGTAATGTAAAAGAGATCGGAAGGGATGTTTTTTCGGCAGCCAGAATGGCGGGAAGTGCGCACCAAAATGGATGGCATTCAATGAAGTCGATGGAGTTTTGCAAGCAAAAATCTATGATTGAATCGCGCATAATAATCAATTCGTTTGTGGAAAATAGACCATTGTGATAGCAGGGGGCGTAATTTATAGATAGTATGCCATCAAATATTTCCGTTCTTGCAGGTTTTATTTTACCAGCGGCTAAAAAAACCTTGTATCCGTTTTCGTGATAGTGGTGAACTTGTTCTGTTATTCGTGTTTCTAGTCCACCATCAAGGAAAGCGTCGCTTACAATGAGAACGTTTTTCATAATTATTATTATAACACGATGGTGCGAAATATGTTATAATTAGAAAGAGTTGTAAGAGGTAAAAATAATGAAGAAAAATAACGTACCGGGGGGGGGTAGCTTAGAAGAGTTTATTGAAAAACTTGAAAAAGAGAATTGTTTACTAAGGGATGATAACCAACAGCTTGCGCAGAAATTAAATTCAAAAAGATACAAGGCGGTAGATTTTTTGACTGATGGTTTTTATAAAATAGTTAATAAAGAAAATAATAAATCCCAACTGATTCAAAGGAACTTAAATCCTGAAAGGTCCCAGAAAGTAATACGTGCGAATTTTGTACCTGGAAGGGTTGATATTATTAATGTTAATTTCTATGATTGGGACGGCAGAATAGTTTTCAAGGGTGGAGCTGAACGTTATGTGTATGATTTGGCGGTCTTGTTGAAGAGTATGGGCTATAAGCCTAGAATTCTACAATGCTCTAACGTTCCGTTCGTAAAACACTATAATGGAATTGATGTGGTTGGAACTGGATTTGGCGATAAAAGCAGTATGCGCCGAAATTCCATTATGTACAATTATTATTGTAAAGATGCGGAGCTGATTATCGCCTCTCCATTGGAGTTAGCATGTGAAATTAAGGGTGCTCCTGTGATCGGGGTAAATCACGGCATTAATTTTGATAGCGAATGGAATAAATACAATAGTAAATACCCATATCTTCATGATGAGCATATGGATGCATTGACGAATGTAGTAAGTTGTATTTGCGTGGATACGAATTTCATTAATTGGACGAGAACACAGGATTACGATTTAGCGTTGAAAGAAAAATATATTCCTAACTACTTCGATCAGAAACAGTTTGCGCGGTCGTCTGTAAGAGAAAAAAGAGATATGGTGACGTTCGTGTATCCGCGGAGATTATATAGTGCTCGTGGTTTTGATATTACGGTGCGTGCATTTGAGAGGATTTTACCAAAGTATAAAGATAAAATAATATTAACTTTTGTAGGACAAGTTGACAATGAAGAAGTGAAAGATGATTTGGAGAGGATAATGAATGCTTATCCGAAAAATGTATTCCATTATGAATATTCCATGGAGGAAATGCCAAAAGCGTATAAAGAAGCTGATGTGGTGTTGGTGCCAACTAGATATTCCGAGGGTACATCTTTGTCCTGTATTGAAGGAATGGCATCTGGCGCGGCTGTAATAGTAACCGATGTCGGTGGACTCCCAAACTTAGTGATAGATGGATATAATGGCGTAATAATTTCACCAACCGTAGATGAACTAGCAATGGCGGTGGAAGAGATGATAAGAAAGCCGACATGGAGGACTGAGATTGCTGCAAATGGTCTAGCGGTGGCAAAGAAAGCATTTACTAAAACAAAATGGGAAGAAAGCTGGAAGCAAGAAATTAAAAAGGTAATGGCGACACTAAACAATAGATAGAAAATATGCTATAATGTAGGAATGAAGAAAGTCCTATCTGTTTTTGGCACACGACCGGAAGCAATTAAAATGGCGCCGGTAGTAAAAGAGCTTGAGGCTCGTGACGGTATCGTGTCGGTTGTATGTGTAACTGCGCAGCATCGTAAGATGCTTGATCAGGTGCTAGATATTTTTGATATTCAACCGGATTATGATTTGGATATTATGAAGGCTGGGCAAACGCTGACACATATTACGGCAGAAGTGCTAAAGGGCATTGAAGAAGTAATTATTAAAGAAAAACCAGATTTGGTGTTGGTGCATGGTGATACGACCACAGCAATGGCGGCGGCACTTGCGGCATTTTATCAACAGGTGCCAGTGGGGCATGTGGAAGCTGGGTTAAGGACGTATGACAAATATTCACCATTCCCAGAAGAGATGAACCGGCAAATAATAGACAGGATCGCTGATTATTTGTTTGCGCCAACAGAGATAAGTAAACAAAACTTAGAAGGTAGGCTTAATAAGGACCAGAAGATTATTGTGACTGGTAATACTGCGATTGATGCCTTGAAGACGACAGTATCAGATAACTACAATAACTCAGAAATTAGCTGGGCGGAAGGGTCGCGATTAATATTGGTGACAGCGCACCGTCGCGAAAATTTAGGTGAACCGATGCGGCAGATATTTAGTGCAATTAAAAGGATAGTGGATGAGTATCCAGATGTGAAAGTGATTTACCCAGTGCATTTGAACCCTAAAGTACAAGAAGTAGCAAAGGAAGTCTTGGGAGAGAATGATAGAATCCATTTGATTGAACCACTGGATGTGCTGGATTTTCATAATTTTATGGAAAGGGCGTATTTTATTATGTCCGACAGCGGTGGTGTGCAGGAAGAAGCTCCTTCACTTGGAAAGCCAGTACTGGTGCTTCGTGATACTACGGAACGGCCAGAGGGTATTTGTGCAGGCACTTTGAAATTAGTTGGCACTAAGACTGACGATGTGTATGGAGCTGCAAAAGAGTTATTGGATGATAAGGTAGAGTATGATAAAATGTCTGAGGCGAAGAATCCTTATGGCGATGGGTTTGCGAGTAAATATATAGTAGATGCAATTATGGAGGGAAGAAATGAATAAGTTGACACAGGCGCAAATAGAAGTGCTTTTGAAAGAAAATGATGTTTTGAAGAGAGAGAATAAGTATTTGAAAAACCTTGTCAATTCAAAGAGATTTCGTTTTGCTGAGAAAATTGCTACTTCATATAATATAGTTTTGCCCAAGAATACGAAACGTCGTAATTTTGCTGAAAGGATTGGCAAGGTTGGTAGGGATGTATTATATGTAAGAGAAAGGCGTCAGCAGAAGACTATCATCGGAAAGATTGATGAATTGGCTAAAGGGTACAACAAAGTAATCGTGCTCAATAGTGTGCCGTGGGACCTAAAGCTTAAACAGAGGCCACATCATTTGGCTGATGAGTTTAGTGAACTCGGATTCTTTGTTGTGTATTTGGAATACGATAATTTATTAAAAAACTTTCGTCAGATAAAAAAGAATTTAGTCACAGTTAATTCGGAAAAGTATATTTTTGATTTACCAAAAGTGTGTGAAAAATGCTATTTTCTTTCGCCGAATAATATGCCAACGCGATACGTAGTTCTAAAATCTATGGTGGACGCTGGGTATAAATTTATCTATGATTATCTGGATGAATTTCATGAGGATATTTCTGGTGACTTGAGCATCCAGATGGAAGTGTGGGATAAGCTAAAAAACCTAAAGCCTGTAGTGTGCGTAGCTACTGCAAAGAGATTGTATGATGATTTAAAAACGCATTTAGGTACTAAACAAAAAGTTGTAATGGCCAGTAATGCAGTAGACGTGGAACACTTTAATTTTGAAAAACACCAGAACGATGCGATTCCGAGCGATATGAAAGGTATAGTCGGGGGTAAAAAGCCAATAGTGGGATTCTATGGTGCGTTAGCGCCGTGGATAGATTTTGATATGCTGAATGATCTTGCAGTAAGACGTCCGGAATGGGAATTTGTGTATTTAGGCGTAGATTATAATAATGCGGCAGCAGGACTAAAACTCAAGGAGAATGTGCATAATTTGGGCGCAAAAAATTATGAAAATTTGCCAAAATATGCAAAATATTTTGATTGCGCGATGATTCCGTTTAGACAGGGCGAAATAGCCAAAGCAACTTCTCCGGTGAAATTGTTTGAATACATGGCGGCTGGATTGCCGACGGTATGTACGCGTGATTTGGATGAATGCGCGGGTTATGATTATGTATATATGTCTAAGAATGATGCAGAGTTTGAAAAGAATATAAAGTTGGCTATTGCTGACCATAAAGATATTGCAAAGAGGAAAGTTTTGCTAGCGCAGGCTGAGGAAAACACCTGGAAAAAACGAGCCGAGACTATCGTAAATAATCTTTAATTTAGTAGCATTTTCGTGTAAGCATCGGCGACTTTGTCTGGGTTGCCGTCTTTGATGATTTTGCCGTCATTTATCAAAATGGCTCGGTCGCAGAACATTTTGACATTTTCCATGGAATGAGTGACAAGAATGACGGTTTGTTTTTTGTCTTTCAATGAGGAGAAATAATCGTTACACTTCTGCTGAAAGGCGGCATCGCCGACGGCGAGTACTTCGTCAAGCAAGAGAATATCTCCATGGGCGCGAATAGCAATGGAGAATGCAAGACGAACCTGCATGCCGGAAGAGTAATTTTTTAATTTTTGATCTTGAAAATCTTTGAGCTCGGCAAATTCCCAAATTTCGTCGTACATTTTGTCCATTTCAGCATTGGAAAAACCAAGCAAAGCACCATTCATATAGACGTTTTCTCGGCCGGTGAGCTCTGGGTTAAAACCGACGCCAAGCTCAATAAATGGTACGAGAGTGCCGTTAATGGTAATATCGCCCTTTTCTGGGTAATAGATGCCGGCGAGGATTTTGAGCAGAGTGGATTTACCGGAACCATTACGGCCGACGATGCCGATAAAATCGCCTTTCTTGATTTCAAAATTGAGGCCTTTTAAGACTTTTTGCTCTTTGTAGCCTTTGATACCACGAAGGCGATTGAAGATGGCTTGCTTTAAGCCGAAGGCTTGTTCGGTGGGGAGTTTGAAACTTTTGTGTAAATTGCGAACGCTAATAGCGATGTCACTGTCGCTGACGATTTCGGTGCGTGTGCCAAGGGAGCGTTTCATGATTAGACCTCCTCCGCGAAGAACTTGGATTTACGACGGAAAACAACGGCGCCGAAAATGAGCGCTAAAATGGTGAGAACAATCGGTATGAGTGCAAGGGCGATATTGCCGACATAATTCCAAGTAGTGATGGTTTCGTGTGTGATAAGACTGAAACGAATATCTTGAATGGCTTGCGCGATAGGGTTAAGCAAGATAACTTTTGCGGCGATAGTGGAAGTAGATGCGACCATGGAGATAGGATAAATAATTGGCACGGCATAAAAGAGCGCCTGAATGAGAACGTCCCAGATGGAGGTAATGTCGCGGTATTTAACGTTGATGCTACCAAGTAAGAACGCGATGCCGAGGGAAAGAAGATAAAGTTCTAAAATAGCTGGGATAACGAGTAACCAAGACCAAGTAGGCGTAACGCCGTTGATAAGTGCGAAAATAATAATGACAACGAGGTTGATAAGCATATTGATAACCGCAGTGAGTGTTGCGGAAACTACAACGATATATTTAGGAAAGCTAATTTTGCGGAGAAGGTCGCCACGATTAACGATGGCTTGAATGCCTTGCGAGGTACATTCGGTGAAGAAACTCCACATGGTGGTACCGCAGAGAAGATAGACTGGATAGTGAGGAATGTCGCCACCAATTTTGAGAAGTTTGGCGAAAACGATGTAAAGAATGGCAAACATCATAAGTGGGCGAAGAAGTGCCCAGAGATAACCGAGAACGGAGCCTTGATAGCGGAGCTTAAAATCTGTCTTGGTAAGCTCTTTTAATAGAATGCGATTTTTGCGATTTAATACGCGAGGGATACTCATATATTATATTTTATCATATTTTAGTGATTAGCGCGCTTCTTAGAACGTAAATATGAAATGCGCCAGCGGAGATGGACGATGTGTAGCCAAAACTTTTCTTTAAATGTGGGGTTTTTGCCGAGCCAAGATTGGAGACTCTGATATGACTTTTGCCAGTTTTGCCAGCTGGTGGAAACTGTATGCATAGTGCTAGTATCCGTGCCGAAGTTGTAAATATATAATGGTTTGAGGATGAACTTGATATTGCCATTTGCCTTGGTAAGATAATCTAGTACAAATTTGGTGTCTTCGGCAAAATTGATGGATTCGTCGAAGCGAAGTTTTGTGGCGATTTTGGCACGGTATAATTTGTTGACGGAAGAGTACATGCGTCCATCGACGGCAAGAAGATATAAAATATATGCTTTAAAGCTTTCATGTGTTTTGCGTGAACGGAGTGAAGAAATGTAAACATCTTCTGAGGATTTGTTCTTAAGGCGTTTGTAATTAATGCCGCAGACGGAGAGAGTGGTCTTGTCGTCATAGGCGGCGAGGAGGTCGGCGACAAAGCTTGGTTTAATCGTGTCATCACTGTCGATGAAACTGATATAATCGCCGGTAGCTTTAGATAAACCAACATTACGTGCGGCGGATTGGCCACGGTTTTTTTGATGGAAAACTATAATACGCTTGTCTTTTTTGGCGTAGTTGTCAATAATTTTAGGTGTGTCGTCAGTGGAACCGTCGTCAATTAAGATTATTTCAAGATTTTGGTAAGTTTGCTTTAAGATTGAATTTAGGCATGCGTCTAAATATTTTGCAGTGTTATATATTGGGACGATGATGGAAACTTTGGATGTCATTTGAGGTTGCGGGATTCTTTCTGATCAACAATATAGAGCGGGCGACCTT
>CAZFVK010000037.1:0-9038 GCA_964522475.1 uncultured Candidatus Saccharibacteria bacterium | reverse complement strand
TGCATGTAGGTTAAGTCTGATACATCCTTTTCCTCACTAACGCAGCGGATGTAGGTGCCGCTATAGCGATAATAATCATTACTATACAGCATATCGTTGTAATAGTTTAGATTATAAAACGCAGCATCGGTGTGAGCTTCTGAGCCCCACCAATAACCATCTGTAGATACGTTGATTATAGCGCCGCTGCGGTAATTCCCACCCTTAACCGGAGAAAAAGTAGAAACATAAACACTACTACTACTTCCTCCAGTTAGCATGCTTGTTTCTTTTATAGTTGGTAAACTCCAACCTTTTGGACAAATGCTTTGGACAGCCGTAGTTCTGTTGCTGTCACCGGTAATAGTTCCAGCTGAAGCTAGGGCGTAGTTATACTAAGCAGTATTAGTAGTCACACTATCATATGTATTCTCTGCCGCGATAACACCACTATGTATACATGGGTTTGTGTAGCCCGCCCCACTGCCGGTTCCGGTGCTAGAGTCATGAATTCCCCAGCACTCACCCCCACTGGTGCCTTTCCTCCCCACCATCCTTCAAGAACTCTGTGTCATAGTGAATGTATTAAGAGCTTGATACTTTAGCGGATGTAGAGGCCATACTAGGAGGCCTGGACACAGCGGATGTAGAGACCACCAGTGCGACCACTGGTATCCTGGGTATATAAACTACTGCCATCATAACGCAAATAATACCGTAACGCATTATTAGATGCAGTAGATCCCCACCAAACTCCATGCGTAGGTTGATATAATACGCTATTGAAATAATATCCCCCCAGAATTGAAGAAAAGATAGAGACATATTGAGTGCTACCTGATTCTCCGCTTAAGGTACTAATTTCTGTACTAGAGGGTAGCTTCCAACCTTTTGGGCAGATGGATTGAGTAGCTGTAGTGGTATTGTTTGTGCCGGTGATTGTGCCAGCTGAAGCTAGAGTGTAGTTATACCACGATGTTCTTGCTTCTTGAGATGAGGTCACGAAATTTTATCTTATCGCGTGGAACCTATGCCTATCCACACAATCTGCTTCTTGTGGATATTGACCACTTACACAATCTGCGCTAAAATAAGCATAGGTGGCAACCATCTAGGAAGTTGCCTATGGTTTGTGTGTTACTGTTGTTCTTCAAGAACAACAGTAACTTTTTTGTTCTTAGGTTTGCGTATAAATTTAAAGTAGAACTCTATTTCCATACGTAATCTCCTTTCACTTTTTGTTTTCACAAATTGCTAACGGGAAAACGAGAACCAGAATATTTACCTAGAACATATCCCGAAATGCAGATTCCCGTTGAGAGACTTCACCCTTACGGGCCCTACCCAGAACCTACTATTCATTGAACCAAAAGTTACGCCAACCACGAAAACACACTAGCATAGCTATAGATAGAAATCAACCCCCTACCCCCAGTAAACTGCAGCATAAGTGTTTTATTCTCTATTATTTTTAGCTTAGTCCTTCTGCTTAACTGAAGCAATAGCGGAATAAAAATTTATTTTAGTGGGGGTTCGTGATATAATAAGGTTATGGTAAAGAAGATGGGTAGGACTAAAAGATCCAAAAAGAAAACATCAAAAAAATTTCCGGTGGGGCTTCTTACGGAATGTTTGGTAGTAATTGCAATGATAGCGGGGGTGGTGGCACTGTTTGTCTTTAATAACAACAAGCCGGCGGATTATATCGTAGAGACGAATGCGTTTTTTGCTCCATTTGAGTTTTATGAAGGGCGCGAAATTAAGGGGGTGGACGTGGAGATTATCAATAGAGTAGCCAAGTGGATGAATAAAAAAATTGACATCAAAGACGTAGAATTTGATGTGATTATTGATAATGTGGAAGCTGGGAAAATCGCCGATGCGGGGGCGGCGGGACTAACTATTACCCCAGCACGTAAAGAAAAAGTAGACTTTTCGATTCCCTATTATACGTCCGTGCAGTATGTGATTTTTGACAAAACCGCAGCACCCGAAATAAGGGACGGCCACGTGATATGGAACGCTCTGGCCGGCAAAAAACTTGGAACACAAACTGGTAGTACAGGATATCTCTTTGCTTCAGACGAAATCGATGAAGGGGCGCTTACTGACACTGGCACTGAGCTCAAAGGTTTTGATTCTCATCAATTAGCCGCGGATGCTATTTCGGCCCACATTATAGATTATGCGATAGCGGATGAATTACCGGCTAAGATGATTGTCGCTAAGAATTCCAATCTAGAGACTTTACCATTGTATAATATGGGGGCTTCGGTGGAAGAGGATTATCCGGTAGAAGAATCTTATGCGATTGCCGTAAATAAGGAAAAGACCGAACTTCTCAAGGCCTTTAATGAAGTACTCGCAGATATGCTGACAGAAGATACTGAAGGCAAAACCGAAATAGACAGATTGGTGCTTAAATATATGGGATTCTAGGAGGTTTCTGGTGGGCGATTTCTTTCCTAAACTTGCGGAACTGTTTACGACACCGGAATATATCGACTCTTTACTCCACGGGTTTTTGTTAACCTTGCAAATTTCATTTTTTGCGGTAGTGATTGGATTTTTGCTTGGGCTTTTGATTGCGCTGATTGAAACTGGCAAATCCAAGTGGCTTGCACCTTTGAGGTTTGTTTGCCGAGTATATGTGACGGTGATTCGGGGGACACCGATGGCGTTGCAGCTTTTTATTATGTTTTTTGTGATTTTTGCGATTAGGGATTTCCCGCAGGTTGTGACGGCAATTCTGGCGTTTGCTTTTAATTCAGCGGCGTACTCTTCGGAAATTATACGAGGCGGGATTCTTTCCGTAGATACAGGACAGACAGAAGCGGGGCTAGCGCTTGGACTTTCGCCACTGACAGTGTTTCATAAAATCGTGTTTCCGCAGGCAATCAAAAATATTATTCCGGCTCTTGGCAACGAAGTGATCACGGTGTTTAAGGAAACAGCGATTGTTTCGATGGTAGGGATGTATGATCTAAACATGGCAGCTAAGGACATTGGTTCGGGGCAAAACATGGCAAGCTACGTGGTACCAATGTTTACCGCAGCACTGTTCTATCTTGCCGTAGTGTATTTAATTACCTTTGTGATTAAACGCGTAGAAAAGCATATGAGGAGGAGTGATGTCAGAGTCTAGGTTGGAAATTTCGGTACGAGGTCTTAAGAAGTCCTTTGGCGACAATAAAGTCCTAAATGGAATAGATTTTGATTTGTTTGACGGAGAAAAAGTAGTGATACTTGGGCCATCCGGCTCAGGCAAATCTACATTTCTTAGATGTATCAACCGTTTGGAAGAGCCAACTGCTGGCACGATTTCTTTTGAAGACACTGTGATTGATGGTAAAAATATCCAAGAAATGCGGCAGAGAATTGGGATGGTGTTTCAACATTTTAATCTGATTAATAATCTCACAGTGATGGAGAATTTGACTTTAGCGCCAGTAAAATTACACAGATTGTCACAGGACGAGGCAGAAGAAAAAGCGCAGAAGTTCCTCCGACATATTGGGCTAACTAACAAAGCGGAAGCGTATCCTTCTTCCCTTTCGGGTGGGCAAAAGCAGCGGGTGGCGATTATTCGGGCGCTAATGATGGAGCCAGAAGTACTACTATTTGACGAGCCAACTTCGGCACTCGATCCAGAGTCAATTGGAGAAGTATTATCTCTCATTCGTGAGGTAGTAGACAAAGGTATGACCACTATAATTGTAACGCATGAAATGAATTTTGCCCGTGAAATTGCTTCTAGAGTAGTTTTTATTGATAAAGGCAAAATCGTAGAGGAAGGCACGCCGGATAAGTTCTTCTCTCGTCCTAAAACTCCTAGAGTAAAAGAGTTTCTAGAGAAAGTTTTGTGAGTGTGAAGGCTATTTGTTTAATTTTATGGTATAATGTTCTAATAAATAGGAGTTATAATGAAAGTATTATGCGTGAACGCTGGTTCGTCTTCCCTGAAGTTCCAGCTTTATGATATGCCGGCGGAGATTTCTTTGATCGGTGGTTATGTAGAAAAAATTGGAGCAAAAGACAGTTTTTATACAATCAAGTATGAAGGTAAGAAAACTGAGGTTAAAAAAGCTATTCCTGACCATGTAGAAGCAGTCAAAGTAATGCTAGAAGAACTGGTAAATTATGGAGTAGTAAAGAATTTGTCGGAAATAAAAGGAGTGGGACACCGGGTAGTCCACGGTGGTGAAAAGTATGCTAAATCCGTAATAATTGATGATATAGTAATGAAAGACATCGAAGAGTTTACTAAGTTTGCGCCTTTGCATCACCCAGCCAATATCGCAGGGATTAAAGCGATGCAAAAGGCTCTTCCTGAGGCGGTACAAGTAGCAGTGTTTGATACAGCTTTTCATCAAACAATTCCCAAAATCCAATATATGTATCCGGTACCGATGGAATGGTATGAAAAATACGGTGTAAGAAAATACGGTTTTCATGGCACTTCTCACAAATATATTACCGAAGTAATGCAGAAAAAACTAGGCAAAGAAAAAGTGAATTTGATTATCTGTCACGTAGGGTCTGGGGCATCGATTACCGCAGTAAAAGATGGTAAAAGTTATGATACCACGATGGGCCTCACGCCGCTCGACGGCCTGATGATGGGAACCCGCTCTGGTTCAATTGACCCATCAATTATTAAATATATGATTGATGAGGCGGGGATGACTTATGACAAAATCGATGAGGCTCTAAACAAAAAATCTGGTCTTCTCGGTATCTCAGGTTTCAACGATAACCGTGATGTAGAAAAAGCGATTTCTGAGGGTGATGAAAACGCTAGACTGGCACTAGACATGTATGTGGACAGAATCGACCGTTATATCGCGGAGTATTACTTGGAACTTGGTGGAAATGTAGATGCAATTGTGTTTACAGCTGGAGTACTCGAAAATGGGGCGGAAACACGTGAATCGATTATTGAAGGTTTGGCCCCACTGGGGATTAAACTCAATAAAGAAGTAAACGATGCGATTGCTAGTTTCAAAGAAATTACTAGCGGTATTATCACGGCTGAAGATTCAACAGTGCCAGTATATGTAGAACCAACTAACGAAGAAGTAATGATTATCCGCGACGCGTACAAGTTTTGTAGATAACAAGTTTCGAACAAAAAATAACCCCGCCTTAACGGCGGGGTTTAATGGTGAGATTTGAGTTTAACGAATATATGCTTCGTTTAAGTTGACGTAGTCGTAAAGCTCATCTCTGTGGAACCAAAGTTTGATTTCCTGCTCAGCCTCCTCGAGAGAGCCAGAAGCGTGAACCAGGTTTGGGATACCTATACCTTTGGCGTGGGAGTACTCGTAGCTCATATGGCAATAATCACCACGAATAGTACCCATTTCGGCAGATTTCGGCTCGGTTGAGCCGACCATTTTTCTGACCAAGGTCTGTGCTTCGACGCCTTCTAAGACCATCGCGATGATTGGTCCGCTCATCATGTAATCGACATTCTGCTTGAAGATTTGCTCGCTATGACGACTAATCATCTGGCCAATGTCTTCATAATGCTGGCGATAAAGGCGTTCGTCCGGCATGAGCATTTTCATGCCGACGATTTTGAGACCCACGCGCTCAAAACGCTGGATAATCTCACCAGTGATGCTACGCTTAATAGCATCGGGTTTCAAAAGTACCAGGGTGCGTTCAACTATCATTTTCACCCCTCCTTCCCTAAGTTTTTGTTTGTGATATTATATCACATTCTGGTAGAAAATGCTACCCCTTGGTGTGCTATAATATATATATGTACGTAAGCGACTTAATTGAAGATTTTTTGGAACATCTAGAGATTGAAGGCGGCAGAAGTAAGCGAACGGCAGAAAATTATCGGCTGTATTTGGAGCGATTTTTGGAAATTGTTTCGGAGGTGCTGGGTAAAGACGACATAAAAGCTTCGGATATTGATAAAGAAGTACTCCGGCAATATCGTTTGCGACTAAACCGGCTAGGGTCCGATAACGGCACAGATGATCTTAAAGTAATTACTCAGTCTTATCATTTGATAGCTCTTCGAGGCTTTTTGAAATATTTGGTGAGGCGAGATATCAAATCACTGGATCCTTCCCTGATTGTGCTACCACACGTGGTAAGGAAGCAAGTAACATTTCTTCACTATGATGAGGTGGAAGATATGCTAGAGCAGATTAATCTTTCTACTGAGTCGGGCCTTCGCGACCGCGCGATTATTGAACTGCTTTATTCGGGGGGACTACGAGTATCGGAGCTAGTGAATCTTAATCGTGACTCAATTAATCTAGTGAAGCGCGAGTTTGTGGTGAGAGGCAAAGGTTCGAAAGATAGGCCAATTTTTATCTCGGAAACTTGTGCGGATAGAGTAGCGGAATATCTTGATGCGAGGACCGATTCTCTGCCGGCGTTATTTCTTAATAATTCCAAAAATCTACAGGCGGTGGATACTTCTGGGAATTACCGGCGGATTACGGCACGTTCGGTGGAGAGGATTGTAGAAAAGTATGCGAGGCTCGCTGGAATCACTAAGAAAGTAACCCCGCACACCTTACGTCATTCCTTTGCTACAGACCTCTTAATGAATGGGGCAGACATCAGAGCGGTGCAGTCGATGCTGGGACACGCAGATATTTCTACTACACAAATCTATACTCATGTGACGGATGCACACCTCAAGGAAGTGCACGACAAGTTCCACTCGGAGACGAAATAATCCTTAGTGAACGATGGCGGGGTCGTAGAGCCTAACTAAGGTAGAAATGGTGGACGGGCGATCGGAGTTGGTTGGCATCCAGCAAGAGCGAATGTAGAAATCATAGTAGGCAGATTTTTTATCACTGCTACTCCCCGTCGTGACAGAAACTTCTTCTCCTTGGACGGCGACAATAAAGAGTCCCTCCACACGAGAGATATCTTCGTTGCCGCCCTGAGTTTGCGTATAGAGATCTTCGCTTGTCATGTTGTCATAAAGGATACGAGGATAAGTCTCGGCTTCATAGAAAGGTCCTGCGGTGCCCCCCGAAGAAAAGGCGGATTTAACAAATTTGTTTCTAAGAACACTGTCGTTCATTGAAGATACGTCATACAATTTGCGAATATTGATAATAAATGGATATTTATTGGACTGACTGGCATCTACGGTTTTGACCCAGCCGTTGTCATAAAGGCTGTCACAGGTTGACGGGTTGTAGGTTTTTACTTGGTCATTAGGTTCATAGGCTAGACTCTTAATAAAATTCCATATACTTTCATAAGCATTGTCACCTGTTACAGCGGACTGGCTGCCACTGACATAGGAGTCGTGGATAAATCTGAGGGCTTCGGCTTGGCCGTCGATGTCTTCCCTAGTTAGGGTGGTTTCGAGAGCGGCTTGAGCGGCAGAGGTGCTAGCAGAGATAACGGCAACTACGGTGATAGCCACCAAAGAAAAAATACCAATAGCAAAAGCTACTTCTACCAAAGTATCGCCTTTTTTAGATTCCATACACTAATTATATCATGCTCATGATAAAATCGGAAAACATGTAAGTAATGATAAAAGAGAAGACGAGGAATGGACCAAAGTAAATCTGACGGCTTTTGCTTTTTTTGACGATGGGATACATAATAGCGCAAGCAGCTAAATTAGCGATAACGAGGGCGACGGCTGCTAGCCATGGGTGGCCAAGAGCGAGGCCAATAATGGCGGCCAAAATCCAATCACCATCACCGACCCATTTGCCTTTGGAAACGAGATATAAGATAAGGTAAATACCACCAAAAAGTGCGGCCGATGCGATTGGTATAATTGTAAATTCTGGCCAAGCGTTTAAAATACTTATGATAATCGCGAAGATTGCGGAGATTATAAAGCCGATGTTGGGCAATTCACCGTAAAGACCGTCGTAGATGGCAAGAAAGGCAAGGCTCAAAGTAAAGAGCAGTGTAACGATGAAGGTGGCCCAGCTCATGGGGCTGATAATGGGAAAATCAGACAACAGGCTGGCAGATATGGGATTGTTGAGACAAAGAAAATAGGTACCAAAACCTAGGAAGGTGAAGGCCAAACTTAGTTCGGAAACAATTTCGGCGAGGCCGATTTTTTTGTGGCAACTCCTACACTCCCCTCTTAAGACTATCCAGGAGATGATGGGGATATTATCGTACCATTTCAGTTGTTTGCGGCAATGTAGGCAGATAGACCGCTTGGGTGATTTGCCCGACGGGTCCTGCCGGCCCTTCTCCTCCCCCACTCGCTGAAGCTCGCGGGGGGCCCCCTCCAGGGCCGTCACCCGTCGGTGTTTCTCTCTCAAGCGCATACGCCTCGCTTGGCAACAAAGAAATGAGCCGAAAATAGCTCCGAGGGCAAACATGAGGATGAGGAATAGGATTTGCATATAGTTATATTTTACCACGAGTGGGATAAAAAAACACCTAGCCCCCGGCTAGGTGTTTTGGACTTATGATGATTAGTTGTGGCCGCAGTAGATGCCGGCGCCTTCGAGTTTGTAAGTGAAGGCGATGTATTTGTCGCCTTTCTTATAAACTGGATTCTCGCCACTACAGGTGGCGTTAGTATATATACGAATAATAGCATTCGCAGGGCTGTCGCTTGTGCTTTTTTGCGTACAGTCAGCATCTGAACTACAACTCGTAATAGCATCACCACCAATATTATCATAGGAGGAGACGTCAATTTCGGTCCCGTCTACCTCTTTTAGTTTGCCGTCTGTGGTCCTAACATGATATGGGACACCAGATGGGTCAGCGAAGACATCGCCGTCACCTCTGAGATACCTAGAAATAAAGTCGTTCCAACCCGCTGCACCAGAAGGGACTTTGCTATAGTTATTGGCCTGATACTGGGCGAGCTGAGAGGCGAAACGAGCCATATCATCACGGCGCTGGGTGTCTCTCTGCCCACGCTGCAAGGCTGGGAAAGCGATAAAGACCATCAAGAAAATAAGGCCGGCGATAGCGAGGACCAAGACAACCTCGATGATGGTGAAGCCTTTTTTAGATTTGATATTATTTCTAATCATATAATCCTTTCTTAGATTTATGACGCACAAGAATTATTGTGCGAC
>CAZFVK010000036.1:0-9082 GCA_964522475.1 uncultured Candidatus Saccharibacteria bacterium | reverse complement strand
CGCTGAGGCAGTGGCTGAATTCGGACGCCGCAGCCGGAGGGTGGTGGACGCCGCAGAATGACTGGGACAGGCCGCCTGCAGTCGCAGCTACACTGGCAGGATTCCTTGCCGGATATGCGGAAGAAGTCAAACAGTATTTCAAACCGATCAAGGTCGTGACCGTTACAAACAACGGGGACGGGAATACAGATGATATCACATACGACAAAGTATTCCTGTCATCGCTTGAACAGATGTATTGTGTGCCGCAGTTCTCCGGGAAAGAGGGAGAGTACTGGGAGTATTATAAGCGGCTTCTTGGAAGAACGACACCGGCACCTACATCGAGTACGTATCCGAGATTAAAGAAGTATGCGCTCAACGCGCCGACAAGTGCGCAGTACTGTTTCCGTCGGTCGGCTAACCGCTACTACGCGTACAACGTCTGGTTTGTGTACCCTTCAGGCAACGTGAACGCGAGCAACGCGGCCTACGCCAGTAGATGCGCCCCCAGCGTGTTTATCTCAGATTAAAATGATCCCATGCCGCACACCTGCGGCATGGGCAAAGAGGCTTTTTCATGAGCAGTGTTAGAAAAAAGGACCAGTCTCCAAACAGGTTTACCGTATTGGACAGATGCCTTGACTTGTATGAGCACACATGTGTCGTCATTGCGAACCCAAAATTCGATGAATGCCGGTCGTTAAAAGAAAGAATCGCTGACGAATCATCCCTGATTTATCATTATTGCAGATCGGCGAACGAGGATTATGATAACCGGGATCAAGCTGGTGCAAAAATGAGAATTGATCTTCAGATACAGGCATTGGAGCGCTGCAGATGGCTGAAGACGTATATCAGGCTTGCACAGAGAAGGCTTCATCTCAGAGCGAAAAAGTGCATTTTCTGGAACAGTCTTATCAATAAGGCAGAAGAATGCATCAAGGCATGGAACACATCGGAAAAGAGATTTTATAAAGAGAAATACGGGCTGTAGGCTGTTTGTGCGCAGAACTGTTTCCGTCGGTCGGCTAACCGCAACAACGCGAACAACGTCTGGAATGTGAACACTTCAGGCAACGTGAACACGAACAACGCGAACAACGCCAATAGATGCGCCCCCAGATTGTATGTCAGTGCAGACGAACGGCCAGCGCATAGCGCCGGTGCTCTGCAGACAGTGATATACACGGAGCCGAATGCCCTGCCGGTAATGGCAAAACAATACTGCAGTGATGCAATCATCCTGAGGGGTGTGAGCTGAATACGCTGCAGACACAATAAAAAATCATAAAGAAATGGATATAGAAGAAATAATCGGAGAAGATGCGCTGTTCGCATCAATGGAAAAATGTGCGAGAGGCGTAAAGTGGAAGGGTGCAGTTGCAAGGTTCAGGCATCACTGGCCGGATGAGATCGAAAAACTGTGCAGTCAGCTTCATGACGGCAGTTATCGGGAACGGAAAGCGAAATACTTCATCGTCACAGAACCGAAGCAGAGGGAGATTATGAGCATCCATTTTCGCGACAGAGTGTTTCAGAGGAGCCTGAACGATGTTGCGATTTATCCGCAGGCATCCAGATCATTCATTGCAGACAATTTTGCCTGTCAGAAGGGGAAAGGAACAGAAGCAGCAAGGGACAGGCTGAAAGAGTTTCTGTATCAGTTCTTTCGAAAACATGGAACTGACGGTTATGTACTGAAGATAGACATTAAAGGATACTATCCGAACATGGATCATAAGTATGCGGAAACAATGTTCAGACGGTACATGGACGATGAAACGTATCAATTAGCATTATCAGTGTTAGCTCGCTTGCCGGGTGATATTGGCTATAATCCCGGAAGTCAGATTGTTCAGATCGTTGGAATAACGGCACTTGACAGCCTGGATCACTTTATTAAGGAGAGGTTGAGGGTCAAATACTACATCAGATATATGGATGACTTCATTTTGATTCACCATGACAGAGAGTATTTGAAGGCTTGCCTGGAAGAGATCAGCAAACGTCTTAGAGAGATAAAGATGGACATCCATCCACAAAAAACGAAAATACAAAGCATTAAAGACCCGATCTTATATCTGGGGTTTGTCTACAGACTGACAGGGACGGGGAAGGTCGTCATTCTGGCAGATCCGAAGAAGATCAAACATGAGAAGAAAAAGATCAGAAGAATGGTGATGCTTGTCAGAAAAGGGGAGCTTTCGAAACGTGATGTTGATGCGCATTTCAAGGCATATAAGGCAAGTGCCCGTTATGGAAACTCGCACAATTTGATCTATCGTTTGAACAGGTGGTACGAAGACCTGTGGAAGGAGCAGAATGAGCAGCATAATCACAAAACATAGAGCAGATATCGGGGAACTGAAGGACATCGAGAATGCAATTGCAAGCGATGAGAAGCGCAACGCGATTCTTGAGTACATCGCCGCATGTGATCATCCTGAAATTTTTGAGGAGGAAGAAGACTATGAGTAAAGTATTTTATGAGATGGCAAAACGGAATTATCCGAATCTCTGGACCATCACGATGCTCCGCACTTTTGTGCAGCTGGGCAGAATCACCGCAGAGGAATTCAAAGAAATTACAGGAGAGGATTACGAAGAGTGAAGCAGCAGGTAACGCTCGAAGGGAAGGAAGTCAGGGTGATCATAGCGAAGTATTTTGGAATACCTGTCGAACGGGTCATTCCGATGAGATATAGCTATGCGATTGAAGGAATATCACCGGAAGAAATCGAGAAGAAGATCGAAGCGAGTGAGGATTAAAAGAACGAATCCCGACAGCCGCTTGCATAATGGGATGGTTCACTCCTTGTTTTCTGAGGGGGACGCTCCTGGTTTTCCGGGCGCGTCCTTTGTAAATGAAGAATCTCTTGAAGGAGGTTTTATGAAATCAAATTTTACATCTGAAGTAGATTTTATTAAGGCAATCGCTCCGGCGGCACAGAAGGCCTGCAAGAGATATGGCTATCTGCCATCAGTCCTGATCGCTCAGTCCTGCCACGAAAACGGGTATGGAATCCGAGCATATTGGGACAATCCGGGTATCGAGCAGCTGCTGGCGAACAACAACATGGTTGGACAGAAGGCGGAGCTGTTAACAAGTTCCTGGGCGGATAAGTCCGTATGGCCGGGGAAGAGCTTCGAAAAGAAGACTCCGGAGGAATATTCTGGCAGGATAATGACGATCAAGGACAGTTTCCG
This sequence comes from uncultured Candidatus Saccharibacteria bacterium, assembly GCA_964522475.1. Classification (GTDB taxonomy): domain Bacteria; phylum Patescibacteriota; class Saccharimonadia; order Saccharimonadales; family Saccharimonadaceae; genus Nanosyncoccus. The sequence continues at coordinate 5,893 of CAZFVK010000036.1, read as the reverse complement.
GATCTTCGATAATATTGAACAAAGCTTTTGTGATTACCTCCTGTTCCTGAAGTATGCATCAAACTACGGTCGGGATGGAGTTCCTAAGTACGGCGACGAAGTCTTGGCTATTAAGGATCCGGAGAGGTTGATCAGGACAGTGGCTGGCAGAGGTTACGCAACGGGATCCACATATCCGTCGGCCGTGATGGAAAAAATTAACAAGCACGATCTTACAAAGTATGACGATTTGACGATGATTTCCCCGTCAATGATAGTTCCTGATTCGTTGAAACTTAAATATGGGCTGACGGATAGTAAAACGAAGACTCCGTATTCTGGTGCTTCAATATCAGATAGTACTGCCAAGAAGGAGGCTGCAACTGTGACAATAAAAACTGCAAAGGGTAAGAAGGTCATGATTGACGCCGGGCACTACGGTTATTACAATCAGTCTCCGGCAGTTAAAGAATACTGGGAATCAAAAATGACATGGAAACTTCACCTGATGCTGAAAGAAGAACTGGAAAAGTATGGCATCGTAGTTGGGACAACACGAAAGAATCAGAAAAGCGATATGGCTTTATACGATCGCGGTTATTCATCAAAGGGTTACGATCTGTTTATTTCTGTTCACAGTAATGCGGTTGGGGACTATGTCAACGAGAAGGTGGACTATCCTGTCTGTTTCGTTCAGATATCCGGCAAGTCAGATAAGATTGGAACACTTCTCTCCGAATGTGTCCGTGAAGTTATGCAGACCATTCAGCCTGCAGATCATTGGAGCCAGAAGGGAAACAATGGCGACTATTATGGGGTGCTCCGCGGTGCAACAGCTGCCGGTACTGTTGGGTGTATCATTGAGCATTCTTTCCATACGCAGACCAGGGCGACGAAATGGCTGCTCCAGGATGCCAACCTCAGGAAATTGGCTGTTGCAGAGGCAAAGGTGATCAATGATTATCTTGCAGGTGTGGACTCAAAAACTGGAACAACTGGATCTGCAACTGGCACAATCTCTATGCTTTTGAAGAAAGGCAGCACGGGCGATGCCGTCAAGACGATGCAGGAGATGTTAATCGCGTGCGGATACAGCTGTGGACCGGCCGGAGCGGATGGGGACTTCGGACAGGCGACGGAGCTTGCCCTGATGGCAATGCAGATTGATTTCATGGGAGAGGATGAGGCTGACGGAATCTATGGACCGAAGAGCCGGGAAGCTCTTGAAAAAAGATTCAAGGAAATAAAGGAAAAGGCAGGAAAGCCAAAAACAGATACGACTGTATATGAGGGAATAGACTATGCACCTGTGTACAACTACTCATATTATCGGCAAAAATATGCAGATCTGCAGAAGGCCTATGGAACTGACAAAGCAGCCTATTTCGATCATTTCTGCAAATATGGCATGAAAGAAGGCAGGAGAGGGAAGTCAGCGTTTGATGTACAAAAATATAAAGGAAAATATTCGGATCTAAGAAAAGCGTTCGGGAACGATCTGCCGAAATACTACAGGCATTATTGCGAATTCGGGAAAAAAGAGGGCAGGAAAGCAACATAATAATAGCCGGCAGGATAGTTCCCGACGGCTTGTTTCCTCTGATCGCTGAAAAGTGGTGCAGCACCGTTTCCAAACCACGATATTTCCTTGAAAATACGGGCAGAAAAGTGGTGCAGATAGTGGTGCAAAAGGTTTAAAAATAGCCTATTTTAGTTTACAATAATGTAAATAATCGGGGCAAAAGAAAACCCGGAATTTGTTGATTTTTCAAGGAAAATCAGCATTTCCGGGGTTTTCTCTTCGCGGAGAAGGAGGGATTTGAACCCGAACGGAAATGCAGCATCCATGCGGTCGGAGACCATCTGGTGGTGCAGGAAATGGCGATCACTGCACCGCGATGGCTCCGAGGCTTGCGGAAACCGTATGCATGTTATCCGTTATTGCATGCCTGTAAACACGTTTCATAACGTGGTCGGTACGATGTCCGGACAGGCGGATGATCTGGGCGTCTGAGAGCTTCAGGACGTCGTGGCAGTACGACACGAAGAAATGCCGGCAGTCGTGAAGTCGGAAACGCTGTTCCTCCGGAATGCCGGCCCGCTTCAGCAGATCAGGGAAGGCGTCTGACCATGCCTTAGGGGACATGGATGTCGCGCGGCCCTTTTTACGGATTGCGTCAGCCAACGATGCCGGTATGACAATATACCGGTCGGAAGCATCCTCTTTCGGTTCCTTTTCGCTGATGAAACCGTCGTCATCGGTGGCGAGTGCTCTGTGTACATGCAGGATGTTATCGCTGCTGATGTCTTCGGCCCTGACGGCACACACCTCGCCGCAGCGGAGACCGAAGACAGCCAGTGCAAGCGGGATCTCGTAACGGGTTCCTGCGGCCTTGGCGGCGACGATCCGGATCAGATCCTCTGTGGGGACGTTCGGTTCGAACCGTTCTCCTTTAGGAAATGTGTGCGGCGGAATCTTCCGGCCTTCGTGGGACATGACAGTGCTGACGTAGCCGATCCGGTTTTCGATTGTTTTAGGGCGTTTACCGGCAGCGGCCATACTGTCGATGGCAAACTGGATATCCTGCCGGGTGATCCTGTCCACAGGACGGTGGTAGAGCTGCGGGAAGCCTCTCTGAAGCATTCTGTCGGCGATCTTGTATCCACGGACGGTATTGGGACTTAAAACCTTCTCAGCGTGGTCGAGAAAGCGCCTGGAGGCATCACAGAAGGCTGTTGACTCCATATAGACGGTGGCCTCGTTGAGCCAGTCGTTTGCAGCATTCCGGACATCGTCCTTGTTTTTTCCGGTGAAGCGTCTGGAATGCCTGTGTCCGCCGGCGTCGGTCATATAGACCCGGACCGTCCAGGAGCCGGACTTTGTTTTGGTAATATTCATCATGTTTTCCTCTTTTAGTTGGTTTTTCAGCGATCAGAGGATATAATGATGATGTCAGGGGCATCATGATATCCTCTCAGGGTACGGGTGCTATATGCCGCTCATCCTGTTGGCGCAGGGTGGGCGGTTTTTATGTAGGGTTATTCGTGGTTCATCATCCTGCGGATTGCCTCCATCACAAACTCGTTACGGCTCTTGAATCCGAGAGCAGCGGCAGCGGCGTCGATCTCAGCCCGGAAGCCTTTTGGAACATTAACCATCATCTGGTCGTAGGCTTTGGCGTTGTACTTTGCTTTCGCTCTGTTTGCGGAGGCTCCGCGCGGTGTCGGGTATTTCTTTTCGCCATCCATGTTTACAATTCCTTCTCATTCCTGCTATACTGATTTTAAAGAGAGGGGCGGCCGGCAGGAATGTTTCGGTTTCCGCCCCCTCTGGTGGCTTATTCTTTTACGATTGTGAGGTTCTTGAGATTCTCAAGAGCTTCTTCTTTTGTCTTACTCTTTTCGAGGATCAGGATCACCATCTCGATGATCGTCTTGAATTCTACGTTTGTCATCTCTTCTTCCATTCTCGTGTCTCCTTGATTCCTGCCGTTCCCTTGCTACAATTATATTATATACTAATATTAGTATAATGTCGATAAAATATTGTTTATTTTTTCCAAAATAATGCAAATAGGATTGGCAACATTTTTTTACTGAAAACATGTATAATCGTGTTAAGGAGCAAATCGCTCCTTTTATTTCACAGTATGCGAAATCGGTCAGAAAGGAGGTATTCGTATGGCGACACAGATTGCACCGACACCGGTTATCAGGGGTAAAGAAGCGGTTACAGTTTACAGAGAAGCTAATCGAAAAACCTCTGAAAAAGCAAAACGCGGCGCTGCACAGCTTGCATCGAAATTCGATGCCGTGATGAAAAAATGAACTATAGCATCCAATTATTATCTGAAACGCATCTGCCGATGGTGGATGCGTTTTCGTGCGTTGAAACAGCGGAAGATCTAGCCAATGTGCGTGCAAAAGAAAAGCGAAGAATCCGCAAGCACTCGCAGGAGATGCAGGATTATTTGAAAAAAGAGGCCCTTCAAGAACAGAACAATGCGTTAAGCGCTACCCATCTCTTTATTGATGAAGACAACAACCGGATCATGGCTTATGTATCATTATGTAATGACGCCATTAGGCTGGAATTCGAAGAACAGACGGAATATGAGCTGCGATACACAACGGTGCCGGCCATGAAGATCGCGAGGCTGGCGGTAGCGAATGAATACAAGCATCAGGGACTTGGGTCGTCACTGATCCAGTTTTCTGCCTATATCGCTCAGCGGGTTAGGAGATTCAGCGGAATTGTTTTCCTTACGCTTGACTGCTATGCCCACAGAGAAACCTTCTATAAAGGTATTGGATTCGTCAGAAATCTGAATCAGCCTAATCAATTACCGTTTGATTCCCCGATCAGCATGCGGATCCATCTGGATACTTACATGGAGCAAATGGATGAAACATAAGCGCCAAGCCTCCGGACATATCCGGTGGCGCTTTTTGCTCCCACTGTTAATCTTCATCGACTAACTCAATAGCTCTGAGCAGGTCCTCTTTGCTGCGGATTATGTCATTGTCTCTTCCAAGCGAAAAGTCTAGTTCATCCGGGAAGAGAAGAGTAACATCCCGGTCGCACATGTAATCGGACTCAGAAAAATCGGTCTTTATCGTCTCTTCGATCGAATCTATACGTTTCCAAGCTTCGGTGTCTTCGATCTCGAATCGAAGATAAGCGTCGCAGATATTTACAACCTGCTCCAGATAGGGTTTGATTTTGTGCGAATAAATTCCGTTATTGTAGATGACATAGGGCATATCTTTCATGTTTTCGAGTCCGGATTCAAAGAACTGATCATCGATCTCAACAGAATCAAAAATCATTTTGCATAAGGCATAATGTTCACTGTCCTCGTTATTTGTCGTCAGTGAAAGCAGAGCCCCGACATCTCCATAATTGCCGAAATATTTCTGGTAGCTGATCCGGCCGTTTGTCCACTCAAGTGTTCTTTCATATGGTAGCTCGGATGAAGTGATCGTGACGCTTTTGATCGAATCGTCCTCAAGATTTTCGTTTAAAAAATTCTCCTGGGCCCACGATTCGCCGTAATTTGTGATGCTTACGATCGCATAATTATAATCGGTGTCTTCCTCTTCGCTCTTCATTTGCGTTTCAATTACGCAGTCCGCTTTAATCGTTTCGTCGTACTCGAAATGGTAATGCGTGATTATTCCCTTATATGAGTCATCATACTGAAACGAGACAATGCCGTCCGAGTAGTCAACGGGATCCGCGTGAACCGCTGTGCAGATTAAGGCAGCGACAAAAGTGAACAGCAGCAAAAACCCTTTTTTCATGATAGCCCCCTCCTTTTCTTGAAACAAAATACAACCGTTTTTTTCTTTTCCTTACCACCATCCCCGGAACTCCGGGTCGTCCTTCCGGCTCTCATACCGCGCCAGCATACGGTCATTATGTGCCCAGATCTCGGCCGGCGTCATCTTGGCATACTTACGCTGGATCCTGTCGAGGCGCTTCTTCAGGTTGCGGCGTTCCTTATCGATCTGCTCAATGGCCAGCCGGATCCGCTCCTTGCTGATCGGGCAGGCAGGCTGCTCGGGCTCGATCGGGGCCGGAGCTCCGTGGGCTGCCGCTTCAATCTCCTGTACATCCTCCTTTTCCCAATCGTTATTCCGAATATGCTCCAGTGCGTGCAGGTAAGCATTCCTCAGGGTCTTATTATCATATCTGGCATTCAGGAAGATGGTATAGCTGCCGTCCCTGTTCGAGCACACCTGTTCATAAATGCCGTATTCCATATCATTCAAAACCGTATTCACGGTATATCCATCAACAACCGTCGAAGTCATCTGTATCCTCCGGATGCTCCAGTTCGTACATTTTTTTCATCATATCGTAATGAGCCTGAAATTTTTCAGGATCCATGCCCTTCTTCATATGAAAGAG
>CAZFVK010000035.1:0-9695 GCA_964522475.1 uncultured Candidatus Saccharibacteria bacterium | reverse complement strand
AGTCCAAGAATACTGGCGATATCTCTGTCCGCTTTACTACATCGCTCATCTCAGTGGCGAGTTTAGAGACTCGCATATCAATTTTCTTAATCTTTTCTTTTGCTTCCATTATTTTGTCGCTATTATCTAATACTTTGGCTGTAATGTTTAGATTTTCGCGATAGTCTAGTAGGCCTTTGTTTTCTGCTATATAGTCTTTCATTGCCTTAAACGCCATCACTAGCATCCGGCTTTGTTTAATCGCAAGCTCACCTTTTAAAACGGTCATCAACATATAAATGCCTTGTTCAGTAAAGGCGTAAGGAAGATATCTAACCCCGCCCTCTTGGCCAATAAAAATATTTCGTGAGGTGCCAATTTGGCACCTCACGAAATCTTCAGATTCTTTTCTGGTCAACTGAAACATAAACTCCTCCCCTTCGAATTTTTCTTTGTTTCTTTGAACCTGACGGTTTAGATACTTTGTTTCGTACCCATATATCTCTGCTAAATCTGAATCTAGCATTACTTTCTGTCCCCGAATTGTATAAATTTTGTTTGCTATATTTTCTGGCATAAAACTCCCTTATTTTAAGATAGAGTATTATAGACACATTCGCATCAAAAAATCAACCCCCTACCTCTAGCTTATGCTTACTTTGTATTACGTCTATGCTTTTAGGCACCAGTGGGGGTGAGTGCTATGGGACTTATGATACTACTAGCAAAACTGGTAGTGGAGCTGGGTATGTAAACAATTGTATTCATAGTAGACTCAATGACTTAGCAATTTGTTATAATCAAAAAATAGTTGGAAACCGCGCTTTTCAACTATTTTTCATACTAGTTTCTTTTCGTTGGGACTTTTCTTTAGAAAAGAAAAGCCCAAACTAGAGATGTATCAGGCTTAACCTACATGCAGGATATGACGCCGAGTGTAGCAGCTTTTACTGCGACCTCTCCCCACCATCCTTCAAGAACTCTGTGTCATAGTGAATGTATTAAGAGCTTGATACTTTAGCGGATGTAGAGGCCATACTAGGAGGCCTGAACACACCGCACGTAGTACCCATTGAAGCGACGAACGCCGCTGACGGTATATAGGCTACTACCATGGTAATCCAGGCGGTACCGACCCGCACCATTAGACGCAGTACTGCTCCACCAGAGCCCGAGCGTAGACTCAGAGTTCAGCGTACCATTGAGGTAATACCCGCCCAAAACAGGGGAAAAATCAGAAATATAGGTTTTAGTATCATTGCCTATACTACGAGATTGGTCTTCACTTGGCAAAGTCCAGCCTTTAGGGCAGATGGATTGGGTAGCTGTAGTGGTATTGTTTGTGCCAGTGATCGTGCCAGCTGAAGCTAGAGTGTAGTTATACCACAATGCTCTTGCCGCTTGAGATGAGGTCTAAGAAGTTCGTATTATATCCTTACACAGCCCCCAAGCCGCAATCGCCCCCACAAAATTCCCTGCCGCACAGAGTAGAATAATAGCTGCCAAATTCCAGTCTAGCTCCATCGCTACTCCCAGGGTGATTACATTGGCTATTGAATGCTGAAATCCCGAGAAGATAAACAGCGGCACCCCCATAAGCACCCCGAGCGGCGAACCTTTTTTAAAAATCGCTACGGCCAAGTACATAATCACCCCGCAAAGCACCGATTTTAAGAAAAACTCCGCCGAAAAATCCCAGCTTACCACCTTAGAGTCAGCCGCAGACAGAACTTCAGCATCAATTAGTCCAAATACCATCCCCAAAAGATACCCAAATATCAAATTAGAAACCAAAATCACTAAAAGATCAGACAACTTCAAATCATCTTCAAACAAAAACCCACATTTGCCCGTAAATAGATTTAGTCTCAAAACACATACCCCGAGAAGTCCAAACGCAAATAAAAAAGGCCCCACCGGTGCCCCAATTTTCAAAAGCACATAATCACCCAGTCCTATCAAAAGGCTAGCACCCGCCGCTAGTCGTGCCACCCGAATATACCGCACCAATTTTACCTCCTTTAGTTTTCTAATACTGCTTTGATCCTTCGGATGCCTGCCGCCGAAGATTCTTCCTTTACAATCCTAAAACGCCCTATCACGCCCGTGTGCTCTACATGTGGGCCACCACAGACCTCGCGCGAAATCGGGTTATCAAAATCTCCAATCGTATAAACTTTAAGCATATCCGGGTATTTATCCCAAAACTGCCCATGTGCTTTCAAAGTATCCCTAGCGTAAGCCTTTTCGTATTCGTCAAACACTACCGGCAAATCCTCAGAAATCCACTTATTTACCTGCGATTCAACCGCCTTGATTTCTTCCGGCGTCAACTTATGGTCACAATTAAAATCAAACCGCGTCCTCTCAGATGTTGTATTTGAGCCCTTCTGTACAATATCTGGAGCAACGATTTTTTGAAGTGCCGCGAGCAAAAGATGTGTAGCGGTATGATATTTGACTGTCTGCTCACCGTGGTCTTCTAGCCCACCTTTAAACATCCCCTTAGAAGCAGTTCGAGATCTAGTCCTCTGCTCTTTAAGAGCCGCATCAAATTCATCGCGATATTTCGGCGTCAGCTCGATTCCTTCCCTATAACACTCCTCCACCGACAGTTCTAGTGGAAAACCATAAGTATCTTGAAGTTTAAACAAATCTTGCCCTGAGAGCACCTTGTTATTTTTAGAAATTTTGTTCAGCTCCTTAAGACCTCTGTTCAAAGTCTTTCTAAACGCATTTTCTTCCTTCAAAAGAACACCAAGCGCTGTTTCTCTGTGAGTAAGAATCGAGTCTGGCAAATCTTCATAGTTCGAGGCCACAATCGGCACAATCTCCGACAAGAAATTGGTGGAAATCCCAAGATCTAGCGCGCGTAAGATAGCACGGCGCACCAACCGCCGCATCGCATAACCCTGAGTCTTGTTTGATGGCGTGAGTCCCTGAGCGGCTAAAAGATACGCACCCCGAATATGGTCCGCAATTACCCGCATCTCATCAGTGTTATTGTCATACGACTTCCCAGAAATCATCTCCAACTTCTCGATAATCGGCTTCATCAAAGAAATCTTAAACACGTCAAAAGACCCAATCGCTGCTGCTGCAATTCGTTCCAAACCCCCACCAAAGTCTACATTTTTCTTCTTCAATTCTTCGAATGAGCCGTCGGGGAGTCTGCGATATTGCATAAATACTTGGTTGCCAATTTCCATAAATCTCGCCCCATCTGAAGCTGGATGAGCCAAGCCGTATTTCTCCACATCTTGTTTATCTTCACCAAAATCATAAAATACTTCCGAATCTGGTCCACATGGATCACCAATCGGCGTAGATTCACAGCCGCCGCCTCTACTCCACCAGTTTTCTTTATCGTCATAGAAGAAAATTCGCTCTCCTGGTTTGATTCCTCGTTTATCCCCCTCAGAAGCCGAGCCGATTTCGGCAATTTTTGCTTCAATCCCCACCTTCTTGAACACCGACTGCCAAATTTCTGCTGCCTCGGTATCCTTGGGGATTCCATATTTTTCGTTACCAATAAAACAAGTTACATAAATCTTCTCTGGGTCTAGCCCCACAATTTTAGTCAAAAATTCAAAAAAATTCTCAATCTGTTCACGTTTAAAATAATCACCGAGCGACCAGTTTCCCAGCATTTCAAACACAGTAGTATGCCGCGGATCGCCCACATCCTCAATATCTTGTAAACGCATCGACGGCTGCGCATCACAAAGCCTTTTTCCTTCCGGATGTTCTTTTCCAAGTAAATATGGCAAAAGCGGCTGCATCCCCGACCCAGTAAAGAGTGTGGTCGGATCGCCCTCAAGCACCAGTGGTGCCGGCTGAATCACCTTATGTCCTTTAGAAACCTGAAAATCTAAAAATTTCTTCCTAATTTCACTCGCATCCATAGAGACAATTATACCACAGTGCCAGGCACTTGCGCGATATTTTATAGTATGATATTATAATATTATAAACTCAAGCATTAAAAAAGGAGTTATTAAATGCCTCAAACCAAAAAGAAAAAAACAACCAAAACTGCCAAAAGGACGACTACGGCTACCAAGACTCACAAAAAAGCTTGCTGCCGTACCAATTGTAAAAAATGCAAAGAACTCAGCAATACCGAGCGCATGCATATTTACGTTGTAACGGCTCTCAGCATCACTGCGGCCATCTTGCTTTGCACCGACGCTGCTATGATGATGGTATAAACAACTATTAGACTATAATTCCGCCACCACAGCAAATTTCCCCATCATAAAAAACTGCGGATTGCCCCGCCGCAGGCTTTTTGATACTCTGCTCAAAAATCAAAGTATCCCCATTGAGCACAGCTGGGACGAGAGGTGCCAGATGCCGTAAACGAACTGAGAGATTATAAACAGGTGTTTTGGGAAACGTGAAAGTTTGATTTGAATTTTCAACACGTATATTCCTGACGGACCCGACAGGTTCGCCCCGAAGGGGCGGTTCTGCCGGCGTCCCAGCGTATGACGTGCTTGAAAATTCAAGTCCAGTTTCACAAAATACCTGTTTATAATCTCTAATGATTATGTCTTTTAGTTTTAACTCCTTGACCCAGATATTACTATTATTTAAGTTTCTAGAAACATACACAATGTTCTTTTCCAAATCCTTTTTGACCACATAATATGGTAGTCCGGTATTGACTTCGCCCGCATTTCCAGATATATACAGCCCGTGCCTTTGTCCGATCGTATAAAAAACCGCACCTTCGTGATGTCCCACTTTCTTCTCGGTCTCAATTTCGCGAATTTCTCCCGGTCTAATATCAATATATTCCTTCAAAAAATCCTTCATTCCTACTTCCCCTACAAAGCACACTCCCATCGACTCCTTTTTGTAAGCATTGTGTAGCCCGTTTTCTTCCGCTAATTTCTTTACATCTTTTTTAATCATCCCCCCAATCGGGAAAATCGTATGTTTCAGTGCCTCCTCCGAAATTCTGTACAAGAAATAGGTCTGGTCCTTTTTCTCGTCCACTGCTTTTTCTAGTTTTCCGTCAATCACTCTCGCATAGTGCCCAGTAGCGATAAAATCGGCACCCCTTTCCATTGCTTTTTCGTAAAATAGTTTAAACTTAATTTCTTGGTTACACATCACATCCGGATTTGGCGTATTGCCCTTTTTAAACTCGGATAGCATGTACTCTACTACCTTTTCAAAATACTCCTTTTCAAAATCCCAGACTTCAAAATCTATCCCTAGCTTCACTGCCACCCGCTTAGCATCAGCGAGATCCTCTGCCCACGGACACTTCATGCCGGGTAAATCGCGGGACCAGTTTTTCATATACACCCCCACCACTTTGTAGCCCTGCTGTTTCAAAAGCATCGCCGACACGCTCGAATCCACCCCGCCAGACATCCCCACAAACACAGTTTTACCCATGCCGTCCCCTCTCCACTGCCACTGCCTCATTAATTAACTTGGCAGCCTCATGGATTTGTGATTCGTTATTGGTTTCACCAAGTGTAATCCGGAGCGACCCGGCAATCTCAGAATCAGATAGTCCAATCGCAGTTAAAACATGCGATTTTTCACCCTTACTTGCAGCACAAGCGGCCCCCGTAGATACATATACACCCTTGTCTTCAAGAAGAAAGATTAGCCTTTCAGCATCAATTCCATTATAGCATAAAACTATAAAATTGTCAAGCGTATGCTTTTTGTTGATCAACTCATATCCCTGTAATTCTGAGAGTAAAATCTGTTTCCACTTAGCATATTTTTTGCGGTTACCATTAAGATGCGAAACGCTCTCTTCGACTGCCTTAGCAAAACCAATCACCCCCGGTACATTTTCTGTCCCCGAGCGAAGTCCTCTTTCCTGACCCCCGCCCACAAATAGTGGCGAGAGCTTCACCTCGTGCGACACATAAAGGCACCCTACGCCCTTTGGCCCATAAACTTTGGCCGCATTCAAAGTAAGTAAATCCACCCCGAGCCTCGCCACATTTACGTTGAGAAGATTCAAAGCTTGCGAAGCATCCGAATGCAGGTAAATGGGTGTTTTTACCCCGCGTGAAAGCCTGTCTAGTCTCACTTCCCGAATATACGCTGCAATCTCTGAAAGCGGCTGAATCACCCCCAGCTCGTTATTTACTAGTGCCACCGAAATCAACTCCACCTCATCCGTCATTTTGGCCTTCAAATCATCCATCAAAATCCGCCCGTTTTTATCCACGTCTATCGCCATCCCGCCATGACTCTGGGCCACCTTGCGAACCGAGTCGTGTTCAGTAGCAAGGTATAGGATGGGTACGGGTCCGATGTGTTCTGCGGAACATGAGGACTTGGCCAGAGCGGCTTGGGAGCTGCTGTCCGAAGGACACGCCGGACCCGTACCTATCCTTACCATACTAAACGCAAGGTTATTCGCCTCGGTCGCCCCAGCCGTCATGACAAGATCAGAAACTTTGGCCCCAATCGCATGCGCAATCGCCCCCTTAGCCGCCTCATATTCAGCCGCAACTTTCTTAGCCGGAAGATAAGCAGAAGAAGGATTAAAGAATTCATCAGAAAAATACGGCTTCATCGCCTCAAACACTCTTCTAGATACTGGCGTCGCTGCCGCATGATCCAAATAAATCATACCTATAATTATAACATAAAAGTTTTATTCAGGCAAAAGATAATCTAGGTAATCTTTTAGCATTCTCGTGCCAGACACCACTGGTAAAAACTCCGCTAGCTGTTTTTGTATTAAAGTCTCGAGATCAAATCTATTTTGCCAAGCCGCTCCCGCCTCTTCCATACGTAGGTATAGTTCGTTTGCTTCTTCGTCTTCGCTCATGCCATAAACATTTAAATAACTCGCCGTCGAACCGTCCGCTACTCCCCCGTCCGCCGTTGAAATCAAAAGATTGAGATTAGCCACGTCCTTTTCCCAAGAGGTTCCACAGGCTTCTAAACCCACCACCGGCACATTAATCGCTACATTCGACCCCACAGACAGCGCGTAGGCAAGTTTCTCATCATAATCGGCAATATAATGAACGTGTGTCTTTAGATAGTCATCTGTCGCCACCTTATCCAAAACCTCATACAAAACCTTTTCCATCCTCGAATCTCCTGTATGTACCCTACCCGCCAAAATATAGTGAGCATCTAGAGGTTCCAAAATTCCTCTCAGCCTCGCCAGGTCTTTAAATGGTAGCTCAGGCCTTTTATAATCTACAAATCTCCGTTTAAAATCAAACAAAATTTCTTTATTTTCAAAATTCAAAATTTCCCCATTTTGATCTGGCCGTCCCGATAATTCTTGATTCAAAATCGCCCGCCCCATCTCTTTAAAACTAAGAATTGCATCCGACGACAAAGCCTTTACTTTTTCCGAAAGATTATCCATCGGCAAGTCAAATTCATCCAAGATATCCTCGTCGTGATAAAATTTCATAATCTCCGGCAGCACCCATTTTTCCATGTCAATTCCATTGGTGATCGCTTTAAACTTTACCCTTTCTCCCGCAATGTCACGATAATTTGCCACTCTGGCATGGAGTTTTGATACCCCGGAGCGAAGCTCTGCAATCTCAATCGTCACCGAGGAAAGCTTGATTTTGTCATCCACAAATTTATCTTTTAGCCATTTTTTCACTGGTTTAGACTTGAGGTTTGGAAATACAAATCTTTCAAACTGATCATACGAAAATTCTGCTTCCGCCGCTTGGACCAAAGTGTGATTGGTATAGAGAGTGTGCTTTCTCGTATAGACCATCGCTTCATAAAAATCCATACCGTTTGAGGCTAGCTCATCCAGTCTCACTAGTGCTGCAAAAAACGTTGCTACTTCATTTAGCTGCATCGTGGCTGGTCTAAGCCCAAGAAGTTTCAAAGCCTGATATCCGCCAAATCCCAAAGACACCTCTTGGTACAAACGGTGATCCGATCCTGACAATCCCGAATATAATTCGCCAAAATTCGGCTCCGTAATTGCTACAATTTTAGAATACCCAAAAGTCTTTTCTATCACCGTTAACCGACACAAATTTCCACAGCACTTTACAAAAACATCATCTACTTTAGAAAACCCAAAATCATTATAATCTACTGTTTTGTGGATATCAGAAATCTTGCCATCCTGCCACACCTGATGTGTTTCCGATGGATAAAATGGCGTAATCAGAACAAACGGTACCTCCACCTGCTCAGCAATTCTTCTAGTATCCGCAGCGAGTACTCCTAACCCACCTCCACCACGAATCCCGTTTTCTTGGTCGTAAAGTTCCAAAGTCCAATAAGTGTAAGGCCGCTCCTTCGAAAGTTTGCGATTAAAGACTCTTCTATCAATCGCCGTCTCAAAAACCTCTATATCTTCAATATTTTCCAAAGGATGATAAAAATACCCATCACTTTCGTCATTCATGCTTATGATTATATCATAGATATTCTAGAACCAAAAATCTTTTGGCAGCTCATCCGCTATTCGGCGGTGAAATTCGTAATCAAATCCCTCTAACTTGTCTGGGGTTTTGTCACCAAAATATTTTTCTCGAATATATTTGGCGGTCATTGGCTTGCCCGGAATCAATCTGTATTTTTTACGGATATTTAGCCCCCTCTTATATCCCTCTGGTGGCAAAACCGCCATCGGTAGAAAATCACACTTCATCTCTGGGTCTTTGTAAAGTCTTAGCGCAAGCAGTGACATCGTTGGAATTACCGGCTCCTTCCCCTCGTATACCTCCGGAGTTTTAAACACTTTGGCTTGTCTAGTTGCCGATGGTGCCACAAAAATCACTCCGCCATTTTTGATTATTTCGTGCGAAAGGTCGGTATACATATCTCTAAACTCGTGTTTAATACGATTCCCTTCCTTGTAGAGAAAACTGCCTTTTTTAAGCTTCATTTTGCTCCAAGTAGACGGTGTAATCGTAGGGGTAATGATAATCCCTAGCATTTTGATTTCGTCATAAAATGGCGCGAGAGCCTCATACCACGGCAAATTCACTGGAAAAAGCATCATTGATTCCCCCATCACATCAGCCTTCATCATCATAATCCGACCAATCTCACCAAGCGACGGATGATTAAAACCTACTACTAAGCCGTTCTTAGTATCTTTTGGAAAACCTTTGTATTCTCCTGGCGCAATTTTGGATAGCCCTTTTACCATCTTCTTGCGCGCATTTCTAGAATGTTTCTCGTAATCGTTTTTTGGCCCAGTAGTTTTGACAAAATAATCCACCGCCAGCTTACAAACTTTTCCCACCGGCACCATTTCTTTTCTTAAATCTTCTGCTCCAAGAGTCCTAAGCAGCGAATAGTTTTCGTAAATAATTTTGTGGTTAATTTCCTCAGCCGAAAGAGTCTCGAGCTCTTTTTTAGAAAAAGTTTTCTTCTTTGCCATAGCCTAATTATAGCATTTTCTCGCAAAATGTGGTAAAATATAAAAGACCAGAAAACATCAATACTGGGGTGTCGCCAAGTGGTAAGGCAACGGGTTCTGGTCCCGTCATTCGTGGGTTCGAGTCCTACCACCCCAGCCATAGAAAATACCCGACCTTTTGGTCGGGTATTTTCTATAGTAGGGTGAGAGGATGAGAACCTGTAGTATAACTACACTCTAGCTTCAGCTGGCACGATCACCGGCACAAACAATACCACTACAGCAACTCAATCCATCTGCCCAAAAGGTTGGACTTTGCCTACCCAAACACAGATAGACAGTCTAAGTGGAGGATCTAGCAGTA